>NZ_DLNW01000044.1:0-365748 GCF_002478435.1 Pseudomonas sp. UBA7500 | reverse complement strand
CTTGACCCGCGATGAGGCCAGCCCCATCAGCCCACATCCTGCCCCTTGATGGTGCGGCTACGCTGCCCCTGCACCCCCACCGGCACATCCCCCTGCAGCGTCACCCGACGCACCACACGCCCCTGGGTACCGTAGTCATCCACCGCATAATGCTGGGTCGCGCGGTTGTCCCAGATCGCCACGTCCCCGGCCTGCCAGCGCCAGCGCACGGTGTTCTCCAGGCGCGTCACATGGCTCTGCAGCAGGTTGAACAGGTGATCCGAATCGGCCTTCGAATAGCCCTTGATGCGCTTCACGAAATGCCCCAGCAGCAGGTGCTTCTCACCGCTCACCGGGTGCACCCGCACCACCGGATGCTCGGTCTCGTACACCGTCGAAGTGAACACCTTGCGGTAGTTCTCCAACTGCTCGAGGCTCACGTTCGGCTTGGTCGCGGCATAGTCGTACTCGTTGCTGTGCACCGCCCACAACTGCTCGGCCAGCGCCTGCAAGGCCGGTGACAGGTCATCGTACGCGCTGGCGGTATTGGCCCACACCGTATCGCCCCCCGACGCCGGCGCCACCACCGAACGCAGGATCGACGCCTTGGGGTACGCCTCGACGAAGGTCACGTCGGTGTGCCAGGAGTTGGCCCGACGCCCTTGCCCGCCATCGAGTTCCAGCAGGTAGCGGGTGCCATCGCGCACCGGCACGGTCGGGTGCGCGATGGGCTCGCCCAGCAGGTGCGCGAAGGCCTCCTGGGTCTGGTCGTCCAGCTGCGTCTGGCCCCTGAAGAAGATCACCTTGTGCTGCACCAGCGCGGCCTGGATCGCCTCCACCACCGCCGGGGCCAGGTCGGCGCCCAGTGTCACCCCACGAATTTCGGCACCGATGCGCCCGGCCACCGGATGAATCTCCAGCGCATGGCTGACAGGTGCTGCGGCAAATGCGGCGTTGCTCATGGTTCGTCCCTCATCGGTTGCGTCACGGTAAGTGCCGATGAAACTCTGGCGCTATCTATATGCAAATAAGCTCTAACAGATATGCAAGTGCTTCATTGACGGAATAAGAGCTTGCATTTAAAACCCAGACTCCCGGGGCGGCAAATACCTTCGCCCTATTTTTGGAATGCCGGAAAAGCATATGGATCTTCGCCAACTGCGCTACTTCATCGCCCTCACCGAACACCGCAGTTTCGTGCGCGCCGCCGACGCCATGGGCATCACCCAGCCCGCCTTCAGCCGCAGTATCCAGGGCCTGGAGCAGGAGTTCGGCTGTGTGCTGGTGGACCGCGCCAACAAGGATCTGCGCCCCACGCCCGAAGGCCAGGTGGTGCTGCAGCACGCCCTGCGCCTGGTGCAGGGCGCGGCGCAGCTGAGCAGCGAGGTGCAGCAGATGACCAAGCTCGATGCCGGCGAGCTGCGCTTTGGCTGCGGCCCTGCACCGGCGGTGAACCTGGTGCCGCAGGCGGTGGCGCAGTTCATCAACGCCCACCCCAAGGTGCGCACGCATTTCGAGGTCTCAAACTGGGAAACGCTCAGCCGGGCGCTGAGCCGCGAAGAGATCGAGTTCTTCGTCGCCGACATCCGCCACTTCGAAGCCGACCCCAACTTCCAGACCCTGGCCCTGACCCCGCGCCGCGGCCTGTTCTTCTGCCGCCCCGGGCACCCGCTGCTGGCCAAGGACAGCCTGTCGACCAACGACATGTTCGACTACCCGCTGGCCTGTTCGCTGATTCCGCCGGGGGTGCGCAAGCTGCTGGCCAACCTCAGCGGCAAGACCGACTTTTCGCCGCAGATCCAGAGCGAGCACCAACCCACCCTGCTCAAGATCGTGCTCGGCACCAATGCCATCGGCATCGGCAGCGAAGAGGCCTACGGCGCGGCGGTGCAGGCCGGCGAACTGGTGCGCCTGCACTGGCGCAACCTGCCGGCCAACCTCGACAGCTTCAATGCCCGCTGCGGCATCGTCAGCCGCAGCGGCTACCGCCTGTCCCCTGCGGCGCGGGCGATGATCGAGACCCTGATCAACCTTGACCGCCAGCCTGCGCCACAGGCGCTGGTCGGGTAGCCTGCGGCGCCAGCCACTGGTCGACCTTGAACGGTTTGCGAATCAGGCGCTGCTGCGCGGCGAGGTCCACCGAGGCTTGCAGGCGGGCGAGAAAGTCGGGGTCCAGGGTAGAGTCGAACACCGCGCTCAGGCGCTCCTGGCTGAGGTCACGCTGCAGGATCGCCGGCGGGTAGCTGGCACGCTCCGACACCAGCTGGATGTAGGCGTCCTTGTTGGCATCGTCGGTCAGCCATTGCACCGCCGGCTGCTGCGCGGCGACGAACTTCTCGACCACTGCCGGGTACGCATCGACGAAGGCACCGGCGGCCACCAGCACCGCCTGCACATTGCCCGCCCCGCCCAGATCGCGGGTATTGAGCGGCAGTTCGGCCAGGCCGCGATCGGCCAGCGCACTGATGCCGGTGGAGCCCCAGGTGGCGTCGATCTGCCTGGCCGCCAGGGCGGCGATAGCCGCGCTGAAATCCAGGTTGATGACCTTGAGGTCCTTCTCGCTCAGGCCCTGGCTGGCCAGCGCGGCATCGAACGAAAGCTGCGTGGCGGTGCCACGGAACACGGCCACGCGCTTGCCCTTGAGGTCCTGCAGGGTCTTGATGCCGCTGCCCGGCACCACCCCAAGGTAGTGCTTGACCCCGCGCGCGGTGGCGGCCACCAGGCGGGTGTCGACGCCATTGGCCTTGCCGATGATCGCCGCCAGGTCGCCCAGGTAGGCGAAGTCCACCTGGCCATTGGCGAACGCCTCGTTGATGACTGGCCCCGCACCCTTGAAGTAGCTCCACTGGATGCTGATGCCGTCGGCGGCGAAGGCTTTCTCCAGCAGCTGTTGCTGTTGCAGCACGTCGGTGATGCCACCGCCCGAATGCTGGGTGCCGGCACTCAGGTCGGGCACCGCGATGCGGATCTGCTTGAGCTCGGCGCCCTGCGCCAGTGTCGGCATCCAGCCGATCACGGCGGCCAGTGCGGGGGTGGCGAACAGGCTGAAAACACGATTGATCGACAGGTTCATGGCACACAGCTCCTTGTAATGGTGCGGCCACGCTACCCATAGCGGATGCCAATCTTTAAATACTATTAAATTACATTTTAATAACAAGATTACATATAAGCCCTGTCAGGCCCGGCCCTGCGGGCTATGCATTTCACACAACCAAAATATGCTTCGAATGCATTGGCTGCGCGGCGAGTCAGCGGCTTTAAATGCAGTTCTTATCGCTCAATCGAATGTAATTTCTTCTGCATATACCCATAAGAAATATACAAATAGCGAGGCCTGCATGACCCGTACCGCCCTTTCCTCACTGGCCCCCGCCCCTGGCCTGCCGCGTCTGCGCAGCCTGCCCTGGCAGCGCCTGCAAGCCTGGTATCTGCCCCTGCTGCTGGCGGCGGTGTGGTGGCTGGCCAGCCGCAACCACTGGATGAGCGAGCAGATACTGCCACCGCCTGCGCTGGTATGGGACAGCGCCGTGGAACTGGGTCGCGGCGAGGTGTGGGCGCACCTGGCCATCAGCCTGCAACGCCTGCTGCTGGGGCTGGTGGCCGGGGTCGGGGCCGGTGCGGTGCTCGGCGCCTGGCTGGGCTTCAGCCAGCGCGCCGAACGCCTGGTACTGCCGACTTTCAACGCCCTGGCGCAGATCCCCACGCTGGCCTGGGTGCCGCTGTTCATGGTGCTGTTCGGCATCGGCGAAGTGCTCAAGCTGGTGGTGCTGGTCAAGGCGGTGATCGTGCCGGTGACCCTGCACACCCTGGTGGGCGTGCGCGATGCCCAACCGCGCCTGCGCGAAGCGGCGGCGGTACTGCGCCTGCCCACGCACCTGCTGGTTCGCCGGCTGATCCTGCCCGCTGCGTTGCCGGCGTTTCTGGCCGGTGTGCGCCTGGCCCTGGCGGCCGGCTGGACCTCGCTGCTGGCGGTCGAGCTGCTGGCCTCCAGCGAAGGCCTGGGCTACCTGATGGTGTGGGCACGGCAACTGTTCATGCTCGACATCGTGTTCGTGTGCATCGCCGTGATCGGCGTGCTCGGGCTGCTGATGGACCGCGGCCTGGGCTGGCTCGACCGCCGCCTGCTGCACTGGCCGCACCCGGCCACCGCACAACTGCGGGTGCGCCCGCTGCGTGGCTGGCAGCGCCTGCATGCCCTGGGCCTGCCGCTGGCGCTGCTGGTGCTGTGGCAACTGGCAAGCCAGTACGGTTGGGTCGATGCGAACATTCTGGTGGCGCCGCTGGAGGTGGTGCACAGCACCTGGGCCGGCGTGCTCGACGGCACCTTGAGCGGCGCGCTGGCCGTCAGCGTCGGGCGAGCGCTGGGCGGCCTGCTGCTGGGCGGCAGCCTGGGCTTTGCCTTCGGCCTGTTGCTGGGCCTGTCGCGCCGCGCCGAGCGCCTGCTGGGCCCGAGCCTGGCCGGGCTGCGCCAGATCGCGATCTTCGCCTGGGTGCCGCTGCTGACCGCCTGGTTCGGCCTGGGCGAACTGGCCAAATGGGTATTCGTCGGCCTGGCGGCATTCTTCCCGCTGTTCATCGCCACCCAGCGCGCGGTTGCCAGCCTGCCTGCGCAGCTCGACGAAGCCGCCCGCGTGCTACGCCTGAGCGGTGCCCAGCGCCTGCGCAGGCTGGTGCTACCAGGCGCCGCGCCGGGCATCTTCGCCGGGTTGCGGGTCGGCCTGATCTACGCCTGGCTGGGCACCATCGGCGCCGAGTACTTCATGCCCTCCGGCGGTGGCATCGGCAGCCTGATGATCGGCGCCCAGCAACTGCTGCGCATGGACCTGATCATGGCCGGCATGCTGCTGGTCGGCCTCACCGGCGCCCTGCTCGGCGCCGTCGGACAACACATCGAACTGCGCGCCACGCGCTGGAGACGGGCATGAACGCACTCGCTCACCCACGGGTCAGCTTCAACCAGGTCGGCAAGCGCTTCAGCGTGGCCGACGGCGAACTGGAAGCGATCCGCGATTTCAACCTGCAGATCGCCGACGGCGAATTCGTCGCCATCGTCGGCGCCAGCGGCTGCGGCAAGTCCACCCTGCTGCGCCTGCTGGTGGGCCTGGACGCCGAGTACCAGGGGCAGATCCTGATCGACGGCCAGCCGGTGCACGGCATCGGCAGCGAACGCGGCATCGTGTTCCAGGAGCACCGCCTGTTCCCCTGGCTGACGGTGGCCGAGAACATCGACCTGGGCCTGGTCAACGAGGGCCTGGAGCGCACCCGGCGCGCCCGGCGGGTGGCCGACTTCATCAGCCTGGTGGGCCTCGAAGACTTTGCCCAGGCCTACCCGCACCAGCTCTCGGGCGGCATGGCCCAGCGCGTGGCGATTGCCCGCGGGCTGGTGGCCAGCCCGCGCATCCTGCTGCTGGACGAACCCTTCGGCGCCCTCGACGCCCTTACCCGCCAGCAGATGCAGGACGAACTGCTGGCCATTCGCGAACGGGCGCGCATCACCACCCTGCTGGTAACCCACGATGTCGAGGAAGCGATATTCCTGGCCGACCGCGTGGTGGTGCTCGAACCGCGCCCGGGGCGGATCAAGCGCATCGTCGAGGTCGACCTGCCGCACCCGCGCCAGCGCGCCAGCCTGGCGTTCCACCGCCTGCGCGAAACCCTGCTGCACGAACTGACCCACGATGAGCGCTACCTGCCGCCCGCAGTGGAGCAGATCCGCGACCTGCCTCTGACCTATCTTGCCTGCTGAGTGCCGACCATGAGCCAACGCCCCAACTTCCTGATCATCGTTGCCGACGACCTGGGCTTTTCCGACCTGGGTGCCTTCGGCGGCGAAATTGCCACGCCGCACCTGGACGCCCTGGCCACTGCCGGCCTGCGCCTGACCGACTTCCATACCGCGCCCACCTGCTCGCCGACCCGCTCGATGCTGCTGACCGGTACCGACCACCACATCGCCGGCATCGGCACCATGGCCGAGGCGCTGACCCCGGAGCTGATCGGCAAGCCGGGCTACGAGGGCTACCTCAACGACCGCGTGGTGGCGCTGCCCGAACTGCTGCGCGAGGCCGGCTACCAGACGCTGATGAGCGGCAAGTGGCACCTGGGCCTGAAGGCCGAGCTGGCGCCACATGCGCGTGGCTTCGAACGTTCGTTCGCGCTGCTGCCGGGCGCGGCCAACCACTATGGCTTCGAACCCACCTACGACGAACACACCCCCGGCCTGCTCAAGTCGACCCCGGCGCTGTACATCGAGGACGACACCTTCGTCGAAGCGCTACCCGAGGGCTTCTATTCCTCCGACGCCTTCGGCGACAAGTTGCTGCAGTACCTCAAGGAGCGCGACCAGAGCCGGCCGTTCTTCGCCTACCTGCCGTTCTCCGCGCCGCACTGGCCGTTGCAGGCGCCGGCCGAGGTGGTGGCGCGCTACAAGGGTCGCTACGACGCCGGGCCCGAAGTACTGCGCCAGGAGCGCCTGGAAAAACTGCGCGCCCTGGGCCTGATCGGCGCCGAGGTGCAGGCGCACCCGGTGGATGAACAATGGCAGGCGCTGAGCGACGAACAGCGCCAGCGCTCGGCACGCGCCATGGAGGTGTACGCGGCGATGGTCGAGCGCATGGACTGGAACATCGGCCGGGTGCTCGGCTACCTGCGCAACCAGGGCCTGCTGGACAACACCCTGGTGCTGTTCATGTCCGACAACGGTGCCGAGGGCGCGCTGCTCGAAGCCTTCCCCAAGTTCGGCCCGCACCTGGCCAGCTACCTGGACCAGCACTACGACAACAGCCTGGACAACATCGGCCGCGCCAACTCCTACGTGTGGTACGGCCCGCACTGGGCCCAGGCGGCCACCGCACCGTCGCGGCTGTTCAAGGCCTTCACCACCGAGGGCGGCATTCGCGTGCCGGCCCTGCTGCACTACCCGGCACTGGCGCGCCAGGGGCAGATCAGCCATCAGTTCAGCACCGTGATGGACATCACCCCGACCCTGCTGGACCTGGCCGGCATCCGCCACCCGGGCAAACGCTGGCGCGGGCGTGACGTGGCGCCGCTGCGCGGCAAGTCGTGGCTGGGCTACCTGTCGGGCGAGACCGAGCAGGTACACGACGAGCACACCGTCACCGGCTGGGAGCTGTTCGGGCGCCGGGCGATTCGCCAGGGGCACTGGAAGGCGGTGTACATTCCAGGCCCGGTGGGGCCGGCCACCTGGCAGCTGTACGACCTGAGCATCGATCCCGGCGAGGTCCACGACCTGGCGCAGGCGCAGCCGGCAAAGCTGCAGGCCCTGCTCGGCGAATGGCAGAAGTACGTCGAGGAAACCGGGGTGATCCTCAGCCAGTCGCCGTTCCAGCCGGATTAGCCATCAGTGCCAGGCGCGCGGGGTCGAGAATCTCGATCTCGCCGTAGCTCAGGCGCAGCACGCCATCCTGCTCCAGCGCCTTGAGAATCTGGTTGGTGGTCTGGCGCGACAGCGCGAGCATCAGCGCCAGTTGCTCCTGGGACAATTGCAACACCCTCCTGGCCCCCTCCACTTCGCCGTAACCGGCGGCGATCTGCAGCAGCCGGTAGGCCACCCGCGGCGCGGCACTCATCAGGCTCTGCTGCTCCAGCGCGACAAAGGCCAGGCGCAGCTTGTGGCTCATCAGCAAGGCGAATTCACGCCAGTAATGCGGTTGCGCATCCAGCAATTTCACCAGCGCGCCCTGGGGCACCCGCAGCAGGTGGGTGGCACCTTCTGCATAGGCGTCGTGGGTACGTGGCTGGTCGTCGAACAGGCAGATCTCGCCGAACCAGTGCGGGGCCTCGATCAGGGTCAGCACCGCCTCCTTGCCCTGGGCGCTGACCGCACCGATGCGGATGGCGCCTTCGAGCACCGCGTACAGTCCGCAAGGCGGGTCGCCGCGCTGGAACAGGCAGGCGCCGGCCTCCAGGCTCACGGGCCGGGCCAGGTGCAGCAGGCTATCCTGCAGGGTAGCGGGCAACTGTTTGAACCAGTGACCCTGGCGCAAGGTTGAAGCGTTCATCGGGGGCCTCGTGGTGACACTGTCGGCTAGCCGACAGACGACGGTGCCTGCGCAGGGCAAGCTCGGGCAATCCTACAGGAGGAACAACAATGAAAAGCCTCGTCGAGCACCTGAGTCAATACGCGGCCTACCACCGCGACCCACGCAACATCGCCACGCACTTCGTGGGTATCCCGCTGATCGTGGTGGCGGTCACGGTGCTGCTGTCGCGTCCGGGCATGGCATTGGGCGGGGTGTGGCTTTCGCCTGCATTGCTGGTGGCGCTGTGGTCGGCGTGGTTCTACCTGCGCCTGGACACCCGCTTCGGGTTGCTGATGAGCGTGTTGCTGGGCTTGTGCCTGTGGGCCGGGCAGGTACTGGCGGTTCAAAGCACGCTGGTGTGGCTGAGTGCGGGGCTGGGGCTGTTCGTGGTGGGCTGGGTGATCCAGTTCGTCGGCCACTATTACGAGGGGCGCAAGCCGGCGTTTGTGGACGACATCAGCGGGCTGATCGTGGGGCCGTTGTTCGTGGTGGCGGAGATGGCGTTCGTGCTGGGGTTGCGCGGGGAGTTGAAGCGGTCGATCGAGGCGAATGCGGGGCCGGTGGGTAGTCGCTCGAAAAAGGCGCTGCTCTGAGGGCCACCATCGCGGGTCAAGCCCGCTCCCACAAGGTATGCACCAGCCTCAAGGCAGCGGTGAACCTGTGGGAGCGGGCTTGACCCGCGATGAGGCCCGCAAGATCAGGCGCGGGATTCGACGCCCAGTTCATCCCACACCGACTCCGCCAGGTGGAACGTGGCATTGGCCGCCGGGATCCCGCAATAGATCGCGCTCTGCATCAGCACTTCCTTGATCTCTTCGCGGGTCACGCCGTTGTTCGCCGCCGCCCGCAAGTGCAGCTTCAGCTCTTCATTGCGGTTCATGCCGATCAGCATCGCGATGGTGATCAGGCTGCGGGTATGGCGTGGCAACCCCGGCCGCGTCCAGATATCGCCCCACGCGTGCCGAGTGATCATTTCCTGGAACTCGCCGTTGAACTCGGTGAGGTTGCTCAGGCTGCGGTCCACATGGGCATCGCCCAGTACCGCACGCCGCACCTGCATGCCGGCCTCGTAACGTTCTTTTTCGTCCACAACCTACTCCTCAGCGGGCCAGCAGAAAATCGATCACGCGGCGGCTGAACGGCGCGCCGACTTCAACGTTGGACAGGTGCGCCGCCTGGAACTCGGCATACTCGGCACCCACCACATGCTCCTGGATGAAGCGCCCGCCAGCCGGCGGCGTGACCGCATCGGCACTGCCGGAAATCACCAGCAGCGGCACCTTGATCTCACCCAGCTGGTCCCGGAAGTCCGCATCTCGCACCGCGCCGCAGTTGGCCGCATAGCCATCGGGCGAAGTGCCCGCCAGCATGTCGGTGATGCGCTTGGCCTGGTCCGGGTTGGCCTGCGCATAGGCCTTGGTGAACCAGCGCTCGATGGAGGCGTCGCGCAGCCCCACCATCGCCGCCTCGCGGTCGCGCAGCACCATGTCGATGCGCGGGTTCCATACCTCGTCGTTGCCGATCTTGGCTGCGGTGTTGCACACGATCAGGCGGTTCAGGCGCTCGCCGGCATGGATGCCCAGCCACTGCCCGATCAGCCCGCCCATGGACAGGCCGCAGAAATGCGCCCGCTCGATCTTCAGCGCGTCCAGCAGTGCCAGCACGTCACGCCCCAGTTGCTCGATGCTGTACGGCCCCTCGGTCACCAGCGACTGGCCATGCCCGCGAGTGTCGTAGCGCAGTACCCGAAAATGCGCGGCAAATGCCGGCAGTTGCGGGTCCCACATGGTGTGGTCGGTGCCCAGCGAGTTGGACAGCACCAGCACCGGTGCGCCCTCGGGCCCGTCGAGCCGGTAGTTCAGTACGCCATCAGCGAGTTGTACGCTAGCCACAACGGCCTCCTTCAACGCTTGAATTGTTGGTGTTCAGCCACCGCCCTCGCCACCCACACGCGGGCCTGGCCCAGGTAATGAGCAGGGTCGAGCAGGCGGTCGAGTTCGTCCGCCGACAGCTCGGCAGTCACCTGCGGATCGTCGCCCAGCACGTCGCGCAGCTGACGCTGTTCGGCCACCGCACGCTTGCAGCAGGTTTCCAGCAGGTGGTGTGCGGTGTCCCGGCCCAGTCGCTGGGCCAGCACGATGCTGACCGCCTCGGCCAGCACCAGGCCCTGGGTCAGGTCGAGGTTGCGGCGCATGCGCGCAGCATCCACCTCCAGGCCCTCGGCAATCACCTGGGCCTGGCGCAGGGCGCCGGACACCAGGCAGCAGATCTCGGGCAGGGTTTCCCATTCGGCATGCCACAGGCCCAGGCTGCGCTCGTGCTCCTGGGGCATTGCCGCGAACAGCGTGGACACCAGCCCCGGTACACGGGTAGCGGCGCCGATCAGCACCGCCGCGCCCACCGGGTTGCGCTTGTGCGGCATGGTCGACGAGCCGCCCTTGCCCGGCGCAGCAGGCTCGAACACCTCCGCCGCCTCGGTCTGCATCAGCAGGCTCACATCGCGTCCCAGCTTGCCCAGGCTGCCGGCGATCATGCCCAGCACCGAGGCGAACTCCACCAGGCGGTCACGCTGGGTATGCCAGGGCTGCTCGGGCAGGCTCAGCCTGAGCTGCCCGGCCAGCGCCTCGGCCACCGGCAATGCCTTGTTGCCCAGCGCCGCCAGGGTGCCGGAGGCGCCGCCGAACTGCAGGCTCAGCAGGCGCGGCTTGAGCTCCTGCAGGCGATGACGGTGACGGGTGAGTGCACCGAGCCAGCCGGCGATCTTCATGCCCAGGGTCACGGGCGTTGCATGTTGCAGCCAGGTGCGCCCGGCCAGCGGCGTGTCGGCATGCTGCAGCGCCTGGTGCGCCAGGCTGTCGGCCAGGCGCGCCAGGTCGGCTTCGATCAGGCCCAGGGCATCGCGCAATTGCAGCACCAGCCCGGTGTCCATCGCATCCTGGCTGGTAGCGCCCAGGTGCACGAAGCGCTCGGCTTCGGGCACGCCGCTGGCAATCACCTTGCCCAGCGCCTTGACCAGCGGGATGGCCGAGTTGCCGGCCACCGCGATGGCCTCGGCCAGGGCCGCGAAGTCATAGCGCTCGGCCTGGCAGGCCGCTTCGATCGGTGCCACCGCCACCTGCGGGATCAGCCCCACCGCCGCCTCGGCGCGGGCCAGCGCGGCTTCGAAATCGAGCATGCCCTGCACTCGGCCACGGTCGGAAAACACGGCGCGCATGGCCGGCGCGGTGAAGTAGGCATCGAACAGCTGATTGCCCGGACGTTGGTTCATCGGTGGTCCTTCTCAATGATCGTGGTGCAGGTACGCCGCCTGCTTGGGCAGGCGCAGGCTGAACAGGAAGGCAATCGCCATCATCACCGTAACGTACCAGTAAAAGGCGTTTTCCATGTTCAGCGACTTGAGCCCCAGTGCCACATATTCGGCCGAGCCGCCGAAGATCGCGTTGGCCACCGCGTAGGCCAGGCCCACGCCCAGCGCACGTACCTGCGGCGGGAACATCTCGGCTTTGACCAGCCCGCTGATCGAGGTGTAGAAGCTCACGATGGCCAGCGCCAGGGTGATCAGCACAAAGGCCAGGAACGGGCTGGTGACGGTTTTCAGGGTAAGCAGGATCGGCACCGTGCACAGGGTGCCCAGGGCGCCGAACCAGAGCATCGAGGTGCGCCGGCCGATGCGGTCCGAGAGCATGCCGAACAGCGGCTGCATGCACATGTACAGGAACAGTGCACCGGTCATGATGAAGCTGGCGGTCTTGGCGCTCATGCCCGCAGTGTTCACCAGGTACTTCTGCATGTAGGTGGTGAAGGTGTAGAAGATCAGCGAGCCGCCGGCGGTGTAGCCAAGCACGGTGATGAACGCCGCCTTGTGGTTGCGGAACAGGCCGCCGAGGCTGCCGGCGTCCTTGTCGTTGCGGGTTTCGGCGCTGCTGGTCTCTTCCAGCGAGCGACGCAGGAACAGCGAGATCACCGCCGCGATGGCACCCACCACGAACGGGATGCGCCAGCCCCAGGCGCGCAGCTCATCTTCGGTGAGCAGTTGCTGCAGGATCACCACCACCAGCACCGCCAGCAGTTGCCCGCCGATCAGGGTCACGTACTGGAACGAAGCAAAGAAACCGCGCTGGCCGCGCAGGGCCACCTCGCTCATGTAGGTGGCGGTGGTGCCGTATTCGCCGCCCACCGACAGGCCCTGGAACAGCCGCGCCAGCAACAGCAGCGCCGGTGCCCAGGCACCGATGCTGGCGTAGGTCGGCAGGCAGGCGATCACCAGCGAGCCGGCGCACATCATCAGCACCGAGATCATCATCGAATTCTTGCGCCCGTGGCGATCGGCCACACGGCCGAACAGCCAGCCGCCGATGGGCCGCATCAGGAACCCGGCGGCGAACACGCCAGCGGTGTTGAGCAGCTGCACCGTCGGGTCGTCGGAGGGGAAGAAAGCCGGGGCAAAGTAGATCGCGCAGAAGGCATAGACGTAGAAGTCGAACCATTCCACGAGGTTGCCCGAGGAGGCACCGACGATGGCGAAAATGCGTTTGCTGCGTTCTTCGCCGGTGTAATGGATTGAAGTCATGGCAATTCACTCTGGAAGGATGTCTGAAGTCTAGACACACTCGGTAACACTCACGTTCCACAGAACAATCACCCCGCTGCCCCGACCTTGCGTGGAGGTCGCAGCAGCGGGGTCATTGATTACACGCGCTCGATGGCCAGGGCCAGGCCCTGCCCGACACCCACGCACATGGTCGCCAGGCCTTTGCGCCCGCCGGATTTCTCCAGCTGGTGCAGCGCTGTCAGCACCAGGCGTGCGCCGCTCATGCCCAACGGGTGACCCAGGGCAATGGCGCCGCCGTTGGGGTTGACCTGCGGCGCGTCGTCGGCAATGCCGAGTTCGCGCAGCACGGCCAGGCCTTGGCTGGCGAACGCTTCGTTGAGCTCGATCACGTCGAAATCGGTGACCGCCACGCCCAGGCGCTCGATCAGCTTGCGCACCGCCGGCACCGGGCCGATGCCCATTACCCGGGGGGCAACGCCGGCACTGGCCATGCCGAGCACGCGCGCGCGCGGGGTCAGGCCATGCTTTTGCACCGCCTCGGCCGATGCCAGTATCAGCGCCGCGGCGCCGTCGTTGACGCCCGAGGCGTTGCCGGCGGTGACCGTCTTGTCCGCGCCGTTGACCGGCTTGAGCCTGGCCAGGGCTTCGAGGGTGGTGTCGGCGCGCGGGTGTTCGTCGTGCTCGACCACGGTCTCGCCCTTCTTGTGCGCGATGCGCACCGGCACGATCTCTTCGGCGAAGTAGCCGGCGGCCTGGGCCTTGGCGGTGCGCTGCTGGCTGCGCAGGGCGAAGGCATCCTGGTCGGCGCGCGATACCTGATAGTCGTCGGCCACGTTGTCGGCGGTCTGTGGCATCGCGTCCACGCCGTACTGGGCCTTCATCAGCGGGTTGATGAAGCGCCAGCCGATGGTGGTGTCTTCCAGCGTCATGTTGCGCGAATAGGCGCTTTCGGCCTTGCCCATCACGAACGGTGCACGGGACATCGACTCGACGCCGCCGGCAATCGCCAGCTCCATCTCGCCGCTGGCAATGGCGCGAAACGCCGTGCCGATGGCGTCCATGCCCGAGGCGCACAGGCGGTTGAGGGTCACACCCGGCACGCTGTCGGGCAGCCCGGCCAGCAGCAGGGCCATGCGCGCCACGTTGCGGTTGTCTTCACCGGCCTGGTTGGCGCAGCCGAAGAACACTTCGTCGAGCTGGTCCCATTGCACCGTGGGGTTGCGCTCGATCAGCGCCTTGAGCGGTACCGCCGCCAGGTCGTCGGCGCGCACGCCGGCCAGGGCGCCGCCGAAGCGGCCGATGGGGGTGCGAATCGCGTCGCAGATGAATACGTCACGCATCAGGCTTCTCCCGGCGCTTGGCCGTGGGCGGCCGCGGTGCGCGCTTCGAGGTCGCGCAGCGCAGTCAGCTCGACTTCGCTCGGCGCCACGGTGGTTTCGACGCTGTCGGCAAAGCGGATCGCCCAGCCGGTGGCGGCGACGATCTGCTCGCGGGTCACACCCGGGTGAATCGAGGTGACCACGAATTCGTTGCTGCCGGCTTCAGGTTCCATGATGCACAGGTCGGTGATGATGCCCACCGGGCCAGCACCGGGCAGGCCCAGGCGTTTGCGCGAGTCGCCGCCTTCGCCGTGGCCGACCGAGGTGATGAAGTCGAGCTTGTCGACGAAGGCGCGCGAGGACTGCTTGAGGATGATCAGCACGGTCTTGGCGGAGCCGGCGATTTCCGGTGCGCCACCGGCACCCGGCAGGCGTACCTTGGGCTGGTGGTAGTCGCCGACCACGGTGGTGTTGATGTTGCCGAAACGGTCGACCTGGGCCGCGCCCAGAAAGCCCACGTCAATGCGCCCGCCCTGCAGCCAGTAGCGGAAGATCTCGCCGGTGGGCACCACGGTATCGGCGGTTTCGGCCAGCTCGCCGTCACCGATGGACAGCGGCAGTACCGTTGGCTTGGCGCCGATAGGGCCCGATTCGTAGATCAGCACCACGTCGGGCGAAGAGGTCAGGCGTGCCAGGTTGGCGGCCTTGGACGGCAGGCCGATGCCGACGAAGCACACAGCGCCGTTGCGCAGGCGGCGGGCAGCGGCAACGGTCATCATTTCATTGGTGGAGTAGCTCATTGTGCAGCCTCCGAAGCGCTGGCCAGTTTTGCCTTGAAGGCAGGGAAGTCGGCGGTGCCGCGAATGTATTCGTCGATCCAGGCGGTGAAGGTCTCACGGCTGCGGGCAATCGGGTCCCAGGCCTGGTAGAAGCGGTTGTCACGCTCGGAGTAGCCGTGCGCGTAGGACGGGTGCGCCCCGCCCGGTACCAGGCACACGGCCGACAGTGCCCAGGTGGGCAGCACGCAGGCATTCATTGGCGCGTTGAGGTCGTCGACGATCTCTTCCACGGTGACGATGCAGCGCTTGGCGGCCAGGGCGGCCTCCTTCTGCACACCCAGGATGCCCCACAGCAGCACGTTGCCCTTGCGGTCGGCCTTCTGCGCGTGGATCACGGTGACGTCCGGGCGAACCGACGGCACGGCGGCCAGCACCTCACCGGTGAACGGGCAGGTCACGCTCTTGATCAGCGGGTTGACCTTGGGCAGGTCGGAGCCGGCGTAGGCGCGCAGCACCGCGAACGGCAGGCCCGAGGCACCGGCAACGTAGGCGTTGGCGAGGTCGGCGTGGCTGTGTTCTTCGATTTCCATGGCGTGCGGCCACTGCTTCTCGACCGCGTCACGCAGGCGGTGCAGCGACCCGACACCCGGGTTGCCGCCCCACGAGAAGATCAGCTTGCGGGCGCAGCCGGCGCCGATCAGCTGGTCGTAGATCAGGTCGGGGGTCATGCGCACCAGGGTCAGATCCTTCTTGCCCTGACGAATGATTTCGTGCCCGGCGGCGGTCGGGATCAAATGCGTGAAGCCTTCAAGGGCGACGCTGTCGCCGTCGTTGACGAACTGCTTCACGGCGTCGTGGAGCGAGAGGATTTCAGCCATTGCAGACTCCTGGAGAGCGGTTTCAGAGGTGCCTCTGGGCGGCACCGGCATGAGCTCAGATTAAGGCGGCGCATTGGGCCGTACAATCCGATAATCGCCATAGCGTTCGATTATCGAACGTATTGTTGTTGTGCTAAGGATCCACAAACCATCGCGGGTCAAGCCCGCTCCCACAGGTACGGTGGAGATCCATGTGGGAGCGGGCTTGACCCGCGATAGGGGCGCTACTGCCAGCCGGTCAGGTCGCGTCAGCGTGGCTCACCACACCCTTGATCACCACCGCCACCGTCGCGATCGCGGCCGGGATCACCAGGGCCGTCAGCACCTGTTCGAAGTTCCAGCCCAGGCCCAGCAACGTGGCGCCCATCCAGGCCCCGAGAATCGCGCCAAACCGGCCGATGCCCAGCATCCACGACACGCCGGTGGCGCGGCCCTGGGTGGGGTAGAAGCGCGCCGCCAGCGACGGCATCGCCGACTGCGCCCCGTTCACGCACATGCCGGCAATCAGCACCAGGGTCGCCAACAGCGTGATGTTGCCCAGGCTCTGGCCCACCGCGTAGGCGAACACCCCGGCCAGCAGGTAGAAGGTGCCGATCACCTTGTGCGGGTTGTAGCGGTCCATCGCCCAGCCTACCGCCACCGCACTGAGCACGCCGCCGAACTGGAACAGCGCACCGATGAACGCCGCCTGCTCCATGCTCGCGCCGCTGTCACGCATCAGCGTGGGCAGCCAGCTGGTCAGCAGGTAGACGATCACCAGGCCCATGAAATAGGTCAGCCACAACAGCAGCGTGCCGACGCTGTAGGTGCCCGAGAAGATCACCGCGAACACGTTGCGCGCCTTGACCGTCTTCTGTTCCGGCACGCTGAAGCTGGCAGCCTGGTTGACGATGCCCGGCTCGATCGGCGCCAATGTGCGGCGTACCCGGTCGGTGCCCTTGTTGCGCACCACCAGGTAACGCGCCGACTCCGGCAGCCACACCATCAGTACCACCACCAGCAGCAGCGGCAGGATGCCGCCGATCAGCAGCAGGCTGTGCCAGCCGAACATCGGGATCAGCTTGGCGGAAATGAACCCGCCACCGGCCATGCCCAGGTTGAAGCCGCAGAACATGCTGGTGACCAGCAACGATTTGTGCCGCTCGGGGGTGTATTCGGACAGCAGCGTGGTGGCGTTCGGCATGCCGGCGCCCAGGCCCAGGCCGGTCAGAAAGCGCAGCACCAGCAACTGGTCGACGTTGGTGGCATAGGCCGAGGCCAGACTGAACGCGCCGAACAGCAACACCGCGCCCACCAGCACCACCTTGCGCCCGAAACGGTCGGCCAGCGGCCCCGAGCCCAGCGCACCGAACACCATGCCGATCAGCGCGGCGCTCATCACCGGGCCCAGGCTGGCGCGGTCGATGCCCCAGTCCTGGGACAGTGCCGGGGCAATGAAGCCCATTGCGGCGGTGTCCAGGCCGTCGAGGAACACGATCAGAAAGCACAGGATGACCACCCGCCATTGGTAACGCGACAACGGCTGGGCATTGATGAACGACTGCACATCCAGGCAGTTTCCAACAGCAGCTTGGGGACTATTCATTGTTTTTATCCAGAAGATGCGCGCGAGTGTGCGGGTGCGCGCGTGAACGGCACAGACGGTCGGGTACGGGTCTTTTGGAAAGGGTCAGCTACCGTGCAGCCGGCAGGCGGGCAGGTACAGGCTGAAGCAGGACAGGGTGCAGGTCATGGGGTGTTCTCTCGCTCATTATTATTGGAGGCCGTCAGGGGCCACTTGATGCGAGGGACATTAATAAGGCGCGCGACGCGGCGCAATTCGATAAACGCAAGACTGTGCGTTTATCGAACAGGAACCGCTCGGCGCATTCAACTGAACAGCTGGGTACTCAGGTCGCGGCTGGCCGCCACCATGATCGGCAGAAACTTCTGCTCCAGCTCGCTGCGACTCACCCGCCCGGCGTGGGTACTGATGTTCAGCGCCGCCAGTACCTGGCCGGAGGCGTCGTACACCGGCACCGCGATCGAACGCAGGCCCTGCTCCAGCTCCTGGTCGACCACGCACCAGCCCTGCTCGCGCACCTGCTGGAGGATTTCCAGCAAGGCTGCCGGGTCGTGCACGGTACGGCTGGTCTTGGCCTGCAGGTCGGCGTGCTCCAGGTATTCGTGCAGGGTGGCGTCGTCCAGCGCCGCCAGCAGGATGCGCCCCATCGAGGTGCAATAGGCCGGCAGGCGCCCGCCCACCGACAGGTCCACCGAAATAAGGCGCTGCACCGTCGCCGAGCGGGCGATGTAGAGAATGTCGTCACCTTCGAGGGTGGCCATGTTGCAGGCCTCGTGCAACTGGTCGCTCATGCGGTCCAGGTACGGCTGCGCCGATACCGCCAATGGCGTCGAGGACAGGTAGGCATGACCCAGGGTCAGCACCTTGGGCAGCAATGAATAGGTGCGCCCGTCGGTGGTGGCATAGCCGAGCTTGATCAGCGTGTGCAGGCAACGGCGAACCGCCGCGCGCGGGATCTCGGTGCGGTGGCTGATCTGGGCGATGGTCAGGTGCCGCTTGCGCTCCTGGAACGCCTGCACCACCGCCAGGCCCCGCGCCAGCGACGTCATGAAATCCGGGTCGCCGGTGAACGCCTGGATGCGCTTGGCCGGCGAGGCCACGATGGGCGGCGCCAACGAAGCGAAAGAGCTGCGCACGTTGTCGTTCAGGCCTGGGCCCTTGCCCCCTGTTTCTTCACTCATGACTCACCTCGGCAAACTTCACTTGGGCGATTATCGAACCATCGGCCGATAATCGCAATTGACCGATACCTACAATTGCTTATACCTTTCGCCTGCCACATGTGGCTTCTTGGAGAGACTGGTCAGGTACCCACCGTAGAAGTCCCAGGCACGGCCTTGCCCACCAGCAAGGCCGTTTTTGCTTCTGCCGGGCTGACAGGCCCCGACAGAAGGTGTAAAACAGCCATTCAACTGCAATCACCCTCGTCTTATATAGACGCTCGACACAATGGCCTGTGCCGCTGTCGTCGGGTTAAACGTGCTTGTGTTGAAATCGGCATCAACTCCAACTTCAGGAAACACTGTGACGAAAGATGAACTGCGCGCTGAACTCGAGCGCCAGGAACAACGTTACAAGGACGTTTATGGCGGAGAAGTCACCACATACGCCGCCCAACCAGACCCCGAACGCAAACCCTGGCGCAAACGTGCCAGCCTGCTGGACCAGGCATTTGCCGTGGAACTGCAAAAGATCGAAAAGGAGCTCAGCCCACAGGAGCCCTGACCCTCGGACAAAGCGCCCGCCCCTGGGCACGGCACCGGCACGAAGACGGTGCCTTGGGCGACCCTTGCGGCGTCGAAGATGAAACCGTTACGTAATCTCACAAATTTAATACGGTCGTTTGAATTATTCAGCCGTGGAAAACATCGGTTTTTTCTTGACCGTTCGCGTTATTTTTTCTGATTTTTGCCGATCTTTCTTGATTACCCTCCCCTCCTGCAGTGCCCTGCCCCCCCGCAAAAGCGCCCCGACCGGTCAGCACCTAGTGCATCGATTACCCAGGATTTCTGGCATAATCGCGCCCCCTTATGACCGGGTCAGAATTCCTTCATGATCGATTTATTCAGCGGACTTGATGCCTGGGTACTGGTGAGCCTGTTGCTCGCCTTGACCTTCGTGCTCGCCTTCGAGTTCATCAATGGCTTTCATGACACCGCCAATGCGGTAGCGACTGTCATCTATACCAAAGCCATGCCGCCGCACCTGGCCGTGTTCTTTTCCGGCGTGTTCAATTTCCTTGGCGTCCTGCTGGGCGGAGTCGGGGTGGCGTATGCCATCGTGCACCTGCTGCCGGTGGAGCTGCTGATCAATGTGAACACCGGGCATGGCCTGGCCATGGTCTTCTCGCTGCTGGCCGCGGCCATCGCGTGGAACCTGGGTACCTGGTACTTCGGCATCCCGGCGTCCAGCTCGCACACCCTGATCGGCTCGATCCTGGGCGTGGGCCTGGCCAACGCGCTGCTCAACGACATTCCACTGGGTGACGGGGTCAACTGGCAGAAGGCAATCGACATAGGCATGTCGCTGGTGCTCTCGCCCATGGCCGGCTTTGCCGTGGCCGCGCTGGTGCTGATCGGTCTGAAGTGGTGGCGCCCGCTGTCGAAGATGCACAAGACGCCTGAACAGCGCCGCAAGCTCGACGACAAGAAGCACCCGCCGTTCTGGAACCGCCTGGTACTGGTCATCTCGGCCATGGCCGTCAGCTTCGTGCACGGTTCCAACGATGGTCAGAAAGGTATCGGCCTGATCATGCTGGTGCTGATCGGCATCGTGCCGGCGCAGTTCGTGCTGGACCTGAACAGCACCACCTACCAGATCGAGCGTACCCGTGACGCGACCCTGCACCTGAGCCAGTTCTACCAGCGCAACAGCGAAACCCTGGGCGAATTCCTGGCACTGGGCAAGGCCAAGGCCGGTGACCTGCCGGAGCAGTTCAGTTGCAATCCGCAACAGACCGAGCCGACCATCACCGCGCTGCAGCAGTCGCTCAACGGCGTGGCGGACTACCATTCGCTGACTGCCGAGAAGCGCGTGGAAGTGCGGCGTTACCTGCTGTGCCTGGATGACACGGCGAAAAAGGTCAGCAAGTTGCCAGGCCTGGAAGCACGTGAAAAGGCCGACCTGGACAAATTGCGTCGTGACCTGACCGCGACCACCGAGTACGCGCCGTTCTGGGTGATCCTGGCGGTGGCCCTGGCCCTGGGCCTGGGGACCATGGTGGGCTGGAAGCGTGTGGTACTGACCATTGGCGAGAAGATCGGCAAGCAGGGCATGACCTATGCCCAGGGCATGTCGGCGCAGATCACCGCAGCCTGCGCGATTGGCGCGGCCAACATCTTCAGCCTGCCGGTGTCGACCACCCACGTGCTCTCGTCGGGTGTGGCCGGGACCATGGTGGCGAACAAGAGCGGCCTGCAAGGCGGCACCGTGCGCACCATTCTGCTGGCCTGGGTGCTGACCCTGCCGGCGACCATCGCCTTGTCGGCGGGGTTGTTCTGGTTGGCGTCCAAAGCCATCGGTTGAAATAACGCAGTACCGCAGAAGGGTCAGCCATTCATTTGGCTGGCCCTTTTTTCATGGCCCTGCGCAAACGCACTGTCATTTATGTCAGTAGACGATGGGCCACCTGCAGCGCACCCTCCTTTTCACGCCGACAAGGAGAATGCACATGTCGAAGGACGGCCATATCCACGCTTGCGCTGGCGCCATGCACATCGCCCGGGCCCTGCACAGCGCCATGCGTTTGCCCAATGGCGATGTGCTGGTTGCCGGCGGCATCACCAATGGCGGGCATGCCACCGACAGCGTGGAACGCTTCAGCCTTGACAAGCGCGAATGGAAGCAACAACCCCCCAAGCAGAAGGCGGCATTCTCGCAACTCACGGTCATTCTCGACGACGGGTCCTTTCTGCTGGTGGGCGGCTCGCAAACCGGGGAAGCCAGCGGCCACGTCGAGCGCTTCGACCCCATCCGCTCATGCTGGACAACGCTGCGCAGCCTCCAGGTTGCCCGCTTCAGCCACACCGCTACGTCATTGTGGGGCGGCACGAACAAGGTGCTTGTCATCGGCGGCAACCACCTCAAGGGCGATACCGGTAAAGTGCTCGACATCGTCGAGCTGTACGACGTCGCCAGCGACGAGTGGCATCAGCTCGGTGAGCGCAGTCAGGCACGCATGAACCACAGCGCCACGTTGCTCGATTCCGGCAAGGTGCTGATTATCGGCGGCTATGCCCCCGACCAGGCACTGGCCCACTGCGAACTCTTCGACCCGCAGACCGGGCGGTTCAAGCCGATCACGCCACTGCCTGCCCCCCGCATGCAACATACGGCCACGCTGCTGAACAATGGCCAGGTGATGGTGGCGGGTGGCACCTGCATGCCGTTTGGTGAAAATGCACTGGAATCGTTTTTGTACGATCCGCTAGCCGATACCTGGCGAAGTGGCCCGCCCATGCAGCGTGGACACCAGGGGCACACCGCCACGCTGCTGCCCGATGGTCGGCTGCTGCTGGCCGGCCATACCAGACTGCCCTACCGCCCCAGCACCGAGCTGTACGACCCTCGCCAGGATGCATGGGTGCTGGGCAGCGAGCTGAACGAACCGCGTTTCTCCCACAGCGCCACGTTGCTGCCCCACGGTCAGGGCGTGCTGCTGTGCGCAGGCCAACTGCTCACAGCCGACACGGCCTATACACGAAGCTGCGAGCACTGCTGCGGCCCCTTGGCACAACCTGCAGAGCCTGCGCAGGGCACCGGCTCGATACCTTCGGGCCCGCTTGAGAACCTGCCGGCGAACCGGCAACTCCACTGCCTCGACGCCTTGTCAGCGACGCTTGCTGCCCCCCAGAAGTGAGCCCATCAAGCCCCGCACCAGTTGCCGTCCGAACTGATTGGCCGCCTGGCGCACCGCCGACTTGATCGCCTGCCCCGCCGCGCTCTGCAAGAACTCCCCGGCCTTGTCGGCCAGGCTTTCCTCGGCCGGCGCCTGCTGCGCCGATGGTACCTGCCCCTTGCGCGCCATCAATATCTCGTACGCCGACTCCCGATCGATCGGCTTGTCATAGCGCCCCTGCAACGGCGACGCCGCAATCAGCGCCGCCCGCTCGGCCTCGCTCAACGGCCCGATGCGCGATTGCGGCGGCGCGATCAGTACCCGCTCGACCATGCCCGGCGTGCCCTTGTCCTGCAGGGTGCCCACCAACGCCTCGCCAATGCCAAGCTCGGTCAGCACCGCCAGGGTGTCGAACGCCGGGTTCGGCCGAAACCCATCGGCCACCGCCCGCAGCGACTTCTGCTCCTTGGCCGTGAACGCACGCAAGCCATGCTGGATACGCAGGCCGAGTTGGGCGAGCACATCGTCCGGCAGGTCACCCGGCGACTGAGTCACGAAATACACCCCCACCCCCTTGGAACGAATCAACCGCACCACCTGTTCCAGACGATCCTGCAAGGCCTTGGGCGTGCCGCTGAACAACAGGTGCGCCTCATCGAAAAACAGCGCCAGCAGAGGCTTGTCCGCATCGCCACGCTCGGGCAACTGCTCGAACAGCTCCGCCAGCAACCACAGCAGGAAGGTCGCATACACCTTCGGCGCCTCGTGCACCAGGCGGCTGGCATCGAGCAGGTGGATGCGCCCGCGCCCGTCGGCAGCAGGCTGCAGCAGGTCTGGCAACTGCAACGCCGGCTCACCGAACAGAGCCTCGGCCCCTTGCTGCTCCAGGGTCGCCAGGCGCCGCAACAGGGCCTGGCTGGAACCGCTGGTCATCAGTGCACTGTCTTCGCCGAGCACCTGCGGGTTGTCCTTGAGGTGGCCGAGCAGCGCCTTGAGGTCCTTGATGTCCAGCAGCAACAGGCCCTCGCGATCGGCCACCTTGAACGCCGCATACAGCGCCGCCTGCTGGCTGTCGTTGAGTTCGAGCAGGTTGCCCAGCAGCAACGGGCCCATTTCGCTCAAGGTCGTGCGCAACGGGTGCCCGGACTTGCCGTGCACATCCCACAGGGTCACCGGATACGCCTGCGGCCGATGCTCGAGCCAGGGCATGCCGGCAATCCGCTCGGCCACCTTGCCCTGCGGGTTGCCCACCGCACCCAGGCCGCACAGGTCGCCTTTGACGTCGGCAGCGAACACCGCCACGCCGGCATCGCTGAAGGCCTCGGCCAGGTGCTGCAAGGTTACGGTCTTGCCGGTGCCGGTGGCCCCGGCAACCAGTCCGTGACGGTTGGCCAGACGCATGGCCTGGCACACCGGCTGCCCCGCCAGGTCCGCACCGAGAATGAACTGCGAAGAGTCAGGCATGTTTTTTCACCCTCTGTTCAAGCTTTAGTAGTACTCGGCCGATACCAAGTGTTGATGTTTCACCCAGAAAGTCAGGAAAAGCCCGACAAGGACATGGGAACTGCACTGCTTTCAAGATGCCTTTGTGCGAATGACCCGGATATAAAGACCTTAGCGGACCCAATACGCCATGAATAAAAGCTTCCGTTTCAGCCATAAGATCTTGCTGGCTGCTTCCCTGATCGTCCTTGTGGCCTTCACCCTCTTTACTCTCTACAACGATTACCTGCAGCGTAATGCGATTCACGAAGATCTGGAAAACTATGTCGGCGAAATGGGCGATGCCGCCTCGACCAACATCAAGAACCTCTTCGAAGGACGCCTGCTGCTGGTAGAGAACCTGGCACAGAACATCGCGGCAGCTCCCGGCAACCTCGATTCGCTGCTGGACCAGAAGGTGCTGGCGTCGAGCTTCATCACGGTGTACATGGGCAAGACCGACGGCGGCTTCACCGTGCGCCCGGTGATCCAGATGCCTGACGGCTACGATCCGCGCATCCGCGACTGGTACAAGGACAGCATGGCGGCCAACGGCCCGACCCTGACCGAACCCTACCTGGACATCAGTACCGGCAAGATGGTGATCGGCATGAACGCCACAGTGTCGCGCGAACTGGGCGTGGTCGGTGGCGACATGGAGCTGGACGCCCTGGTCAAGATCATCAACTCCCTGAATTTCGGCGGCATGGGCTACGCGTTTCTGGTGAACGACCAAGGCAAGATCCTGGTGCACCCGGACAAGGACCTGGTGATGAAGTCGCTCTCGGACCTGTACCCGAACAACACCCCGCGCCTGACCAAGGAACTGACCGAGGTCGAGAACAACGGCCAGACCCGTATCCTCAGTTTCGCACCGGTCAAAGGCCTGCCATCGGCCAACTGGCACATCGGTCTCTCGATCGATAAAGAAAAAGCCTACGCGATGCTGAGCAAGTTCCGCACCTCGGCGGTGATCGTCACCGTGATTGCGGTGGCCATCATCATCGCCCTGCTCGGCATGCTCATCCGCGTGCTGCTGCAACCGCTGCACATCATGACCCGCGCCATGGAAGACATCGCCCAGGGCGAAGGCGACCTGACCAAGCGGCTGAGCATCCACAGCAACGACGAGTTCGGCACCCTGGGCCGCGCCTTCAACCACTTCGTCGAGCGTATCCACAGCTCGATCCGCGAAGTGTCCTCGGCCACCCAGCAGGTCAACGAAGTGGCACTGCGCGTGGTCAGCGCCTCCAACTCCTCGATGGTCAACTCCGACGAGCAGGCCAACCGCACCAACAGCGTGGCCGCCGCGATCAACGAGCTGGGCGCCGCTGCCCAGGAAATCGCCCATAACGCCGCGCAAGCCTCGCAGCAGGCCAGCTCTGCACGCCACCTGGCCGAAGAGGGCCAGCAGGTGGTAGACCGCAGCATCCAGGCGATGAACCGTCTGTCGGACCTCATCTCCACTTCCAGCTCGCACATCGAGACGCTCAACAGCAAGACCGTGAACATCGGTCAGATTCTCGAAGTGATCACCAGCATCTCGCAACAGACCAACCTGCTGGCCCTCAACGCGGCCATCGAGGCGGCCCGTGCCGGTGAAGCCGGGCGCGGGTTTGCCGTGGTGGCCGATGAAGTGCGCAACCTGGCCCACCGTACCCAGGAGTCGGCACAACAGGTGCAGAGCATGATCGAAGAGCTGCAGGTCGGCGCCCGCGAGTCGGTCGACACCATGAGCCAGAGCCAGCGCCACAGCCAGGACAGCGTCTCGATCGCCAACCAGGCCGGCGAACGCCTGGGCAGCGTCACCCTGCGTATCGGCGAGATCGACGGCATGAACCAGTCGGTGGCCACCGCCACCGAAGAGCAGACCTCGGTGGTCGAGTCGATCAACATGGACATCAACGAAATCAACATGCTCAACCAGGAAGGCGTGGAGAACCTGCAGGCCACCCTGCGTGCCTGTTCCGACCTGGAACAGCAGGCCGGCCGCCTCAAGCACCTGGTCGGTACCTTCCGCATCTGACCGCGCGCGCCCGGCGGCTTGCTCGCCGGGCGCGCAACATGATCGAACAAACTATCCTTCACTGAGGTCCACCCTAGGGCGCGTCATCCACCGCATATCCATGCGCGATGACAACCTGAAGACGGTCTCGGAGGGATGCTGATCGTGCACATCGCTGACATCACCATGTTCTACGCCCCCGCCAGTGGCGGTGTGCGTACCTATCTTGATGCCAAACACCGCCGCCTGGGCCTGAACCCCGGCGTTCGCCACAGCCTGCTGATCCCCGGCGCCAGCGCCAGCCATGCCAATGGCATCTATCAGGTGCCTGCCCCCGCCCTGCCCTTCGGCAACGGCTACCGCTTCCCGCTGCGTCTGGCGCCCTGGCGCAACGTGCTGCATGACCTGCAACCGGACCTGATCGAAGTGGGCGACCCCTACCTCACCGCCTGGGCCGCGCTCGATGCACGGCGCCAGCTCGATGTGCCGGTGATCGGGTTCTATCATTCCGACCTGCCGCTGCTGGTCGGCAACCGCATGGGCCACTGGTTCACGCCCAATGTCGAAGCCTATGTCAGCAAGCTGTACGGCAACTTCGACCGGGTGCTGGCGCCCAGCCAGGTGATGGCTGACAAGCTGCGCGGGCTGGGCATCGGCAATGTGCATGTACAGCGCCTCGGGGTGGACCTGCAGACCTTCCACCCCGATCATCGCGACCCCGGCCTGCGCGCCGAACTGGGGCTGGCCGACACCACGCGCCTGCTGGTGTTCGCCGGGCGCGGCTCCCGGGAGAAGAACCTGCCCGTGCTGCTGGACTGCATGAAACGCCTGGGCAAGCACTATCACCTGCTGCTGGTGGGTTCGCACATGCCCAGCAACGTGCCGGCCAACGTCACCATCATCAACCACTTCTGCCCGGCCACCCAGGTCGCCCGCCTGTTGGCCAGTGCCGATGCGCTGCTGCACGCCGGCGACCAGGAGACCTTCGGGCTGGTGATACTCGAGGCCATGGCCAGCGGCATCCCGGTGGTGGCGGTAGCGGCCGGGGCCTTTACCGAAATCGTCGAACCGGGCTACGGCCGGCTGTGCACGCCCAACGACGGCCAGGCGATGGCCGCCGCCGTGCGCGAGCTGTTCGAGGCCGGTGCGCCGCAACTGGGGCAGCAGGCACGCCGGCATGCCGAACAGCACTACGCCTGGGACACGGTGGTCGGCGGCCTGCTCGAACACTATCGGGCCGTGCTGGGCCATCACGAGCAACCGGTGCGCGCCCATGCCTGAACAGCCTGACCTGCACAACCAGCACCCCAGCGTGCTGCTGGTGCTGCACGACGTGGCCCCGGAAACCTGGCCCGACTACCAGCCCTTCGTCGAAGCCGTCGACGCCCTGGGCGACATCCCCATGACCCTGCTGGTGGTACCCGACTTCCACCGGCGCAACCCTGTGCAGCAGGCCCCGGCCTTTCGCCAGGTGCTGGAGCGGCGACTGAGCCGGGGCGACGAACTGGCCCTGCATGGCTACTACCATGCCGACGACGGTCCGCCGCCACGTTCGCCGCGCGAGTACTTCATGCGCCGCATCTATACCTGGGAGGGTGAGTTCTACGCCCTGGGCCAGGCCCAGGCGCTGCATCGCCTGAATGCCGGGATCGAGCTGTTCCAGGCCTGCGATTGGCCGCTGACCGGCTTCGTTGCCCCGGCCTGGCTGATGAGCGAAGGCACTCGCCAGGCCCTGCGCGAAACCCCGCTGCACTACACCAGCGACCCGCAGCACCTGTTCCGCCTGCCCGACTTCAGCCGCATCGACGCCCCGGGGCTGGTGTGGAGCGCCCGCAGTGCCTGGCGCCGCGGGCTGTCGAAAGTGCTCAGCGAGGCGCGCCGGGCACGCCTGCAGCAGGCGGCCACGATCCGCCTCGGGCTGCACCCGGTGGACATGCGCCATGCCTATTCGCGCCGCTACTGGCTCGACACCCTGCAGCAACTGCTGCAGCAGGGCCGTACCCCCATGACCAAGATGGCCTGGCTGGCCAGCAGGCCCGGCGCATGACTCGCCTGGGCTGGCTCACGCTGGCCCTGCTGCTGGCGCTGCTGGTACCGACGCTGCTGGGCGGCAGCGACCTGCTGCCGCGCCTGCAGCGGTTCCCGCTGGCGCTGCTGATGGGGTTGTTCGGCATGATCGTGCTGTGCTGGTGCATCAACGCCCTGCGCCTGCGTCTGCTGCTCGGCACCCAGGGGGCGGCGCTGGGGCGGGTGCGCAGCCTGGGGGTGATCATGGCCACCGAGTTCGCCATCTGCTCCACCCCCGGCGGCAGCGGCGGGCCACTGGCGCTGGTGGCCCTGCTGGCCAGGCACCGGGTGCGCCCGGCCCAGAGCAGCGCGGTGTTCGCCATGGACCAGCTCAATGACCTGGTGTTCTTCCTGTGCGCTATGTTCGGGATTGTCATCTACATGCTGTTCCACCGCTTCAGCGCAAGCATGCAGGGCATGCTGCTGGCCAGTGCGCTGATGATGTTCGCCGCCCTGCTGGCGGGGCTGGCGATACTGCGCTGGCGCCGCGGGTTGATGCGTGCGATGGGCCGGCTGCTGCGGCGGTTGAAGGTACGTGACGCCACGTGCCGACGCTGGGCGCGCAAGGTGCTGCACTTCTTTCGCGCGTTTGCCGCCACCTGGCGCCTGCCCAAGCGGGTACTGGCGCTGGTGTTCGGGCTCACCTGCCTGCACTGGGCGCTGCGCTACAGCGTGCTGTACCTGGTGTTGCGCGGGCTGGGGGCAGACCTGCAGTGGGTGTCGAGCTTTCTGGTGCAGATGCTCGCCCTGAGTGCCGGCCAGTTCAGCCTGTTGCCCGGCGGGGCTGGCGCGGCGGAGTTGACCTCGGCGACGCTGCTGACGCCCATGGTGGGCAAGTCGACCGCGGCAGCGGCGATTCTGATATGGCGGGTGGTGACGTACTACTTCTATCTGGTGGTGGGCGGCCCGGTGTTCGTCTGCCTGCTGGGCAAGCCGCTGCTGGAGCGGTTGCGCCTGGCACGGCGGTAGACACGCGTTGTGCCCTTCGCCAGCAAGGCTGGCGAAGGGCCGGTGCGGTCCTAGAACACCACCGTCTTGTTGCCGTGCACCAGCACGCGGTCTTCCAGGTGATAGCGCAGGCCGCGGGCCAGCACCATCTTCTCGACGTCGCGACCGAAACGCACCATGTCCTCGATGCTGTCGCTGTGGCTCACACGCACCACGTCCTGCTCGATGATCGGGCCGGCATCCAGCTCTTCGGTCACGTAGTGGCAGGTGGCGCCGATCAGCTTCACGCCACGCATCGACGCCTGGTGATACGGCTTGGCCCCCACGAACGACGGCAGGAAGCTGTGGTGAATGTTGATCACCTGCTGGGCGTATTCCTGGCACAGCTGCGGCGGCAGGATCTGCATGTAGCGCGCCAGCACCACCACGTCGGCGGCATGCTCCTTGACCAGGCGCGACACCTCGGCAAATGCCGGCTGCTTGTTCTGCGGGTCGACCGGTACGTGGTAGAACGGAATGCCGTGCCACTCGACCATGCTGCGCAGGTCATTGTGGTTGGAGATCACGCACGGGATATCGCAGTCCAGCTCGTTGCTGTGCCAGCGGTGCAGCAGGTCGGCCAGGCAATGGGACTCGCGGCTGGCCATCAGCACCACGCGTTTCTTCTGGTCGGTGTCGGTAATGCGCCACACCATCGAAAACTCTTCGGCAATCGGCGCGAACGCTTCGCGCAGCGCCTCGATGCCGAAAGGCAGGGTATCGGCACGGATTTCGTGACGCATGAAGAACCAGCCGCTCAGGTCATCGGAATGATGGCTCGCTTCGGTGATCCAGCCGTTATGGGACGCCAGAAAATTACTGACTTTGGCGACGATGCCGACACGGTCGGGGCAAGCGATCACCAGCCGATAGGTGCGCATGAGAGGGGCTCCAGAGTTCGCAAAGGCGCGTATTCTAACGACTGCCCGGAAAAACTGCAGTAGTGATTGCATACCGTGTATCACAACCTCACACCGCAGCCAGCCTGGGCTTGCACCTCGTCAAGGGCACATTAAAGTTATTTAACAATTGAAGCGGATAATTGGGAGTATCTCGTCACAATACCCTTTCAATTATGAAGGTATTCCGCAATGACGGCGGTTTAATGTTTACTTGTATTAAGTGTCTGACTATTATTGCTGCACCGCTGTCCTGCGTCCCTTCCCTCCAAGGAATACCTCATGTCCCTGATCAACGAATACCGCGCTACCGAAGAAGCCATCAAAGAACTGCAAGCCCGCCTGAAGAACCTGTCCGAAGACAACAAGCTGAAAACCGAGCTGGAGTTTGAAGCCAAACTGCGCGAGCTGATGGGCGAGTACTCCAAGTCGCTGCGCGACATTATTGCTCTGCTGGACCCTGAGGCCAAACTGAACAAGGCCCCTCGCGGCCCGGTTAAAACCACCGGCACCAAGCGTGCACGCAAGGTCAAGCAATACAAGAACCCGCACAATGGCGAAGTCATCGAAACCAAAGGTGGCAACCACAAGACACTCAAAGAGTGGAAAGCCAAGTGGGGTGGTGACGTAGTAGAAGGCTGGGCGACCCTGCTCGGTTAATCGCTGGACACTGTAACCCGGTTACAGGTCAGCCCAAAACGCCAGCATGCTGGCGTTTTTTATTGCCTGCAATTACTGCAGGGCAAACCGTTCGCGCAAGTTCATGGCATGGGCTCGCCATTGCGCCAGCAACTCGCGCTGCGTGGCATCGGCATCCAGCCAGGCGCTCTGCAATGCCTGCTCGAAGCCTTCAAGGGTATTCGGAGCGCCCATTGCCGGGTCGCTCAGGCGCTGCTGGCAGAACCCGAGCCAACGCTGGCGCTCCTGTGCATCCAAGGTCTGCGGAAAATTGCGCGCACGGTAGCGAAACAGCAACTCCGGCAATCGTGCATCGTCGAACATCCACTGACCCGTGGCTAATTGCTCGGGCTCCACGGTTCTTACTTGTTCACACAGGCGTCGGTCGCGATCACCGATAAACCCGTCATACAGCTGTTGCTCGGGGTCTTCGCTCGGGGCGAATTCCTGACTGTCATAAATAGCGCTCAACTTGTTCTGCCACACGGCCTGGGCGGCACTCAACTGCTCGGCGCGCTGTTGATACAACGTCATATCCAGGCCAAGGCGTTGCTGATCTTCACCGCGCAATACACTCAAGGGCGCGACCACCGGGCAGCGATTGATCTGAATTAATTTCAACGGTACCGGCAATTGTTCCTCGGACATTTCCTCGCGTCGGGTGTACAGACGCTGACGCAACACTTCGGCATCTTCCGTCAGCAATGGGGCGATATCCTGATGCAAGTCGCACACAATCAGCGCATTGCGATTGCGTGGATGCCAGGCCAGGGGCAGCACCACGCCAAGATAATTACGTGCCGCAGAAAAGCGTCCGGAAATATGCACAAGCGGTTGCAACAAACGCACTTGATCGAGGACTTTCTGCTTGCTGCGCAACTGGAACAACCATGCATACAGCCTGGGTTGCTTCTCGCGGATCAAGCGTGCCATTGCCAACGTGGCACGCACATCCGCAAGCGCCTCGTGCGCCTGCCCGTGATCGATGCCATTGGCCGCCGTCAGCAACTCCAGCTTCAGGCTCACCTGGCCGTCGCGCTGCGGCCACTGGATGCCATCGGGGCGCAAGGCGTAGGCAGTGCGCACCACATCGATAAGGTCCCAGCGGCTGTTGCCGCCCTGCCACTCGCGGGCATAGGGGTCGAAAAAGTTGCGATACAGGCTGTAACGCGTCACTTCGTCGTCGAAACGCAGCGAGTTGTAGCCGGCCCCGCAAGTACCCGGGCGCGCCAGCTCGGCGTGCACCCGGGTCATGAACTCGGCTTCGCACAGACCCTGGGTGGCCAACTGCGCCGGGGTAATACCGGTTATCAGGCACGCCGCAGGGTGCGGCAGAATATCGTCGGCGGGTTGGCAGAAGAGGTTGACCGGCGGCTCGATCTCGTTGAGGTCCAGATCGGTGCGCACCCCTGCCACCTGCAGGGGCCGGTCGCTGCGCGGGTTGATACCGGTGGTTTCATAGTCGTGCCAGAAAATGCTGGAGCTCACGGCGTCGTCCTGAACAGAAAATCTGCCGGGAGTCTACCTCAGGCCGACGCACTCAACGGGTGGAAGCTGAAATAGTTGCGCAGCGACGACACCAGTTCGTCGTATTCGCGAGGGGCCTGCAGCAGCATGAAGCCGGAATCGTAGTGCCCCGGGTTCTCGTCTTCGTGGCACCACAGGCAGCTGGCGGTGAGGTTGATCACGTGCAGCGCACCGGCGCGCCCGGGCACCTTGAGCTGCAGTTCGAAATCGGGGCCCACCAGCAGTGGCAGGTCGCTGATCAGCATCAGGCCGTCTTCGGACACATTGCCCAGATAACCGATGGGCAACCCGGTAAACCGGTTGAAGACCTTGAGGTAATACGGGAGCAGGTGACGCTCGATTCGACGTTCGGTAAACATGATAGGAGTCGCTGTCGAAGACCCTTGAGCAGGGTCGCGCTGGATCGTTCTGGTGTACCGCATGTACCTCACAAGCCTAGCGCAACCTGACTGCCCCGTCACATTCGGACCCGCGCACTTTAGTATTAACGTCAGTATCGACGTCGTTGCGGGCCATCAACGCCAGGGGGTGCTGCTGGCCGGACGGGCGATGGCCGGCTCGCCATTGGGGCGATAGTGGCCAAGCTGCTCGAGGGTCTGCAGGCGGGCGCGGGCACGGTAGGCGTACTCGTTGCGCGGGTACTGGGTGATGATGTACTGGTAGGTCTGTGCCGCATCCACATAGAGCTTCTGGCGCTCCAGGCACTGACCGCGCAGCATCGACGCCTCGGGGTGGATGAACGGGCGCGCACGGCTGGTGCGGTCGACCTGCGACAGCTCGAGCATGACCTGCTCGCAGTTGCCGCGATCATAGGCGCGGTAGGCATTGTTCAGGTGATGGTCCATCGACCAGCGGGTGCAACCGACGACACTGGTCGCCAGGGCTAAAACGATCAAGGCTCGCATGGGGGGTCTCCTCTACTGAGCAGTGTATCGGCGCTTTCCTTGAAAGCTATAGGAGGAACAGCGGCAAGCGGACTGCATTGCGCTTGCCGCTTGCCACTCGTTCAACCGCCCCTCCTCCTCCCACCAAGGTAGTGCAAAGGAACAATGACTACAGCGATTTTCCGGAGTAGCCTTTCGCTGCGCTTCACTACAGGAGTCTGTGCATGACCATCCGCCGCACCAAAATTGTCGCCACCCTTGGCCCCGCCAGCAACTCGCCGGAAGTTATCGAGCAACTGATCCTTGCGGGTCTGGACGTCGCTCGCTTGAACTTCTCGCACGGCACCCCGGACGAGCACAAGGCTCGCGCCCGCATGATCCGTGACATCGCTGCCAAGCATGGCCGCCACGTCGCGCTGCTGGGCGACCTGCAAGGGCCGAAGATCCGCATTGCCAAGTTTGCCAACAAGCGAATCGAACTCAAGGTCGGCGACCGCTTCACCTTCTCCACGGCTCACCCGCTCACCGAAGGCACCCAGGATATCGTCGGCATCGACTACCCGGACCTGGTCAAGGACTGCGGCGTGGGTGACGAACTGCTGCTCGACGACGGCCGCGTGGTCATGCGCGTCGAAACCGCCAGCGCCGACGCCCTGCACTGCGTGGTGCTGATCGGCGGCCCGCTGTCGGACCACAAGGGCATCAACCGTCGCGGCGGCGGCCTGACCGCCCCGGCCCTGACCGAGAAAGACAAGGCTGACATCAAGCTGGCGGCCGAGATGGACCTGGACTACCTGGCCGTGTCGTTCCCGCGTGATGCCAGCGACATGGAATACGCCCGTCGCCTGCGTGACGAGTCTGGTGGTACGGCCTGGCTGGTGGCCAAGATCGAACGTGCCGAAGCCGTGGCCGACGACGAGACCCTCGACGGCCTGATTCGCGCCAGTGATGCAGTGATGGTGGCCCGTGGTGACCTGGGTGTGGAAATCGGCGACGCCGAGCTGGTGGGCATCCAGAAGAAGATCATTCTGCATGCACGCCGCCACAACAAGGCGGTGATCACCGCGACCCAGATGATGGAGTCGATGATCCAGAACCCGATGCCGACCCGTGCCGAAGTGTCCGACGTGGCCAACGCCGTGCTCGACTACACCGACGCGGTGATGCTGTCGGCCGAGAGTGCTGCCGGTGCCTACCCGCTCGAGGCGGTACAGGCCATGGCGCGGATCTGCCTGGGCGCCGAGAAGCACCCTACCAGCAAGACCTCCAGCCACCGCATGGGCACGCAGTTCAGCCGTTGCGACGAGAGCATCGCGCTGGCGGCCATGTACACCGCCAACCACTTCCCGGGTGTGAAGGCGATCATTGCCTTGACCGAGAGTGGCTACACCCCGCTGATCATGTCGCGTATTCGTTCGTCGATCCCGATCTTCGCCTTCTCGCCGCACCGCGAGACCCAGGCGCGGGTTGCGATGTTCCGTGGCGTGTACACCGTACCGTTCGACCCTGCGGCGCTGGCGCCGGAGCAAGTCAGCCAGGCGGCGGTGGACGAGCTGCTCAAGCGTGGCGTGGTCGAGCAAGGTGACTGGGTCATCCTGACCAAGGGTGACAGCTACCACACCATCGGTGGCACCAATGGCATGAAGATTCTGCATGTCGGTGATCCGTTGGTCTGAAGCTGACCGGTTGTCACTAGAGCCCCGCCTTGATGGCGGGGCTTTTTTATGGGTGCGATACGCCGGTGCCGGTGATCTTGAGCTGGCTTTGATCTGCCGGCCCTTCAGAAGGCCGAGTGGAGTCGCCATCCAGGCTGGATAATCTCTCGACTCTGGATCAGTGGTTCCAATGACAGCGAGCATATCCAACATGAATACAGACGCCGAGGGCCCCTTCCGCTCTTACAGCGGCTTACTTTTTTCTTGGAAAAAGTAAGCAAAACCGCTCCGTCCATCATCAGGCCCTACGCTTCGCTACGGGTCCCCTCCCTCCGGCGCCGCTCCGGGGGCACGCGACCCGAGTTGCAAGCAACTCTAACAGTCGCTCGCTTCGGCTAACGCCGAAGGGGCTTCGCCCCGCCCCCTGCACGACACCTCCACTCGGCCTTCTGGGGGACGGAAGATCAAAATCAAAAGCAGATCAAGATCAAGATCAAGATCAAGAGCCAGAGCCAGAGCCAGAGCCAGAGCCAAGGCCAGCGCAAACGCCGCAGGAGCCTGCAGTACCTCCTTATGGGAATAGGAGCTCAGGCATGCCCCACGAATACATCCGCAAACAGCTGATTACGCGGCAACCCCGCCAGAAACATCCCACGCGCAAACCGCTCCACACTCGACGCAGAGCCACAAGCCAGCGCAATCGTCTGACGCGATGCCAGACGCATCGGCCCCAACTCCTCCGGTATCAGCAACTGCACCTCCACCTGCGGGTACCGCCGCGCCAGGTCATCCAGCTCCCGCTGCAGGTAATGCCCACCCGCCTCGCTCGCCACATGCACCACCCTGATCGCCCCCTGATGCTCCTGACGCAGCGCCTCGCGCACAATCCCCCACAGTGGCGCCAGCCCGGAACCCGCCGCCAGCAGCCACAACGGCCGGGCCTGCCAATCCGGATCGTAATGCAGCGCGCCACCGCGCAACTCCCCCAGGCGCACCAGGTCGCCCACCTGCAACCCCTGCGCCGCGCTGCAGAACGCCCCGGCATGCCGGCAATCCAGGTGAAATTCGAGCCATTCATCCTCGCCTGGCACGCTGGCCAGCGAATACGGTCGCGCAACACCCTGCGCGCTCCACAGCACCAGATGCTGCCCCGCCTGATAACGCAACGGCCTGTCCGGTTGCAGGCGCAGGCGCAGCACCTGCGCGCCCAGCCAGTCCAGCGCAACGACCCGCGCCGGCGCCCCATCGCGCACCGGGTCGAACACCGCCACCTGCAGGTCACTCTCGACCCGGCACTGGCAGGCCAGCCGCCAGCCCTCCAGGCGCTTGCCTTCGCTCAGCGCATCGGGCCTGGCATCACCCGGCACACCCGCCAGACAGCGCACCAGGCATGCATGGCAGCTCCCCGCCCGGCAGCTGTAGGGCACGCCCACGCCAGCCTCGTTCAGCGCATCCAGCAGGTTGCTGCCCTCGGCCACCTGCCAACTGCGCTCACCTACGCACAACTCAGGCATCCACCACCTCCCAGGCCGGCACACAGCGATTTCGGCCACTGCGCTTGGCGCGGTACAGCGCCTGGTCGGCACGGTGCAATGCATTGTCCAGGTCATCCTCGGCTGTCAGCAGGGTCATGCCGACCGACAGGCTCAAGGGCCCCACCTGCCCCTGCATCGCCGCCGAGGGCAACGCACCAAAGGCCTGACGCAGACGCTCGCAGCAATGTTCCAGGGCCTGGGCCGTGCAATCGGGCAACAGCAGCACGAACTCCTCGCCGCCATAGCGGGCCAGCACCGCGGCGTCGCACAGGTGCTCGCTGGCAACCTGGGCAAAGGCCTGCAGTACCCGGTCGCCGACCGCATGCCCGTGGGCGTCGTTGATGCGCTTGAAATGGTCCAGGTCGATCAGCGCCAGACCATGCCGGCTCCCCATGGGCATGCTGGCCAGGGCATCGCTGGCCAGGCGCAGAAAATGCCGGCGGTTGAACAGGCCGGTCAGCTCGTCGGTGGCCACCAGTTCCTCCAGTTGCCCCATCATGCCGCGCAAGGTGTCCTGGTGCGCCTGCAGGGCGATGCGGCGCTGGCGCATGCGCTGGCGCGAGGCCTGCACGTAGCGGGCATACAGGCACAACCAGCACAGCACCACGAACAGCGTGCATACCTGCAACGCCGCCAGCGCCGGGTCCGACAGGCGCCCGTTGCCCCACTCCCACAGGTTCAGGCCGAGAAAGCTGCACAGCACCACCAGCGCGCAGCGGGTGAACGAACGGCCGTTGAGGTGGAACAGGCCGAACATCAGGATCAACGGGTACAGCACCAGGAAGGTGCCACGGGCCTGGTCCAGGTTGGCCAGCAGCCAGGTTTGCCAGGCCGCTGCCAGCAGCACCTGGAACTCCGTGAGGCTAGGGTCGCGCCAGCGCAGGTTGACACCACTGGCAAACACCCAGCCCAGCCACGCCAGGTTGAGCACCAGCAGCACACTGCTCGCGCCGATGACCGGCACCGGCGCCTGCACATGCCCGCCCAGCACGGCGACCCAGGCCAGCAGCAGCACCAGCAGGTAACTGCCGGCAGCCAGCAGGAAACGCTTGAGAAGAAGCTTTTGCAGAGCGGTTTCGGTCACGGGTGACTCACCAGGCAGCCGAGCGGCAGCGGTTGTGACGGGGGGCAGTCGGTACTGTAGGACGTGTTCGAAATAATTGCCACGCAAAAACAGTGCCTGGCAGCAGGCGACCATGGTTGGCCGCACTGGCGCGTGTACCGGCAGGCGATGCGCGCTATACTGCCGCGCCTTTTTGCGTCGGCCACTGCGTGTCGGCGCGCCTTGAAAGGTCATTGCGACGCCTCGGCCCGTGAACGTCGCGATACCTTAATGAATGTTCCCGTCTTTAAGAGGAGCGCGCTGCATGACCGTGATCAAGCAAGACGACCTGATTCAGAGCGTTGCCGACGCCCTGCAGTTCATTTCGTACTACCACCCCGTCGATTTCATCCAGGCCATGCACGAGGCCTACCTGCGTGAAGAGTCGCCGGCTGCGCGCGACTCCATCGCGCAGATCCTGATCAACTCGCGCATGTGCGCCACCGGCCACCGGCCGATCTGCCAGGACACCGGTATCGTCACCGTGTTCGTGCGCGTCGGCATGGACGTGCGCTGGGATGGCGCGACCATGAGCCTGGACGACATGATCAACGAAGGCGTGCGTCGCGCCTACAACCTGCCCGAGAACGTGCTGCGCGCCTCGATCCTGGCCGACCCGGCAGGTGCCCGCAAGAACACCAAGGACAACACCCCGGCCGTGATCCACTACTCGATCGTCCCTGGCGACAAGGTCGAGGTCGATGTCGCGGCCAAGGGCGGCGGTTCGGAAAACAAGTCGAAGATGGCCATGCTCAACCCGTCCGACTCGATCGTCGACTGGGTGCTCAAGACCGTTCCGACCATGGGCGCCGGCTGGTGCCCGCCGGGCATGCTCGGCATCGGTATCGGCGGTACTGCCGAGAAGGCCGCGGTGATGGCCAAGGAAGTGTTGATGGAGTCCATCGACATCCACGAGCTCAAGGCCCGTGGCCCGCAGAACCGCATCGAAGAGATCCGCCTGGAACTGTTCGAGAAGGTCAACCAGCTGGGCATCGGCGCCCAGGGCCTGGGCGGCCTGACCACCGTGCTCGACGTCAAGATCATGGACTACCCGACCCACGCGGCCTCGTTGCCGGTGTGCATGATCCCCAACTGCGCAGCCACCCGTCACGCGCACTTCGTGCTCGATGGTTCCGGCCCTGCAGAGCTGGAAGCACCGTCGCTGGACGCCTACCCGGAAATCGTCTGGGAAGCCGGCCCGTCGGCCCGTCGCGTCAACCTCGACACCCTGACCCCGGAAGACGTGCAGAGCTGGAAGCCGGGCGAGACCATCCTGCTCAACGGCAAGATGCTGACCGGCCGCGACGCCGCGCACAAGCGCATGGTCGAGATGCTCAACCGTGGCGAAGAGCTGCCGGTGGACCTCAAGGGCCGCTTCATCTACTACGTCGGCCCGGTTGATCCGGTGCGCGAAGAAGTGGTTGGCCCGGCAGGCCCGACCACCGCAACGCGGATGGACAAGTTCACCCGTCAGATCCTGGAGCAGACCGGCCTGCTGGGCATGATCGGCAAGTCCGAGCGCGGCCCGACCGCCATCGACGCGATCAAGGACAACAAGGCCGTGTACCTGATGGCCGTGGGTGGCGCTGCCTACCTGGTGGCTCAGGCGATCAAGAAATCCAAGGTGCTGGCATTTGCCGAACTGGGGATGGAAGCGATCTACGAGTTCGACGTGAAAGACATGCCGGTGACCGTTGCGGTCGACAGCAATGGCGAGTCGGTGCACATCACCGGGCCTGCACTGTGGCAGAGCAAGATCGCGCAAAGCCTGGCAGTGGAAGTGAAGTAAGCGCCAGCGCTACAAGCTGAAAGCTGAAAGCTGAAAGCGGCAAGGGAGTGATCCCTTGCCGCTTTTTTGTTGCCTGTACCGGCCTCTTCGCCGGCACGCCAGCGAAGGCGCTCAGAGGGTAATGCGCGTCCCCAGCAACCCCAGGAACCCCGCCAGCCACGCCGGGTGCGCAGGCCAGGCCGGCGCACTGGCCAGGTTGCCCTGCACATGCGCCGCCGTCACCTCGATCTCGACGTAACTCCCACCTGCCAGGTGCACCTCCGGCGCACACGCCGGGTACGCACTGCACTCGCGCCCCTCCAGCACCCCGGCCGCCGCCAGCAGTTGCGCCCCATGGCACACCGCCGCAATCGGCTTGCCCGCCTGGTCGATGGCGCGCACCAATTGCAGCACCTCTTCATTCAAGCGCAGGTACTCCGGCGCACGCCCGCCCGGGATCACCAGCGCGTCGTAGTCTTCGGCACGCACCTGGGCGAAATCGAAGTTCAGGCCAAAGTTGTGCCCCGGCTTCTCGCTGTAGGTCTGGTCGCCCTCGAAGTCATGGATGGCGGTACGTACCGACTGCCCGGCCGACTTGCCCGGGCACACCGCATGCACCGTGTGGCCAACCATCTGCAGCGCCTGGAACGGCACCATCACTTCATAGTCTTCGACGTAATCGCCGACCAGCATGAGAATCTTTTTCGCTGCCATTTCGTCAACTCCTTCTGATGCGGGGGAAAATCGAAAGAACCTCAGTCGCGCCGGTCCAGCAGGTTGACCACCACCCGGTCCAGCCAGCCCCAGATACGCTGTTTCACACGCCGCCACAGCGGCCGCGCCTGCCAGTCGTCCAGGTCGACCTGGCGGCTCAGGGCAAAGTCGCGCTCGAAGCTCGCCACCACGTCGGCGGTCAGTTGCGGGTCGATGGCCTCGACGTTGGCCTCAAGGTTGAAACGCAGGTTCCAGTGGTCGAAATTGCATGAGCCAATGCTCACCCAGTCGTCCACCAGCACCATCTTCAGGTGCAGGAAGCATGGCTGGTATTCGAATATCTTCACCCCTGCCCGCAGCAGGCGCGGGTAATAGCGATGACCGGCATAGCGTACCGAAGGATGGTCGGTACGCGGGCCGGTCAGCAGCAGGCGCACATCGATGCCCAGCGCGGCCGCGCGGCGCAAAGCCCGGCGCACCTTCCAGGTGGGCAGAAAATACGGCGTGGCCAGCCAGATACGACGCTTGCCGCTGATCAGCGCGCGCACCAGCGACTGCAGGATGTCGCGGTGCTGGCGGGCGTCGGCATAGGCCACCCGGCCCAGGCCCGGGCCTGCAACCGGCACCCGCGGCAGGTGCGCCAGGCCGAAATGGGTGGGTGGGCGCCACGCGGTGCGGCGCAGGTTGGAACGCCACTGGCGATCGAACAGCATCTGCCAGTCGGCCACCAGCGGCCCCTGCATCTGCACCATCACCTCGTGCCATTCGCTGACCGGCTCGCCCGGTGTCCAGAACTGGTCAGTGACCCCGGTACCGCCGACCACCGCCCAGGCCTGGTCCACCAGCAGCAGCTTGCGGTGGTCGCGGTACAGGTTGCGCAGCCCCCGGCGCCAACGCAGGCGGTTGTACCAGCGCAACTCAACGCCGGCGCCCAGCAGGCGCTGACGCAGGCTCAAGGTAAAGGCCAGCGAGCCGTAGTCATCGAACAGGCAGCGTACCCGCACGCCGCGCTCGGCGGCCTGCACCAGCGCCTGCACCATGGCCTCGGCACACGCCCCGGCCTCGACCAGGTACAGCTCCAGGTCGACCTGGTGCTCGGCACCCATGATCGTCTGCAGCATGCGCGGGAAGAACTGCGGGCCGTCGATCAGCAGTTCGAACTGGTTGCCGGCACGCCATGGAAACACCGGCCCGGCCATTTCAGCGCGCCGTGAAGATCAGTACCGCACCCACCGGCACCGACAGGTTGATCGACTGCAGCCCGGCGAGCTTCTGCAACGTCTTGAGGCCGGGCAGCAGGTCGAAGTGATCGGCGCTCAGTACCAGCGGCTCCAGGGTCACCACCTGGAAGCGCCGCTCGTCGAGCCGGGTGGCGAGCAACTGCGCGTTGTAGCTGTGGGTCTTGCCGTGCAGGTTGACGGTCACCGGCAGGCGCAGCTCGACCTGGGCACCGTTGGCCAGGTCGTTGATCGGACGCAGGTCGATCTGCGCCTGGATGGTCGCGTCGGGGTATTTGGCCACCTCGAACAGGTCGTTGCGCATGCGCTCGTCACGCAGCGGGATGCCGCTGCTGACCGAGTCCATCTCGATCTGCAGCTCGGCCGCACCCTTGCGATCGACCTTGCCATGCAGCACCAGAAAGCGATGCACCTCGGACACGTTGCCGTTCTTGCTGGTGATGAACGACAGGCGCGACGATTCGCCGTCCAGGTGCCAGTTGGCCTGGGCAGGCAGGCTCGCCAGGGCCAGCAGGGCGAGAGCGATTCGGGGCAGGCTGAACATGCAGGTTCCTGAAAGCGTAAAGCCGCCAACATTACCCGCCTGCCCGCACGGCAGCAAGCGACAGCCTGTGGCCATGCGGGCAGCCCGGCAACCTCAGGCCAGCCCGCTGCCGGCCCATGCCTTGGCCAGGCGCCTGGCCCGCGCCGCGCTGGCGATCTGCAGGATGCCCTGGTCGCGCTGCCACAGCTCGGCCCAGGGCCCCGGCGTGCTCGTCAGCGCCTGGTCGAGCTCGCCGCTCAGTTGCGAGAACTGCGCGAACAGGCCGCCCAGCAACAGGTGGAACGCCGCCGAATCGGCGCATTGCCGGCTGCCTTCGGCACACCCGGCCAGCAGCCCGATCAGGCGCAGCAAAAGCCCCTGCGGCCAGGCATTGGCGCGGCCTACCCCGTACAGCCAGGCGCTCAGGGCGCTGAGCACGTACAGGTCTTCCAGCGAGCGGAACGGCTTGACGTAGGCATCCCAGCCGTCACCGGCCAGGCGTTCGCACAGGGCCTGTTCAAGGTGCAGGCGGGCATGCCCGACCTCAGGCATCAACGGCAGGCTCGGCAAGGGCTCCACGCGCACACCCGGCTCCCCCGGGTACACCACCGCCAGGCTCAGCCGAGGCGCCTGGCCCGGTGCTTCGCAGCGCGCCGCCACCAGCAGCCAGTCGGCGTCCGGCCCGGCGGTGACGAAGTCCTTGCTGCCGCTCAGGCGCAGCGTGTCGAGCGCCAGGCGCATGCCCATGTCGGCGGCGCGCACGCTGCGCCGCTCACTCGCACACAGGGCGCCGAGGCCCGCCGGAGCGCTGGGCCACAGCACGCGCAAGGCGGCCTGGTAGCCCACCAGAAACGCCAGCCCCGGGGTCGGCATGGCTTGCCCGCCCAGCACTGCCAGCTCGAACGGGCTGACCGTGCCCAGCTGCTCCAGCAGGCTGGCGTAGGTGTCACCCAGGTTACCGGTTGCCAAGGGCGGAATGGGGTCGTTGAGTCGCTGCAGCCAGGCCATCGGCGTGCTCCTTGAGGGCTGTCATACAAGCATCACCAAAGCTTCATGGGGGTGACACCGCGTCTACCTAGGCTGAGCTTGCACAACATAGTCGACCGGCCGCAACCCCATGGCTGGCTTATGGAGACTCGCAATGACCCTGACTGCATGCCCTGGCGACACCCGTAACGAACGCCGTCTGCAGGCCGAGCGCCTGGTCGGCCCCGCGGCGCTGCACGAAGCCCAGGCATTGCGCTTTCGCGTGTTCAGCAGCGAATTCAAGGCCAGGCTCAAAGGCGCCGAACACGGGCTGGACATGGACGACTACGACATCCACTGCCAGCACATCGGCGTACGCGACCTCAACAGCGGGCACCTGGTGGCCACCACCCGCCTGCTCGACCACCAGGCCGCCAGCAGCCTGGGGCGCTTCTACAGCGAAGAGGAGTTCAGCCTGCATGGCCTGGGCCATCTGCAGGGCCCCATCCTTGAACTGGGGCGCACCTGCGTCGACCCGGCCTACCGCAACGGCGGCACCATCGCGGTGCTGTGGGGCGAGCTTGCCGAGGTACTCAACGAGGGCCGCTACAGCTACCTGATGGGTTGCGCCAGCATCCCCATGCAGGACGGCGGCGTGCAGGCCCACGCGATCATGCAACGCCTGCGCGAGCGCTACCTGTGCACCGAGCACCTGCGCGCCGAACCGAAGAACCCGCTGCCCAGCCTGGCACTGCCCGGCAACGTCATCGCCGAGATGCCGCCGCTGCTCAAGGCCTACATGCGCCTGGGCGCCAAGATCTGCGGCGAGCCGTGCTGGGACGAAGACTTCCAGGTGGCCGACGTGTTCATCCTGCTCAAGCGCGACGAGCTGTGCCCACGCTACGCCCGCCACTTCAAGGCGGCGGTGTGATGCAACGCCTGCGCGTGAATGCGCGAATCGTCCGGGTGCTGCTGGTGGTGCTGTTCGGGCTGGGCATGGCCAGCCTGTTCAGCCTGTACGAGCGCCTGCACCTGAGTACTCCCGACGACCGCCGCCAGCGCTGGTCGCAACTGTTCATGGCCCGGCTTGCCCGGGCCTTGCCGTTCAAGGTCACGGTGATCGGCAACCGCCCGCAGCAACCGATGCTGTGGGTCAGCAACCACGTGTCGTGGACCGACATCCCGCTGCTGGGCATGCTCGCGCCGATGTCGTTCCTCTCCAAGGCCGAGGTGCGCCAGTGGCCGGTAGCCGGCTGGCTCGCGCTCAAGGCCGGCACCCTGTTCATCCGCCGCGGCGGCGGCGACAGCCAACTGCTGCGCCAGCAGATCGCGCGCCACCTGCAACAGGCCTGCCCGGTGCTGATCTTCCCCGAAGGCACCACCACCGACGGGCGCAGCCTGCGCACCTTCCACGGGCGCCTGCTGGCCAGCGCAATCGACACCGCCACGCCCGTGCAACCGGTGGCCGTGCGCTACCTGCGGGGCGGCAAACCCGACCCCATCGCGCCGTTCGTGGGCGATGACGACCTGCTCTCGCATCTGCTGCGCCTGTTTGCCCACGACTGTGGCGAGGTGCAGATCCACCTGCTGGCGCCCATCCAGAGCGCCGGCCAGGAACGTGCGGCACTGGCGTTCAATGCCCAGCTGGCGATCCACACGGCGTTGTTCGGCGCCCAGCCGGTGGCCCAGCCTCAGCGCCGCGCCAAGGCGGCCTGAGCGTCGGCCGCAAAACCCTGCAGTTCGGGGTAGAAGTGGCGAAAGTCTTCCATCAGCGGGCCGTACAGCGCCTGTACCTCCTGCATCGCGCCTGCCATACCCTCGGGGCGGGACAGGCGCCGGGCGATACCGTTGAACACCTGTTCAAGCACCGCGAACTCGCGGTACGAGCCCAACCAGTCGTCCGCCGCCATGTACGGCGCAATCTGCGCCAGGCGCCCGGGCAGCTCGGGCTCGGCCGCCAGCACCTGGTACACGCGCCCGGTGAACTGGCTCAGCGGCTGCCGGGCATAGTCGTGCCAGTGCAGCGCCAGGCAGTGGTCGAAAAACACATCGAGGATGATCCCGGCATAACGGCGCCGCTCACGCGGAAAACGCGCCAGCGCCGCCAGTACCCGCGGGTGGCTGTCGGTGTACACGTCGATCTGGCGGTGCAGGCGGATGGCGGCTTCCAGCGGCTGGGCAAAGCGCCCCTGCAACGGCCCCTTGACGAAGTCGCCGTACAGGCTGCCGAGCAGTTGTTCGGGCTGCTGGCCGCCCAGGTGAAGGTGTGCGAGGTAGTTCATAGGCCGCAGTCTAGCACCGCTTGCCCGCTTGAATATCGTTATAACCCGATATAGCGATTCATACGCACGACAGAACCAAATCATATTTGTATATCGCGAAATACCGATTTATATTTCGCCCCATCGCGATATAACGCTATACCCACCACGAGCCCACCCATGCCTCTTGATCTCGACGAAATAATAAAAGCCCTGGCCCACCCAGTACGGCGAGAAATCCTGAACTGGTTGAAAGACCCGCAAGCCTGCTTCCCTGACCAGCACCACAGCACCGAACACGGTGTGTGCGCCGGGCAGATCGACCAACGCTGCGGCCTGTCGCAGTCCACGGTCTCGGCCCACCTGGCCACCTTGCAGCGCGCGGGGCTGATCAGCAGCCAGAAGATTGGCCAGTGGCACTTCTTCAAACGCAACGAGGAAACCATCCAGGCCTTCCTCCAGCAGATGAGCCAAGAGCTCTGACAAGGACCTTGCAATGCCCCTTTCGCTGTTGATCCTGGCGCTGAGCGCCTTCGCCATCGGTACCACCGAGTTCGTCATCATGGGCCTGCTGCCGGATGTGGCAAGCGACCTGGGTGTGTCCATCCCCGGTGCCGGCTGGCTGGTGACCGGCTACGCGCTGGGCGTGGCCATCGGCGCGCCGTTCATGGCCCTGGCCACCGCCCGGCTGCCGCGCAAGGCCGCACTGGTGGCGCTGATGGGGGTGTTCATCATCGGCAACCTGCTGTGCGCCCTGGCCACCGACTACAACGTGCTGATGTTTGCCCGCGTGGTCACCGCGCTGTGCCACGGCGCCTTCTTCGGCATCGGTTCGGTGGTGGCGGCCAACCTGGTTCCGGCCAACCGCCGCGCCTCGGCCGTGGCGCTGATGTTCACCGGCCTGACCCTGGCCAACGTGCTGGGCGTGCCACTGGGTACCGCGCTGGGCCAGGTGTACGGCTGGCGCTCGACGTTCTGGGCAGTGACCGTGATCGGCGTGATCGCGCTGATCGGCCTGATCCGCTTCCTGCCGATCAAGCGCGACGAAGAGAAACTCGACATGCGTGCCGAGCTGGCTGCGCTCAAGGGCGCCGGCATCTGGCTGTCGCTGTCGATGACCGTGCTGTTCTCGGCCTCGATGTTCGCCCTGTTCACCTATGTGGCGCCGTTGCTGGGTGATGTCACCGGCGTGTCGCCGCGCGGCGTGACCTGGACCCTGCTGCTGATCGGCCTGGGCCTGACCCTGGGCAACATCCTGGGCGGCAAGCTGGCCGATCGTCGCCTGGCCGCCACGCTGATGGGCGTGTTCGCCGCCATGGCGGTCATCTCCACCGCCCTGAGCTGGACCAGTACCGCGCTGATTCCGGCCGAGATCACCCTGTTCCTCTGGGCCACTGCCGCGTTCGCCGCCGTGCCGGCCCTGCAGGTCAACGTGGTGAGCTTCGGCAAGGCGGCACCGAACCTGGTGTCGACCCTGAACATCGGTGCCTTCAACCTGGGCAATGCGCTGGGCGCCTGGGTCGGCGGCACCGTGATCGACCAGGGCCTGGGCCTGACCCGCGTGCCCCTGGCGGCAGCGGCGCTGGCCGTGCTGGCCCTGATCGTCACCCTTATCACATTCAGCCAGGGCGGCAACAAAGCCGAACTGGCACCTGCCACTCACTGATTGCCACGAGGTTCACGCACATGACAACGCTATTCGACCCGATCACCCTCGGCGACCTCGAGTTGCCCAACCGCATCATCATGGCCCCGCTGACCCGCTGCCGGGCCGACGAAGGCCGCGTACCCAACGCGCTGATGGCCGAGTACTACGTACAGCGCGCCAGCGCCGGGCTGATTCTCAGCGAGGCCACCTCGGTGACCCCGCTGGGCGTGGGCTACCCCGACACACCGGGCATCTGGAGCAACGACCAGGTGCGTGGCTGGACCAACGTGACCAAGGCGCTGCACGGTGCTGGCGGGCGCATCTTCCTGCAACTGTGGCACGTGGGACGCATCTCGCACCCGCTGTACCTGAACGGCGAAACGCCGGTTGCGCCGAGCGCGGTGCAGCCCAAGGGGCATGTGAGCCTGGTGCGCCCGATCACCGAATTCGTCACCCCGCGCGCGCTGGAAACCGAGGAAATCGCCGACATCATCGAGGCCTACCGCGTCGGTGCCGAGAACGCCAAGGCGGCCGGCTTCGACGGTGTGGAGCTGCATGCGGCCAACGGCTACCTGATCGACCAGTTCCTGCAGAGCAGCACCAACCAGCGCACCGACGAATACGGTGGCTCGCTGGAGAACCGTGCACGGCTGCTGCTGGAAGCGACCGATGCGCTCATCGACGTGTGGGGCGCACAGCGCGTGGGCGTGCACCTGTCGCCACGGGCCGACCTGCACGACATGGGCGATGCCAACCTGACCGAGACGTTCACCTACGTGGCGCGGGAGCTCGGCAAACGTGGCATCGCCTTCATCTGTGCGCGTGAGCGAGTGGCCGAAGACAGCATCGGGCCGTTGCTCAAAGAGGCGTTTGGCGGGCCGTACATCGCCAACGAACGCTTCGACAAGGCCAGTGCGAATGCTGCCATTGCCAACGGCACGGCCGATGCGGTGGCCTTCGGCGTGCCGTTCATTGCCAACCCTGACCTGCCGGCACGGCTGCAAGCGGATGCACCGCTGAACGAGCCACGGCCTGACACGTTCTACTCCAAGGGCCCGGTCGGGTACATCGATTACCCGGTGATGTAAGCGTCGGCTCTGTCGCGGGTCAAGCCCGCTCCCACAAGGGTATCGGTGGTCTGCAGACAGCCACTGTACCGGTGGGAGCGGGCTTGACCCGCGGTAGGTTCACAGCGGATCAGGGCTTGGCGTTGATCTGCCGCTGCAGGTTCTGCACCTGGCTCTGCAAGGTAGTGAGGTTGCGGGTCACCTGCCCGCGAAACGCATCGAACTCCGCCGTCGAGGCACCCGCCCCGGCAGCCACCGCCGGGCGATTCTCCTGCTCGCTCTTGAGCACGATCAGGTCCTGTTCCAGGCGCTGGATCGCCGCCCCCGGATCCCCCTGCTTCTTCAGTGCGGCAATCTCCGTCGACAGGCTCTTGAGCTGCGCATCGACCTTACCGGTATCAGCCTGCGCCGCCTTCACCGCAGCCAGCTCCGTGGCCACAGCCTTGAGTTGCGCCTGCAATTGGGCATTGGTCGCCTGCTGCTCGCCAACCTGCGCCAGGGCCTGCTCCAGCCGCTTGCCCAGGTCACCCTGCTGCCCGGCTACGCCCTGCTGCTGCTTGCTCTGCTCGGCGAGGCTGGCCTGCAACTGCTTTATCTGCAGCTTCAATGCCTCGCTGCCGGTGCTGACGCTCGACTCGCTGGCCGCCACCTTACCGCTGATGTCCTGCAGGCGCCCGGCAGCTTCTTCACTGATGCGCGCAAAGCTTTCCTGGGTGGCCACCAGTTGCTGCTCCATCAGCGAAATCTGCTGGAAGCTCCACCAGCCAAGCCCGGCCAGGGCGATGAACGAAGCGCCCACCAGTGCCCACAACGGCCCGGTGGCCGCCGGCTTGCGCGGTTTGCCGCGCACGGCGGCCACCCGTGCACCTGGCGCCGGGGCAAAGTCGTCATCATCGCGACCGCCGGCCTTGAGGCTGGGTACATCATCGAAATCGTCGTGAGCATCGTTGCGCATGGATCAACCGCCGTGAGTGCAAATGAGCGCCAGTATAAGTCAGTGGCCGCCGTGCTGGGCCTTCCACCAGCCGCAGAATTCATCCAGCGCCGCCCACAGGCTGACCTGCGGGCGGTAGTCCAGTTGCTGGCGGGCGCGGCTGATGTCCAGGGTGAAATCCTTGTTCATCACCTGCACCGCCAGGCGCGACAGGGTCGGTTGCGGACGGCCCGGCCACAGCAGGCAGGCCCCCTCGTTCAGCGCGCCCAGGCCGTAGGCCAGGCCACTGGAGCGGTAGCGCGTGACCTGGGGCAGATCCATGCGCCGCATCACGTAATTGATCACGTCCCACAGCGGCAGCGGGTGGCCGTTGCTGATGTTGTAGGCCTGCCCGAGCGCGTCGTTGCCAGCCAGCACCGCGTTGATCAGCGCCTCGTTGAGGTTCTGCACGCTGGTGAAGTCGACCTTGTTCAAGCCGTTGCCGATGATCGCCAGACGGCGTTTCTGCTGCATCTTGAGCAGGCGCGGGAAGATGCTCACATCCCCTGCCCCGGTGACGAAGCGCGGGCGCAGGGCCAGCACTTCCAGGCCGAACTCCTGGGCACCGAAAACCTTCTGCTCGGCCAGGTACTTGGTGGTCGCGTAGGCATCGTGCAGGCGCCGCGGCACCTGCTCTTCGGTCACCCCCAGGCGCGAGCGCCCGTTCCAGTAGATCGACGGCGAGGACAGGTGCACCAGGCGACGAACGTGTTCCTTCAGGCACGCCTCCACCACGTTCTCGGTGACCACCACGTTGCCCTGGTGAAAGTCCTGGTAGCGTCCCCAGTTGCCCACCGCACCGGCGCAGTGCACCACGGTTTCGACGCCTTGGCAGACCCGCCGGGCCAACTCCGGGTCGCCCAGGTCCCCCGGAATGAACTGGGCGCCGCGGCGCACCAGGTGCTCGACGCCTTCGGCCCGCCGGCCATTGACCCGTACCTCCATGCCCTGCTCCAGGGCAAAGCGTGCAAAGCGCCCGCCAATGAAGCCGCTTGCGCCGGTGACCAGAATTCGCATGAAGCACTCCGCCTACTTGTTTGCAGATGATGCAGACGCCGGCAAACCCGACCACGGCACCAACCAACTGCTGGCGCTGCGCCGCAGGTGGTCGGTGAGTTGGCCGAGCAATTGCCCGCCATTGCGCCAATGATGCCAGTACAGCGGCACATCGATCGGCTTATCCGCCAGAATTTCCACCAGCTGCCCGCTGGCCAGTTGCGCCTGGGCCTGCAATTCGGGCACCAGGCCCCAACCCACGCCGGCCTCGGTCATGCGCAGAAAGCCCTCCGAAGACGGGCACAGGTGATGCAGGAATGCACCATCGATACCCAGCGACACCAGGTAGCGGTGCTGCAGAAAATCGTCCGGGCCGAACACCACGGCCGGGGTGCGGGCCAGACGCGCCACCTCTACCCCCTGGGGAAAGTGGCGCGCCATGAAGTCGGGGCTGGCCAGCGCACGGTAGCGCATGGCGCCGAGCAGCTCGCTGCGCGCCCCGGCAACCGGTCGCTCGCTGGCGCACAGGCAGGCCGCCACTTCGCCGGCGCGCATGCGCTTGAGGCCCACCTCCTGGTCTTCCACCACCAGCTCCAGCAGCACCCGCTCCTGCGCACAGAACGCCCCGACCGCCGCCGCCCACCAGGTGGCCAGGCTGTCGGCGTTGAGCGCTACCCGCAGACGCTCGGGCTGGCCGCCATCGTCCAGCGCCGGCACCTGATGCTGCAGGTCGCGCTCGAGCAGGCGCACCTGCTGTACATGGTTGAGCAGGCGCTTGCCGATCTCGGTGGGCGCTGGCGGCGCGGCACGTACAAGCACCGGCTGGCCGACGCGCGCCTCCAGCAGCTTGATACGTTGCGAAATGGCCGATTGCGACAGCCCGAGCAACTGTGCGCCCCGCTCGAAACCGCCCTGCTCGATTACCGCCGCCAGGGCGGAAAGCAACTTGTAGTCGAACATCAGTTTCCCTAATGCCGGATGAGGTTTATTGGTTTTTCTTATACGCCCACTGCCCGCACAATAGCCAGCGATCCCCCCTGTATTTTCGGCAGCCCGTGTGGCTGCTTCGCGGAGCACCTCCCATGTGGCAAAGCTACCTCAACGGCCTGCTGGTCGCCTTCGGGCTGATCATGGCCATCGGCACCCAGAACGCCTTCGTGCTGGCGCAGAGCCTGCGCCGTGAGCACCACCTGCCGGTGGCGGCACTGTGCGTGTTCTGTGATGCGGTGCTGGTGGCGCTTGGCGTGTTCGGTCTGGCCACGGTGCTGGCGCAGAACCCGACCCTGCTGGCGGTCGCGCGCTGGGGTGGGGTGGTGTTTCTGCTGTGGTATGGCAGCAAGGCGCTGATCCGCGCCTGCTCCAGCCAGAGCCTGGAGCAGGGCGAGGGCCTGGGTCAGCGTTCGCGTCGCGCGGTGTTGCTCAGTGCCCTGGCGGTGACCCTGCTCAACCCCCACGTGTACCTGGATACCGTGTTGCTGATCGGCTCACTGGGTGCGCAGCAAAGCGTGCCGGGTGCCTACGTGGCGGGTGCGGCCAGTGCCTCGCTGCTGTGGTTCTTCACCCTGGCGCTGGGTGCGGCATGGTTGGCGCCGTGGCTGGCCCGGCCTGGCACCTGGCGCCTGCTGGACCTGATGGTGGCGGTGATGATGTTTGCGGTGGCGTTGCAACTGGCGCTGGGCTGACCCGTTCGTCAGGTGTCGGCAAAGGCTCTGGAACCTCTATTCCATACACTTGTTGCGTGGTTTAGGTCAGGGCCCGGTGCTATGATCCCGAATCTGCGTCGCAAAGAGTAAAAACTCGCCGATGCATTCCGGCCGCCCGTGATCGGCCTTGCGCTCACCGCAACAGACCTGATTAGGAGAATCACCATGGCTTTTGAATTGCCGCCGCTGCCTTACGCACACGATGCCCTGCAGCCGCACATTTCCAAGGAAACCCTGGAATACCACCACGACAAGCACCACAACACCTACGTCGTGAACCTGAACAACCTGGTGCCAGGCACCGAGTTCGAAGGCAAGACCCTGGAAGAGATCGTCAAGACTTCTTCGGGCGGTATCTTCAACAACGCCGCTCAGGTCTGGAACCACACCTTCTACTGGAACTGCCTGGCGCCAAACGCTGGTGGCCAGCCTACCGGTTCGCTGGCTGAAGCCATCAACGCCGCGTTCGGTTCGTTCGACAAGTTCAAGGAAGAGTTCACCAAGACGTCGGTTGGCACCTTCGGTTCCGGTTGGGGCTGGCTGGTCAAGAAAGCTGACGGCTCCCTGGCGCTGGCCAGCACCATCGGTGCCGGCAACCCGCTGACCAGCGGTGACACCCCGCTGCTGACCTGCGACGTGTGGGAGCATGCCTACTACATCGACTACCGTAACGTGCGTCCGAAGTATGTCGAGGCGTTCTGGAACCTGGTCAACTGGAAGTTCGTGGCTGAGCAGTTCGAAGGCAAGACCTTCACTGCATAAGTGCTGCTTCTGAAAAAACCCGGCTCAGGCCGGGTTTTTTTATGCCGAAAAAGCGGCAAAGAGCAAAACCCCACCCACCAACCTTTTTTAACCAATTTCACCAACACCCTCTCTTGCTGCCCCCCCATACCGCGCTAACATCAATCGTTGGGAAACTTGTCGTACATCGCTCAAGTCGCAAGGCCGGGCAACCGATACAGTGACCGCTGGATCATGAATCCTGCCAACGGCCGATAGTGGATTGCCACAGATGATGGCAAAATGATGCCATGCGCATGGATTAAGGAAACCCCATTGAAGCTGGAACTCAAAAACAGCTTGTCGGTCAAGTTGCTCAGAGTGGTCCTGCTCTCGGCACTGGCCGTGGGCGTGGTACTCAGCTGTGCGCAGATCGTCTTCGATGCCTACAAGACCCGCCAGGCTGTCGCCAACGACGCCCAGCGAATCCTCGACATGTTCCGCGACCCTTCCACCCAGGCCGTATACAGCCTGGACCGCGAAATGGGCATGCAGGTCATCGAGGGGCTGTTCCAGGATGAGTCCGTGCGCATGGCCTCCATCGGCCACCCCAACGAAACCATGCTGGCAGAAAAGTCGCGCCCTCTGCAGGAACTGCCGACCCGCTGGCTCACCGACCTGATCCTCGGCCAGGAACGCACCTACACCACCCAGCTCGTCGGCCGCGCGCCCTACAGCGAATACTACGGCGACCTGAGCATCACCCTCGATACCGGCGCCTACGGCCAGGGCTTCGTGGTCAATTCGGTGATCATCTTCATTGCCGGCGTGCTCCGCGCCCTGGCCATGGGGCTGGTGCTGTACCTGGTCTATCACTGGCTGCTGACCAAGCCACTGTCCAAGCTCATCGAGAACCTCACTCAGATCAACCCCGACCGCCCCAGCCAGCATCAGTTGCCGCTGCTCAAGGGCCACGAGAAGAACGAACTTGGTCTGTGGGTGAACACCGCCAACCAACTGCTGGCGTCCATCGAACGCAATACCCACCTGCGCCACGAGGCCGAGAACAGCCTGCTGCGCATGGCCCAGTACGACTTTCTCACCGGCCTGCCCAACCGCCAGCAACTGCAACAGCAACTGGACAAGATCCTGGTCGATGCCGGGCGCCTCCAGCGCCGGGTTGCGGTGCTGTGCGTAGGCCTGGACGACTTCAAGGGCATCAACGAACAATTCAGCTACCAGGCCGGCGACCAGTTGCTGCTGGCCCTGGCCGACCGCCTGCGTGCCCACAGCGGTCGCCTGGGTGCCCTCGCCCGCCTGGGCGGCGACCAGTTCGCGCTGGTGCAGGCCGACATCGAACAACCCTACGAGGCCGCCGAGCTGGCCCAGAGCATTCTCGATGACCTGGAAGCGCCATTCGCCCTGGACCATCAGGAGATCCGACTGCGCGCCACCATCGGCATCACCCTGTTCCCCGAAGACGGCGACAGCACCGAGAAGCTGCTGCAAAAGGCCGAACAGACCATGACCCTGGCCAAGAGCCGTTCGCGCAACCGCTATCAGTTCTACATCGCCAGCGTCGACAGCGAGATGCGCCGGCGCCGCGAGCTGGAAAAGGACCTGCGCGAAGCCCTGCCGCGCAATCAGCTGTACCTGGTTTACCAACCGCAGATCAGCTACCGCGACCACCGCGTGGTGGGCGTCGAGGCGCTGCTGCGCTGGCAGCACCCGGAGCTGGGCATGGTTCCGCCCGATCAGTTCATACCGCTGGCCGAACAGAACGGCAACATCATCGTGATCGGCGAATGGGTGCTCGACCAGGCCTGCCGGCAACTGCGCGAATGGCACGACCAGGGCTTCAGCGACCTGCGCATGGCAGTCAACCTGTCGACCGTGCAACTGCACCACAGCGAGCTGCCCCGGGTGGTCAACAACCTGCTGCAGATCTACCGCCTGCCGCCGCGCAGCCTGGAACTGGAAGTGACCGAGACCGGCCTGATGGAAGACATCAGCACTGCCGCCCAGCACCTGCTGAGCCTGCGCCGCTCCGGCGCGCTGATCGCGATCGACGACTTCGGCACCGGCTACTCCTCGCTCAGCTACCTCAAGTCGCTGCCGCTGGACAAGATCAAGATCGACAAGAGCTTCGTGCAGGACCTGCTCGACGATGACGACGACGCCACCATCGTTCGCGCGATCATCCAGCTGGGCAAGAGCCTGGGCATGCAGGTGATCGCCGAGGGCGTGGAAACCGCCGAGCAGGAAGCCTACATCATTGCCCAGGGCTGTCATGAAGGTCAGGGCTACCACTACAGCAAGCCGCTGCCGGCACGCGAGCTGACCGCCTTCCTCAAAGCAGCGCAACGCAACCAGGTATCGATTCTGTGAGTGACGCTGCCGCCAAGGGCAGCGTGAACAGCATTTGAATTTTTACGTGGCAACCTCTTTACAGAAAATGCATATCTTTCGCATTATGTTGCACCTTTGCGTGCGGCTGCACGCCTGTTCAACCTCTCGACGCAGGAATAGCCCATGATTCGTATGCCTCTGGCCACCGCCAGTCTGCTGGCCATTGCCATCTCCCTCGCCGGCTGCGGCGATGACAAGGACAAGGCCGCCGCACCACAGGCCGCCGCACCTGCTGCCGCCAGCACCACCCAGGCGTCCGGGGCCGTCGACGAAGCCGCCGCCCAGGCGGTGGTCAAGCACTACGCCGAGATGGTGTATGCCGTGTACAGCGACTCGCTGAGCACCGCCAAGACCCTGCAGACCGCAGTCGATGCCTTCCTTGCCAAGCCCGACGCCGACACCCTGGCCGCCGCCAGGACTGCCTGGGTAGCCGCCCGTGTACCGTACCTGCAGAGCGAAGTGTTCCGCTTCGGCAACACCATCATCGACGACTGGGAAGGTCAGGTGAACGCCTGGCCGCTGGACGAAGGCCTGATCGACTACGTCGACAAGAGCTATGAACACGCCCTGGGCAACCCGGCCGCCACCGCCAACATCATCGCCAACACCGAGATCCAGGTGGGCGAAGACAAGGTCGACGTCAAGGACCTGACCCCCGAGAAGCTGGCCAGCCTGAACGAGCTGGGCGGTTCGGAAGCCAACGTCGCCACCGGCTACCACGCCATCGAATTCCTGCTGTGGGGCCAGGACCTCAACGGCACCGGCCCGGGCGCCGGCAACCGCCCTGCCTCGGACTACCTGCAAGGCGAAGGCGCCACCGGCGGCCACAACGAGCGTCGTCGTGCCTACCTCAAGGCCGTGACCCAGCTGCTGGTCAACGACCTGGAAGAAATGGTCGGCAACTGGAAGCCGGCAGTGGCCGACAACTATCGCGCCACCCTGGAGGCAGAACCTGTCGCCAACGGCCTGCGCAAGATGCTGTTCGGCATGGGCAGCCTGTCGCTGGGCGAACTGGCGGGCGAGCGCATGAAGGTCTCGCTGGAAGCCAACTCGCCTGAGGACGAGCAGGACTGCTTCAGCGACAATACTCACTACTCGCACTTCTACGACGCCAAGGGTATCCGCAACGTCTACCTGGGCGAGTACACCCGCACCGACGGCACCAAGCTGAGCGGCCCGAGCCTGTCGTCGCTGGTGGCCAAGGTCGATCCGGCCACCGACAACACCCTGAAGGCCGATCTGGAAGCCACCGAGGCGAAGATCCAGGTGATGGTCGACCACGCCCTCAAGGGTGAGCACTACGACCAGTTGATCGCTGCCGACAACGCTGCGGGCAACCAGATCGTGCGTGACGCCATCGCCGCGCTGGTCAAGCAGACCGGTGCCATCGAACAGGCTGCGGGCAAACTGGGCATCACCGACCTGAACCCGGACACCGCTGACCACGAGTTCTGAGTGGTAGCGTGCTGAAACAGAGGCGGCCTTCGGGTCGCCTTTTTTGTGGGACCTCTTCGCTGGAAGCTGAAGCAGATTTCATCCAGCAAACGCAAATCCCTCTTATTCATATCCCCCGCGCCTGCTAAGCTTGCACGCCGGTTTTACGCTAGCCATTCAGGATTCTCGATGCCCGCTCCGCTTCACCGCGCCCTTCCCCTGCTACTGGCCCTGGCCCTGAGCGCCTGTGACGACGCCCCGCGTTTCACCAAGGCCGAACCTGGCGAGGCGCGTGCCGGTGGCAGCACCACCGTGAACAAGCGCGACCGCAACGCCTACTCCATGCCCTCGGCCAACCTCACCCCGAGCCAGCGCCTGGACTTCAGCGTGGGCAACAGCTTCTTCCGCAGCCCGTGGGTGATCGCCCCGTCCACCACCACCGCACGCGATGGCCTGGGCCCGCTGTTCAACACCAACGCCTGCCAGAACTGTCATATTCGCGACGGGCGCGGGCACCCGCCCGCAGAGGGCGCCAAAAACGCGGTATCGATGCTGGTGCGCCTGTCGATCCCCGACCAGCCCGAATACGCCAAGGTGATCGAGCAACTGGGCATCGTGCCCGAGCCGGTCTATGGCGGGCAGTTGCAGGACATGGCCGTGCCCGGCGTGGCCCCCGAGGGCAAGGTGCGGGTCAGCTACACCCCGGTGAACGTCACCTTCAAGGACGGCACCCAGGTCGAACTGCGCAAGCCGCAGCTGCAGATCACCCAGCTTGGCTACGGCCCGATGCACCCCGACACACGCTTCTCGGCACGCGTCGCGCCGCCGATGATCGGCCTGGGCCTGCTCGAGGCCATCCCTGATGAGGCCATCCTGGCCAACGCCGACCCCGAGGGGCGCAACGGCACCGGCATTCGTGGCCGGCCCAACCTGGTATGGGACGACGCCCAGGGCAAGCAGGTACTTGGCCGCTTCGGCTGGAAGGCCGGGCAACCCAACCTCAACCAGCAGAACGCCCATGCGTTCTCCAGCGACATGGGCCTGACCAGCAGCCTGGTGCCGCGCGACGACTGCACCCCGGCGCAGCTCGATTGCCTGGCCCAGCCCAATGGCAACGGCGCCGATGGCGAGCAGGAGGTCAGCGACAACATCCTGCGCCTGGTGCTGTTCTACACCCGCAACCTGGCGGTGCCGGTACGCAAGGACGTCGATTCGCCCCAGGTGCTGGCTGGCAAGAACCTGTTCTTCCAGGCCGGCTGCCAGGGCTGCCACACCCCCACATTCACCACCTCGGCCAATGCCGCCGAGCCGGAGCTGGCCAACCAGACCATCCGCCCCTACAGCGACCTGTTGCTGCACGACATGGGCCCGGGGCTGGCCGACAACCGCAGCGAATTCGCCGCCGGTGGCCAGGACTGGCGCACCGCGCCGCTGTGGGGCATCGGCCTGAACCAGACCGTCAGTGGCCATACCCAGTTTCTGCATGACGGGCGCGCCCGCAACCTGCTCGAGGCCGTGCTCTGGCACGGCGGCGAAGCCGAGCCTGCGCGCCAGCACGTCTTGACCTTCAATGCCGAGCAACGCGCCGCGTTGCTGGCGTTCCTGAACTCACTCTAGAGAAGGAGCCGGACATGTTCCGTCCCAAGCTGTTGTTCACCAGCCTCGCCGCCATCGCCCTGGGCGCCTGCTCGCCGCAGGACCCGCAGGCCGTGACCTCTGCCGCGATCGCCAAGCAGGTGATCCTGCCGACCTACAGCCGCTGGGTCGAAGCCGACCGCCAGCTGGCCGTCAGCGCCCTGGCCTTCTGCGAAGGCAAGGCCGACCTGGCCACCGCACGCGCCGACTTCCTGCACGCACAAAAAGCCTGGGCCGAGTTGCAACCGCTGCTGATCGGCCCGCTGGCCGAGGGCAACCGCGCCTGGCAGGTGCAGTTCTGGCCCGACAAGAAGAACCTGGTGGGCCGTCAGGTCGAGCAACTGGTCAACGGCGACAAGCCGGTGGATGCCGAGACCGTGGCCAAGTCCAGCGTCGTGGTGCGCGGCCTGTCGGCCTACGAGTACATCCTGTTCGACAGCAAGCCGGACGTCGCCACCGCCGAACAGAAGGCCCGTTATTGCCCGCTGCTGGTGGCCATCGGCGAACACCAGAAGAACCTCGCCGAAGAGATCCTCAAGGGCTGGAACAGCACCGACGGCATGCTGGCGCAGATGACCAAGTTCCCCAACCAGCGCTACGCCGACTCCCATGAGGCGATCGCCGACCTGCTGCGCGCCCAGGTCACCGCGCTGGACACCCTGAAGAAGAAGCTCGGCACGCCGATGGGGCGCCTGAGCAAGGGCATCCCGCAGCCGCTGCAGGCTGAAGCCTGGCGCAGCCACTCCTCGCTCAAGAGCCTGGAAGCCAGCCTGATCGCCGCCCAGACCGTGTGGGTCGGGGTCGACAACCAGGGCCTGCGCGGCCTGCTGGGCAAGGACCAGAAGGCCCTGGCCGACAAGATCGACGCGGCCTATGCTGATGCCCTCAAGCAACTGAAGGCGATCGACCGGCCCCTGGGCGAAATGCTCCAGGACGATGCCGGCCGCGAGCAACTGAACGCCTTCTACGACAGCCTGAACGTGGTTCACCGCCTGCATGAAGGTGAACTGGCCAAGGCGCTGAACATCCAGCTGGGCTTCAATGCCAACGACGGTGACTGATCATGTTGCGACGCCAGGCCCTCAAACTCGGTAGCGTGCTGCTCAGCGCCCTGACCCTGGGTGGCTGGACCCTGTGGCGCAGCAAGGGCCAGCAGCCGCTGCTGCTGTCGGCCCGTGACGATGCCGACGGCAAGCACTATGCCGTGGGCTATCGCCTGGACGGCACCCAGGTGTTCGCCACCCAGGTCGGCCTGCGCTGCCACGACATCATCAACCACCCCGAGCGGCCGATCGCGCTGTTCGTGGCGCGCCGCCCCGGCACCGAGAGCTATCTGATCGACCTGCGCGACGGGCGTCTGCTGCAGACCCTGGCCTCGCAGCCGAACCGGCACTTCTATGGCCACGCGGTGATCCACAAGGGCGGCGAATGGCTGTACGCCACCGAGAACGACACCACCGATCCGGGCCGTGGCGTGCTGGGTGTGTACCGCTTCGAAGGCGAACGCCTGGCCCATCATTCGGAAATCCCGACCCACGGCATCGGCCCGCACCAGGTGTCGTGGCTGCCTGACGGCGAGACCCTGGTGGTGGCCAATGGCGGTATCCGCACCGAAGCCGAGAGCCGGGTGGAGATGAACCTGGATGCGATGCAGCCCAGCCTGGTGCTGATGCAGCGCGACGGCACCCTGCTGAGCAAGGAAACCCTGAGCCAGCAGATGAACAGCGTGCGCCACCTGGCGATTGCCGACGACGGCACCGTGCTGGCGTGCCAGCAGTTCATGGGCGGCTCGGAAGAAACCGCCGAATTGCTGGCGATCAAGCGTCCGGGGCAGCCGTTCGTGGCCTTCCCGGTGCCGGAGCGCCAGTTGCAGTCCATGGCCCAGTACACCGCCAGCGTGGCGGTGCACAGCGAGCTGCGACTGGTGGCGATGACCGCGCCACGGGCCAACCGCCTGTTCATCTGGGACCTGGACAGTGCCGAGGTGAAGCTGGATGCGCCGATGCCGGACTGCGCGGGCGTGGGCGCAGTGGCCGATGGCTTTGTGGTGACCTCCGGGCAAGGGCGTTGCCGGCTGTACGACTGCCGCAAGGCAGCGCTGGTGGGGCAACCGCTGCAACTGCCTTCGGGGTTGTGGGACAACCATCTGCACCTGATCTGATATAGCAATCGCGGGTCAAGCCCGCTCCCACAGGGAACACCTGGAACCTTGTGGGAGCGGGCTTGACCCGCGATGACGTCGGTACAGACAACATAAAATATACCGAACCAGCACACCGCCCCCTGCGCCGCGACCGACTAGACTTGCGCAACAACGCTTCCAGGGAGCTGGTCCATGCTGCGCCGTCGCATGCTCATCATGCTGGGTATCGTCCTGCTGCTGGTGCTGGCCCTGGGCGGCTACAAGGGTTTGTCCATCTACCGCCAGATCCAGCAGTTCTCCGCGCCCAAGCCGCCGGTCAGCGTCGCCGCCGTCGAGGCGCGCGAGCAGCCCTGGCAAAGCCGCCTGCCCGCCGTGGGCAGCCTCAAGGCCCTGCAAGGGGTGGACCTGAGCCTGGAGATCGCCGGCACGGTCAAGGCCCTGCACTTCGAATCCGGCCAGCAGGTCAAGGCCGCGCAACTGCTGCTGCAGCTGGACAGCGACGTGGAGACGGCCCTGCTCGGCACCGCCCAGGCCGACCTCGGGCTGGCCCAGGTGGATTATCAGCGAGGCAGCCAGCTGGTCGGCAGCCAGGCCATCTCCAAGGGCGAATTCGACCGCCTGCGCGCCCAACTGCTGCGCAACCAGGCGGTAGTGGCGCAACTCAAGGCATCCCTGGCGAAAAAGAGCATCAACGCGCCGTTCACCGGCACCATCGGTATCCGCCAGGTCGACCTGGGCAGCTACCTGGCCAGCGGCACGGTGATCGCCACCCTGCAGGACCTGAGCAGCCTGTATGTCGACTTCTTCGTGCCGGAACAGGCGCTGCCCAACCTCAGCCTCGGCCAGCAGGCGCTGGTCTCGGTGGCCGCCTACCCGCATCGCAGCTTCACCGCCACCCTCAGCGCGATCAACCCCAAGGTCGACGACACCACCCGCAACCTGCAGGTGCGCGCCACCCTGGCCAACCCCGACGGCACGTTGCTGCCGGGCATGTTCGCCAGCCTGCAGGTGTTGCTGCCCAACCCGCGCAACGCGGTGGTGGTGCCGCAGAGCGCCGTCACCTACACCCTCTATGGCAACTCGGTGTATGTCGCCGTGCCGCAAAAGTCCGAAGACGGCAAGGTGCAGACCACGGCCGATGGCCAGCCGCAACTGATCGCCGAGCGGCGCTTCGTCGAGACCGGCGAGCGCCGCGACGGCCTGGTGGTGATCGCCAAGGGCCTCACGCCCGGCGAAACGGTGGTCACCGCCGGCCAGTTGAAGCTGACCCAGGGCGCTGCCGTCACCCTGAGCGCCGACAAGACCCTGCAAGCCGAACCGATCAGCCAGCCCGGCGCCGACTGACCAAGGAACCGCCATGGCCTTTACCGACCCGTTCATCCGTCGCCCGGTGCTGGCCAGCGTGGTCAGCCTGCTGATCGTGCTGCTGGGGTTCCAGGCCTGGAGCAAGCTGCCGATCCGCCAGTACCCGCAGATGGAAAACGCCCTGATCACGGTGACCACCGCCTACCCAGGGGCCAACGCCGAAACCATCCAGGGCTACATCACCCAGCCCCTGCAGCAGAGCCTGGCCAGTGCCGAAGGCATCGACTACATGACCTCGGTGAGCCGACAGAATTTTTCGGTGATTTCGATCTACGCGCGCATCGGCTCCGACAGCGACCGGCTGTTCACCGAGCTGCTGGCCAAGGCCAACGAGGTCAAGAACAAGCTACCCCAGGATGCCGAGGACCCGGTGCTGAGCAAGGAGGCCGCCGATGCCTCGGCGCTGATGTACATCAGCTTCTACAGCAAGGAGCTGAGCAACCCGCAGATCACCGACTACCTGTCGCGGGTGATCCAGCCCAAACTCGCTACCCTGCCCGGCATGGCCGAAGCCGAGATTCTCGGCAACCAGGTGTTCGCCATGCGCCTGTGGATCGACCCGGTGAAGCTGGCCGGCTACGGCCTGAGCGCCGGCGATGTGACCGCCGCGGTGCGCCGCTACAACTTCCTGTCCGCCGCCGGCGAGGTCAAGGGCCAGTACGTGGTCACCAGCATCAACGCCACCACCGAACTCAAGTCGGCCGAAGCCTTCGCCGCCATCCCGCTCAAGACCAAGGGCGACAGCCGCGTGCTGCTGGGCGATGTGGCACGGGTGGAGATGGGCGCGGAGAACTACGACACGGTCAGCTCGTTCGACGGCACGCCGTCGGTGTACATCGGCATCAAGGCCACCCCGGCCGCCAACCCGCTGGACGTGATCAAGGAGGTGCGCAAGCTGATGCCGGAGCTGGAAGCGCAGTTGCCGCCCAACCTCAAGGCCTCCATCGCCTATGACGCCACGCTGTTCATCCAGGCCTCCATCGACGAGGTGGTCAAGACCCTGGTCGAGGCGGTGCTGATCGTGATCGTGGTGGTGTTCCTGTTTCTCGGTGCGTTGCGTTCGGTGCTGATCCCGGTGATCACCATCCCGCTGTCGATGATCGGCGTGCTGTTCTTCATGCAATTGATGGGCTACTCGCTGAACCTGTTGACGCTGCTGGCGATGGTGCTGGCCATCGGCCTGGTGGTGGACGATGCGATCGTGGTGGTAGAGAACATCCACCGCCATATCGAGGAGGGCAAGACGCCGTTCGACGCCGCGCTGGAAGGCGCCCGGGAGATCGCCATGCCGGTGGTCTCGATGACCATCACCCTGGCGGCGGTGTACGCCCCCATCGGTTTCCTGGAGGGCCTCACCGGGGCCCTGTTCAAGGAGTTCGCCCTGACCCTGGCCGGGGCCGTGGTGATTTCCGGCATCGTCGCGCTGACCCTGTCGCCGATGATGTGTGCCCTGCTGCTGCGCCCGGAGCAGAACCCCAGCGGCCTGGCCCATCGCCTCGACCAGTTGTTCGAGCGGCTCAAGCGCCGCTACCAGACGCTTTTGCACGGCACCCTCGAGACCCGGCCGGTGGTGATCGTGTTCGCCCTGATCGTGCTGTGCCTGATCCCGGTGTTTCTGATGTTCAGCAAGAACGAGCTGGCCCCGGACGAAGACCAGGGCATCATCTTCATGATGGCCACCGCCCCGCAACCGGCCAACCTCGATTACCTGAACGCCTACACCGACGAGTTCATCACGATCTTCAAGTCATTCCCCGAGTACTACTCCTCGTTCCAGATCAACGGCTTCAACGGCGTGCAATCGGGCATCGGCGGCTTTCTGCTCAAGCCGTGGAACCAGCGCAGCCGCACCCAGATGGAGTTGCTGCCCGAGGTGCAGGCCAAGCTGGCGACCATCAGCGGCCTGCAGATCTTCGGCTTCAACCTGCCCTCCCTGCCGGGCACCGGCGAAGGCCTGCCATTCGCCTTCGTGATCAACACGCCGAATGACTACGTGTCGTTGCTGGAAGTGGCGCAGCGGGTCAAGGACCGCGCCCAGGCCTCGGGCAAGTTCGCCTTCCTGGACATCGACCTGGCATTCGACAAGCCGGAGGTGGTGGTGGATATCGACCGGGCCAAGGCGGCGCAGATGGGGGTGTCGATGGATGCCCTGGGCGGCACCCTGGCCACGCTGCTGGGCGAGGCCGAGATCAACCGCTTCACCATCGAGGGGCGCAGCTACAAGGTGATCGCCCAGGTCGAGCAGGCCTACCGCGACAACCCCGGCTGGCTGAACAACTACTACGTGAAGAACGAGCAGGGCCGGATGCTGCCCCTGTCGACCCTGATCAGCGTCAGCGACCGCGCGCGGCCGCGCCAGCTCAACCAGTTCCAGCAGCTGAACTCGGCGATCATCCAGGGCTTCCCGCTGGTGAGCATGGGCGAGGCCCTGGAGACGGTGCGCAGCATCGCCCAACAGGAGGCACCGGCAGGCTTCGCCTTCGACTACAGCGGGCAGGCACGTCAGTTCGTGCAGGAAGGCAGTGCGCTGTGGGTGACCTTCGGCCTGGCGCTGGCGATCATCTTTCTGGTGCTGGCGGCGCAGTTCGAGAGTTTCCGCGACCCGCTGGTGATCCTGGTGACGGTGCCCCTGTCGATCTGTGGAGCATTGATCCCGCTGTTTCTGGGGTGGTCGAGCATGAACATCTACACCCAGGTGGGGCTGGTGACGCTGATCGGGCTGATCAGCAAGCACGGCATCCTGATCGTCGAGTTCGCCAACCAGTTGCGCCTGCACAGGGGGCTGACTGCGCGGGATGCCGTAGAGGAAGCGGCAGCGATACGCCTGCGGCCGGTGCTGATGACCACGGCGGCGATGGTATTCGGCATGGTGCCGCTGATACTGGCGACGGGCGCCGGGGCGGTGAGTCGGTTCGACATCGGCATGGTGATCGCCACCGGGATGTCGGTGGGCACGCTGTTCACGTTGTTCGTGTTGCCGTGCGTGTACACGTTGCTGGCCAGGAAGGAAATGCCAAGTACGGCGCTCGAATCGAGTTGAACGCATCGCGGGTCAAGCCTGCTCCCGCAAGGATCACTGCAACCCTGTGGGAGCGGGCTTGACCCGCGCCGATACACTTCATCACCCGTTGGAGCGCAGCCCCCGGCTCATGCCGAACAGGAACAACAGCAGATCATGGTCCGGTTGCGCCGTGACGACCGGCTTGGCCGTCCGCGGCAGCGGGCACTGCGCGCCCAGGTCGATGGAACTGAGCACCTGCGGACGCGGCTCCTCCCACGCGGCGAAAGCCACCGAAGCCACCGCCAACGCCACAAGCAGAAACAAACCTCGTGCTATTTCTAGTTTCATTGCTCTAAACCTTTGACAGCGCTGCCAAACGCCACTTCGTAAAAGTAGAGCAACTTCTTCCAGTCCGCATCGTTCCACGACGAATGGCGGCGCAGTTGCTTCAGGTCATTGGCGGCCGCACGCTGGCAGCTGATGCGCCGGCGGCACTTCTCCAGGTCCAGCAAGGCGACCTCGGCACGCGCATCCGCGCCCTCTCCGGTCACCTTCACGAAAATATGCTTGCTGTACAGGCAGCCATGCTGCCAGTGCCCGCGGTGCATGCGCGCCAGGTTGCCGGCCAGGTCCTCGAGCACCCGGTCGTGCAGCGCCTCGCCGTGCTGCTCGCGCCCGCCGCCGGCGTACCACAGGTCGATCTCCTCGAAACCGTCCAGCGCCTCGCTGACCAGCAGCGCCCGCCACTGGTGCTGGGCATCGCGCTCCACGCCGCAATAGACGATATGCGGCACCCGCACGCCCAACTGCTCGAAACTGCTCAGGGCAGCGAACTCACGCAATACCGTGGGGCGACCGAAGGGGTGCAGCAGGCTGCGGTAGATATGCCCGACCTGGCGCTTGGCATACAGCAGATGGCCCGTCTCATCGCTCAGGCGCTGCACGCCGCTTTCGCCGCCACGCCGCTGGTTGGGTGCCTCCACCCATTCGCCCTGGCGCTGCCAGAAGTAATCGAATTGATCCGAGACCGCCGTACCGCCCGTTCCTTCCACAGCCATTCCTTCACCCCTTGCGCAATACGTAAACTCGCCACATCGCATAGAACGGCAAAAAGTCCATTCGTTCCTGAATACGGAAACCTGCGGCCTCGAACTCCTGTTCAACCGTAGCAGCTGGTAACACAAAACGGTTCTGGTAACTGCCATCGGCCTGCCCGTTGTTACGGCGTGCTTCCAGGCGTTTACGCCGCCAGGCCTTGATGTTGCCGTCCACCCACAACGAGATGATCACGCTGTCGCGGCTAACCCGTTGAAACTCCGAAAGAATCGCCTTGCGATGGGCCGCTTCGCCAATGTGGTGGAACAGCCGCATGCAGAAAATGCTGTCTACCGCGTTGTCTGGCAGATCGATGGCGAAGGCTGATGTCTGCAAGGGCCGTACCCGTTTGACCACTTCTGCCGGTTGCGACCCGCAGGCGATCTGCAGCATGGCGGCGGAATTGTCGGCGCCGATGATCACGCGGTTGGCCTTTTCGGCCAGCAGCGGCCAGAAACGGCCGGCACCGCTGGGCAGGTCCAGCACCAGGCCAGGCTCGCCGGCCAGCGCCAGGGCACGCCGGGCCAATTGCTCGTCACGCTGGTGGGACAAGCGGCGGGCAATGCCGTCCTGGTGCTTGTGCAGGTACTGTTGAGCGTGCTGCTCGTCGTACTTTTCGGAAAACTTGAGCTTGATGGGACTGCGCATGGTGCATCTCCTGACTCCAATGCCGCCTACCTTAAGCAGGGCGACGTTGGCGTCAGGTCATGCGAACGTGAAAAAAATGTCAGGTTGCGTCGGTAAGTTACAAGGTGTTTCCGGGGGCCTGCGACCCGGCCGTGCCCAATTTCACATGGAACCGGCAACCATGGGGTTCGGCGGCGCTCAGGCTGACGCTCCAGCCCTGGTCCTCGCAGATCCGCTGCACCAGCGACAGGCCCAGCCCGAGCCCTTCCCCGCGTTTTTCGCCGCCGCGCACGAACGGCTGGAACATGGCCTCGCGATGCTCCTCGGGAATCCCCACGCCGCTGTCCTCGACGGTGAAGCCATCGGGCTCCAGGGTGAGGCGGATGTACCCCTGGTCGGTGTAGTGCGCCGCATTGCGCAGCAGGTTGCCCATCACCGATTGCAGGAACGTGGCGTTGTACAGGGTCGGCAGCGCGCCGGTGTCGTGGTAGGTGAGGGTCAGCCCCTTCTGCTCGATGGTGTCGCGCCAGACGCCGATCAGTTCGTTGCCCACCTCGCGCAGGCTTGCCCGCGAAGCGACGGCACCCTCGTCGCGCTGGGCGCGGGCGAGCATGAGGAAGGTCTGCACCAGCTCGCGCATTTCTTCGGTGGCCCGCGAAATGCGTTCGACCTGGGCGCGGGCGCGATTGTCGATGGCCGGGTTCTCCAGCAGCAGCTCGCACGAGCTGGCCAGCACCATCAGGGGCGTGCGCAGCTCATGGCTGACATCGCTGGTGAACAGCCGCTCGCGGGTCAGTGCATCGCGCAGGCGCCCCAGGGTGGCGTCGAAGGCCACCGCCAGTTGCCCCACTTCGTCGGCCGCGTAGTCCGGCGCCAGGGGCGGCGCCAGGCCCAGCAACTGGTCGCGGTGGCGCACCTGGCGCGCCAGCCGGATCACCGGGGCCATCACCCGCCGTGCCAGCACCCACCCGAGGAATACCGCCAGTGCCAGGCTGAGCACGAAGCCCACCACCACCACGGCGAACAGCACGCGCTCGCGTTCTTCGAAATCGCTCTGGTCCTGCAGCAGCACGTAGTGCCGCCCGTCCACCACCTCGACCATGGCGTGGTACGACAGGTGCTCGCGAAACACTTCGTGAAACCCCGGGGTGAGGTGGCGCAGGTCCTTGGGCAGGTCGAAGTCGTCGCGCCCGCCACTGTAGTAGAACAACTGGTCGGGCCGCGGGCGGTGGCTCCACTCCGATACGCTGTCCATCAGCAGCATGCGCTTGAGGTCGCCCCCCAGTACCGAGGAAATCAGGCGCTCTTCCACCAGGTGCACGGTGGCCACGATGCCGAAGGCGAAGGCCCCGGCCACCAGCGCGCTCATCAGCGCGAAGGCGATGATGATGCGCTGGGCAAGGCTTTGCTTAAACTCCATCACGACCCTCGGCCAGTCGATAGCCAACACCGTGCACGGTATGCAGCAGGGGCTTGTCGAATGGCTTGTCGATCACCTGGCGCAACTGGTGGACGTGGCTGCGCAGGCTGTCGCTGTCGGGGCAGTCGTCGCCCCACAGGGCTTCTTCCAGTACCTCGCGGCGCAGCACGTGGGGGCTCTTCTGCATCAGCACTGCAAGCAGCTTGAGGCCGACCGGGTTGAGCTTGAGGAACTTGCCCTGGCGGGTGACCTCCAGGGTGTCGAGGTCGTAGCTGAGGTCGCCGACGTTCAGGCTGCGCCGGCCACCGCCCTGGGCCCGGCGCAGCACCGCTTCGATGCGCGCGGCCAGTTCCGACAGGGCGAACGGCTTGAGCAGGTAGTCGTCGGCGCCGGAGCGAAAGCCCTGCAGGCGGTCGTCGAGCTGGTCGCGGGCGGTCAGCATGATCACCGGGGTATCGCGCCGGGCATCCTCGCGCAGGCGCTTGCACAGCGTGTAGCCGTCGATGCCGGGCAGCATGATGTCGAGCACGATCAGGTCGTAGTGCTCGGTGGCAGCCAGGTGCAGGCCCGACAGGCCGTCCTGGGCGCAGTCGACGGTGTAGCCCTTGAGGCCCAGGTAATCGGCCAGGTTGGCCAGGATATCGCGGTTGTCTTCAACCAGTAGAATTCGCATCGGTACCTCTCCCCCGTCCTCGTTTGCCTGCTTGGCAGGCGCAGCTTAAGGCCATCGTCCAGGCCCCGCCAGCGCCGCATGGATTTAATCGCAACTGACATTTTTTTCACCCCAGCTTCACACATAGCGTAGGCGCGCCGGCACACAATCGGCAGTTTCCATTGCCTGCCTGGACCCTGCCATGCCTGCCATTCCCCCTTTGCCCGCGTCCCGCCCGCTGAACCTGTGGATTGCCCTGGGCATTCCGCTGCTGACCGCCGTGTGCCTGATCCTGCTGGAGCTGACCGACCTGGACATGGCCCTGGCCAACCTCGCGTTCGACCCGCAGGCGGGCCAGTTCATCGGTCGTCACAGCTATTTTCTCGAAGACATCCTGCATGACCGCGCCAAGGAGCTGGTGATCCTGTTCGCGGTGCTGGCCATCGTCGGCTTTGCCGCCAGCTTTGTGCTGCAGCGTCTCAAGAGCTGGCGCCGGGAACTGGGTTGCCTGGTGCTGGCGATGGGCCTGTCGACCGGCTTCGTGACGCCGCTCAAGGCCGCGACGGCGGTGCAGTGCCCCTGGAGCCTGAGCGAATTCGGCGGCCAGGAAACCTACAGCAAGTTGTTAGAGGCCCGCCCCGCCACCGACAAGCCAGGGCGCTGCTGGCCGGGCGGGCATGCGGCCACGGGGTTTACCCTGTTTGCGCTGTTTTTTGTCCTGCGTGATCGCAAGCCACGCCTGGCCAAGGCCGCGCTGGTGTTCGCCTTTGGCCTGGGGGTGGTGTTTTCGGTGGGCAGGATGCTGCAGGGCGCCCACTTCTTTTCGCACAATGTGTGGACCGCAGTGTTCTGCTGGCTGATCGGGTTGGGGTGCTACTGGCTGGTGTTGTATCGCAAGCCGTCACTGGCCGCTTCGCCAGCCAGGCTGGCACCTACAGGGTTCGCTGAACGTCTGTAGGAGCCAGCTTTGCTGGCGAAGGGTTTCTGCCAGACATAAAAAAGCCCCGCACAAGGCGGGGCTCTTCTTCAAGCGGGTAAGGCTGGCTTACATCATGCCGCCCATGCCGCCCATGCCACCCATGCCGCCCATGTCAGGCATGCCACCGGCAGCCTTGTCTTCAGGCGCATCGGCAACCATGGCTTCGGTAGTGATCATCAGACCACCGATCGAGGCCGCGGCCTGCAGAGCCGAACGGGTCACCTTGGCAGGGTCCAGGATGCCCATTTCGATCATGTCGCCGTACTCGCCGGTAGCAGCGTTGTAACCGAAGTTGCCCGAACCTTGCTTGACCTTGTCGACTACCACGCTTGGCTCGTCGCCGGCGTTGGCAACGATCTGGCGCAGTGGGGACTCGACGGCGCGACGCAGCAACTGGATACCCACGTTCTGGTCTTCGTTGTCGCCCTTGAGCTCGGCAATGGCCTGCAGCGAGCGAACCAGCGCCACGCCACCGCCAGGTACCACGCCTTCTTCGACGGCTGCGCGGGTAGCGTGCAGAGCGTCTTCAACGCGGGCTTTCTTCTCTTTCATTTCAACTTCGGTGCCGGCACCGACCTTGATCACGGCAACACCGCCAGCCAGCTTGGCCAGACGCTCTTGCAGTTTTTCACGGTCGTAGTCCGAGGAAGTCTCTTCGATCTGGGCACGGATCTGCTTGACGCGTGCTTCGATGTCGGCTTCAACGCCAGCACCGTCGATGATGGTGGTGTTTTCCTTGGACAGGGTCACGCGCTTGGCGTTGCCCAGGTGCTCCAGGGTGGTCGACTCCAGGCTCAGGCCGATTTCTTCGGAGATCACGGTACCGCCGGTCAGAACGGCGATGTCCTGCAGCATGGCCTTGCGGCGGTCGCCGAAGCCAGGTGCCTTGACCGCAGCCACTTTCACGATGCCGCGCATGTTGTTGACCACCAGGGTAGCCAGCGCTTCGCCTTCAACGTCTTCAGCCACGATCAGCAGCGGACGACCGGCCTTGGCAACGGCTTCCAGTACTGGCAGCAGTTCGCGGATGTTGGAGATCTTCTTGTCGACCAGCAGCAGCAGCGGGCCGTCGAGCTCGGCAACCATGGTGTCCGGCTTGTTGACGAAGTAAGGGGACAGGTAGCCACGGTCGAACTGCATGCCTTCTACAACCGACAGTTCGTTTTCCAGGCCCGAGCCTTCTTCGACGGTGATCACGCCTTCTTTACCGACTTTTTCCATGGCTTCGGCAATGATTTCACCGATGGAGGTGTCGGAGTTGGCCGAGATGGTACCGACCTGAGCGATGGCCTTGGAATCGGCGCATGGCTTGGACAGGTTCTTCAGCTCTTTGACGATGGCGATGGTGGCCTTGTCGATACCGCGCTTGAGGTCCATCGGGTTCATGCCGGCAGCAACGGCCTTGAGGCCTTCGCTGACGATGGCCTGAGCCAGAACGGTAGCGGTGGTGGTGCCGTCGCCCGCTTCGTCGTTAGCCTTGGAGGCCACGTCTTTCAGCAGTTGGGCGCCCATGTTCTCGAAGGCGTCCTTGAGTTCGATTTCCTTGGCAACCGAAACACCGTCTTTGGTGATGGTTGGCGCGCCGAAGCTCTTGGCCAGAACCACGTTGCGGCCTTTCGGGCCCAGGGTCGCTTTTACCGCGTCAGCCAGAACGTTGACGCCAACCAGCATTTTCTTACGGGCGGAATCGCCGAATTTTACGTCTTTAGCAGCCATGATCGTTTAATCCTTGAATACTTTGGAGTAACGGGAAACCAGCGGATCAGCCTTCGATAACGGCGAGAATCTCGTTCTCAGCCATTACCAGCAGGTCTTCGCCGTCAACTTTCACAGTGTTGCTGCCCGAGTACGGGCCGAAAACCACCTTGTCACCCACTTTCACGGCCAGCGCGCGCACTTCGCCGTTGTCCAGGATGCGGCCGGTACCCACGGCGACGATTTCGCCACGGTTGGGTTTTTCAGCGGCCGAGCCTGGCAGAACGATACCGCCAGCGGTTTTCGATTCTTCTTCGCTGCGACGGATGACGACGCGGTCATGCAGAGGACGAAGCTTCATTGTCGATCTCTCCTGATAGTGGTTTTCATCGGCCGGTATCGTTACCGGCGTGTTGATGCTTTCGGCGTAGCCGATCGTGGACCGCGGGGCGGGCCACGCATGTATTGTCTGGGGCAAATGCCCAGAAACCTTGCGGTGACCCATACATGAGGTCGGCCAAGGCGATTACAAGGCTTGCCGATGAAAATTTTTGCAGCCCGGCGCGCCAAATGAAAAACGGCCCCGAAGGGCCGTTTCATGCTACGCGGGCGAGCGCTCGCGTCACGGGTCACGCTTTTCGTATTCGCCTTCGATCACATTGGGATGACGCGGTGTACCTGGCGGCGCATTGAACGGGTCGTCGCCGAAGGCGCGCTGACGCATGGCCTGGGCTTCGGCGCGCTGGCGCAGCTTGTTGGCCAGCAACCGGCGGCTGAACGGCAACAGCACGATCAGGCCGATCACGTCGCTGATGAAGCCGGGGAGCAACAGCAGACCGCCACCCAGGGCCAGCATCAGGCCGTGGAACATGTCTTCGGCCGGCAATTCGCCGCGCTGCAGGCTCGCCCGCGCACGCAGCGCAGTGGCAAGGCCCGCGACCCGCACCACCAGCACACCGAGGGCCGAGCCCGCGATGATCAGCAGCAGCGCCGGGAAAAATCCGATCGCGGTGCTGACCTTGAAAAACACATACAGCTCGAGCACCGGGAAAAGCAGAAACAGCAGTAGAAAAGCACGCATCAAGGGTTCCTCTACGCAAGATGTCCTTGCAGGTACGACCTTAAATGGTTGCTGGCCGTTGCAATTTCAACCCTCGACCGCCTCGCGATCAGGCCACTGTTCGGCGCGGGCCAGCAAAACCAGGGCTTCGCGTACTTGTATCGGTGTATTGCAAGACCTTGGAAACGCCAGCCAGTGCAGGCCCTGGCCGATGCGCAGGTGCATGCCCTCGGTATCGATCCCTACCAGCGAGGCCGATGCACTGGCCGGCAGGCCGCTGAGTTCGACGTAGTGCGCGATGGCGTTGGCATGGTCGTCGTTCATGTGCTCGACCATGCTCACCTCGGCCTTGCCGGCGAACGGGTTGGCCAGGGTCACGTCGTCCAGCCAGTGAATCGCGCCGAAGCCACCGATATAGCGATGGCGCACCGGCCTGAGCACCCAGAAGTCGAAGTCGTGGGCACTGTGGTACTGGCTCGATTCGGGGAAGTAGCGGTAATAGCGCCCGGCGGCGGCCTCGATGGCCTCGGGGTCGGCCAGCTTGTGGGCCTCGGCCATCAAGGTAAGACGACCCACCGCCTGCACGTCCTCGGCATCGCGCTCGCCTACCAGCAGCGAACACTTGGGGTCTTTTTGCAGGTTGTGGGTGTGCTGGGCAATGCGACTGATCAGGATCAGCGGGTTACCGTCGGCGTCCAGGCAATACGGCACCACGGAACCGAAGGGGAAGCCGGGCATCGATTTGGAATGGGTCGAGAGTACGCCACGGTACTCCTTGAGCAGCAGCTCTCTTGCCTGCCTTGCAGCCTTCGCGCTCACGGGGGTGCTCCTGGGAAAGGTGTGATCGCGACAAGCTAATCATTATCAGTGGCGATTGCCAAGGGGCCTGCAGGCGCCGGCCCCTGAATGCGAAAGCGGTTTACCAGGCCACGCCGAAGCCGACGGTGTAGCGCGTCTTGTCCAGGTCGCTGTCGCTGGTGCCGCTGATGATGTCCTTCTCGGCCTTCAGGTTCAGCGACGCCCATTCGGTGACCTTGTAGCGCAGGCCCACCTCGGCATCCAGGCTGTAGTCCGCCACGCCGCCCAGCGGCTTGCCAACCTCGCCGTTGGTGAACAGCTCGACCGACTTGCCGATCAGGTAGCGGTTGTAGTCCCACTTCACGCCCAGCGAATAGAAGTTGTCCTTGCCGCCGTCGCTGTACTCGTAGTCGGTGCGGTTGAGCAGCGAACCCAGCGAGAACGCACCCAGCTCGTCGTCCCAGAACTGGTAGCCCGGGCCCGTACCGACCGTGCGCTGGCGGGTCAGGTCTTCGATGTGGTCACGCTTGTAGTTCAGACGCCCCTGCCAGAACCACTGCTCGGTAATGAAGCGGTCCAGCGCGTATTCGGCGCTCCAGTTGTTGGTGGTGGTCGTGTCGTTCTTGGTCTCGCGGTTGTACTCGCCCTCGGCGTTATGCCGCCAGCGACCGTGACGGGCGGTGGTCTTGAAGTCGACGTCGTAGTCGTCACTGTCGGTTTCGGCGCGCTTGTAGTCCAGTGCCAGGTCGATGTTGCCCTTCCACAGCATGTCTTCGACCAGCGGCTTGGGCTTCATGATCTGCTGGATGCTGGCCAGTTCAACCGCCTTGGGCGCCTCGCCATTGGCCAGGATCACCTGGCCGTCTTCACCGGCCTGCAGCGACTTGGCCTTCTCGCCGGTGTAGGCGTCCTGCTTGACCAGCAGTTCCTGGTCGCTCTCCAGGGTCTTGACCTTCTTCCAGTCCAGCGCGATGGAGCCACCGTATTCGGTCTGCAGCACCAGCTTGCCACCGTCGAAGACCTTGATCTTGCCGCTGAGCCGGTCGCCGTTCTTCATCCATACGGTATCGGCCACCGCAGGGGCGCAGACACCGGTCATCACAAGGCACAACAAGGCTCTAGAATACATAGGCAGTACAGAAACTCGGGTTCGCAGAAAAATCGGGCATTATCCAGATACCCGCCAGCAGAACAAGGACTGACCCAGCCAATGCCGATGAGTTCAATTCGTATTTGTGCGCCCTGCCCCCTTCACTGCCCCGCAACGCCCCGATGAGCGCGGCCTTGACCGACGCGCAGCAGCGCGCAGAAGACCGACGGACGGCGCTCTACCTGGTGCTGGGCCAACTGCCGCCAGGCAAGGTGGTCAGCTATGGTGAACTGGCGGCCATCGCCGGCCTGGGCCGCGCGGCGCGCTGGGTGGGGCGCACCCTCAGCCAGTTGCCGAGCGACACTCGCCTGCCCTGGCACCGCGTGCTGGGCGCCGGCGGACGCCTGAGCCTGGCCCTTGGCACGCCCTCCGGGGATGAGCAGCGGGCCCGCCTGCGGGCCGAAGGGGTGACCGTCCGGAACAATCGTGTGGATATGTTGCGCCATGGCTGGCGCCCGATGGAGCACAGCGGTTAGAGTGCGCGCTTTGTTTTCGCAAACTTGAGGCAGATGTTGGCCCATGCCCCGTAAAACCTGGCGCGCTGCGCTCGCTGCCTATGCCAGCCCGTCAACCCTGGTGCTGTTGCTGCTCGGCTTTGCCGCCGGCCTGCCCTATATGTTGGTGTTCTCGACCCTGTCGGTATGGCTGCGCGAAGCCGGGGTTGCCCGTGAAACCATCGGTTATGCCAGCCTGATCGGCCTGGCCTACGCCTTCAAGTGGGTATGGTCGCCACTGCTGGACCAATGGCGCCTGCCATTGCTGGGCAAGCTTGGCCGACGCCGTTCCTGGCTGGTGCTGTCACAGATCCTGGTGGTCATCGGCCTGGTCGGCATGGGCTTTTGCGACCCGCAGAAGCACCTGTCGTGGCTGATCGCGCTGGCGGTGCTGGTGGCCTTCGCCTCGGCCACCCAGGACATCGCCGTGGATGCCTACCGCCTCGAGATCGCCGGCGACCAGCGCCAGGCCGCCCTGGCCGCCAGCTACATGGCCGGCTACCGGGTCGCCGCCCTGCTGGCCACCGCGGGCGCGCTGTTCTTTGCCGAAGGGTTCGGCTCCACCGGCTTCAGCTACAAGCACAGCGCCTGGACCGGCACCTATGTGCTGTTCGGCGTGCTGATGGTGCCCGCCCTGATCACCAGCCTGCTGATGCGCGAGCCGCCCGTACCCCTGCGTACCCAGCTGTCGGCGGCGCGCTACGGCTTCGGCCACCAGCTGGCCTCGGTCTTCGTGCTGATCATTCTGCTGGTGTCGGTACCGGCGATGTTCACCCAGCTGTACAACACCGATTTCGCCAGCGTGCTGTTCGAAGGCGCCAGCCTGCTCGACCTGCTGCTTGAAGACCGCGCCTTCCTGCGCGCGATCCTCTACATCACCCTCACCACGCTGTGCCTGTCGTCCATGGGACGACGCGGGCTGGCCCCGGTGCTGACCCCGGTCAACGACTTCATCGTGCGCTACCGCTGGCAGGCGCTGCTGCTGCTGGGGCTGATCGCCACCTACCGCATGTCGGACACGGTGATGGGCGTGATGGCCAACGTGTTCTATATCGACCAGGGCTTCACCAAGGACCAGATCGCCAGCGTCAGCAAGATCTTCGGCCTGTTCATGACCCTGTTCGGGGCCGGCATGGGCGGCCTGCTGATCGTGCGCTTCGGCATCCTGCCGATCCTGTTCATCGGCGGTGTGACCTCTGCGGCGACCAACCTGCTGTTCCTGATGCTCGCCGACATGGGGCCGAACCTGCAGATGCTGGTGGTGACCATCTCGCTCGACAACTTCAGCTCGGGTCTGGCGACCTCGGCCTTCGTGGCCTACCTGTCGAGCCTGACCAACCTGAAGTTCTCGGCCACCCAGTACGCCCTGCTCAGCTCGATCATGCTGCTGTTGCCGCGCCTGATCGGTGGCTACTCAGGCGTGATGGTCGAGAAGTACGGCTATCACGACTTCTTCCTGATCACCGCGATGCTCGGGGTGCCAACGCTGATCCTGATTGCCTTGCACTGGCACCAGGAACTGCGGCGCGGCAAGCTGGCCCCCGTGGAGCCCGAGACCACCGAGCGCCCCGGAGCCTAGGCCAGCGAAGCCAATTCGGCGTCGTCCTGCAGCACCGTGCGCAACGGCCACAGCGCCAGCAACCCGGCGCAACCTGCCGCCAGGGCGAAGCTCAACAGGCTCGCCCCTGCCCCCAGCATCGCCAGCAAGGCGCCGCCCAGGCCCAGCAAGGCGATGGTGATCATGCCCAGCATCGCCGACACCAGGCCCTTGCTCTGCTCGCTGGAGAACAGCGTCATGCGGTACAGCACCGCGTTGGCGATGCCCAGGCCCAATGCGTACAGCGACATGCCCGCCACCAGGCTGAACACCGAAGGGTACAGCCAGGTGCCCAGCATGGCCGCGCCCAGGCCGATCAGATACGGCCACAGGGCCTTGCGGATCAGCGCGCGCAGGCTGTAGCGCTCGGCAATACGGTTGATGATCAGGTTGCCCGCAATCAGGCCGCCGAACACCGGCAATTGCCACAGCGCATAGTCCAGGGTGCTCAAGCCCTCGTCATGAATCAGCAGCACCGGCGACAGACCGATCCAGCCGATCAGCGGCAGGCCCACCAGGCCCAGGGCAGCGCTGCCGGCAACGAAGCGGCGGTTGCCCAGCAGTTGCCCGTAACCGGCCAGCAAGGGCAGCAGGTGGATGGGCTGGAAGGCCAGGCGCGTACCGTCGCGCCGCTCCACCCCCAGGGTTTCAGGCATGAAGCGGTACAGCGCGCACCAGGTCAGCACGGCGAACCCTGCGAACAGTACGAACAGCCAGCGCCACGACACCCACTCCAGCAGCACGGTGCCTACCAGTGGGCCGAGCAGCGGCGAAAGCAGCGCGATGTTGGCCAGCAGGGCCATCATGCGCACCGCATCCGCCTCGCTGAAGGCTTCGTTCAGGGCCGGGTAGCTGACCGTGACCACAAAGCCCAGGCCAATGCCCTGTAACAGGCGCAGCAGGTTGAACAGCTCGATGCCCTCGACCCAGTAGGTAGCCAGGCAGGCCAGGCAGAAGATGGCGCACCCCCACAGCAGCAGCGGACGCCGCCCGTAGCGGTCGGCCAGCGGGCCGATCAGCCACTGCAGCAGCACACCGCCAAGCAGGTAGAGGTTCAGCGCATGGGGGATGAATTCGGGGCTGGCATTCAGGTCGCCCACCACCGTGGGCATGGCAGGCATCACCACGTCGCTGGCCAGGTAGGTCAGCAGCTCGAACAGCGCCAGGGTCATGGCGAAACAGAATGCCCGGAACGGGGTGATGTTTATCAGCGGGGTAAGCATGGCAAGGCCTGGCAGGGAAAATCAGCCAGCCTGTATGCCAGAAAAGGCAAAGGTCGGACAGTAACAAGAAGTGAACAAGTGTAATCGGTGCATCCGCATCGCGGGGCAAGCCGCGCTCCCACGCGGTAATCACTGTCTCCAGACACATGATGTACCTGTGGGAGCGGGCTTGACCCGCGATGAGCTCGAGGCGTGTTACTGCACGGCCGCTTCCTGCACCACACGGATTACCCGCTGCGGAAACGGGATGTCGATGCCCTCGGCCTTCAACCGGTCGCGCGCATGCTCGTTGAGCATGAACATCACGTCCCAGTAGTCAGCCGTCTTCACCCAGGCTCGCAGCGACACGGTGATCGAGCTGTCGCCCAGTGCCGAAATCACCGCCTGGGGCGCGCCCGGTTCCTGCAGCACCCGCGGGTCATTGGCCAGGTCCAGCAGCACCTTGCGCGCTACCTGCAGGTCGGCCTCGTAGTCCACGCCCACATCGAACACCACCTTGCGGGTCGGCTGGCGGTTGGTGTTGGTGATGATGCCGTTGGACAGGCTGCCGTTGGGCAGGATCACCGTCTTGTTGTCACCGGTACGCAGCACCGTGTGGAAGATCTGGATGCTGTCCACGGTACCGCTGACCCCCTGGGCCTCGATCCAGTCGCCCAGGCGGAACGGACGGAACAGCAGGATCAGCACCCCACCGGCGAAGTTCGCCAGGCTGCCCTGCAAGGCCAGGCCGATGGCCAGGCCGGCGGCACCGATGGCGGCCACGAACGAGGTGGTCTCGATGCCGATCATCGAGGCCACGCTGACCACCAGCAGGATCTTCAGAATGATGTTCGCCAGGCTGCTGATGAAGCCTTGCAGCGCCAGGTCGGCGTTGCGCAGGGCCAGCAGCTTGCCCAGGCGGTAGGTGACCTTGTTGATCACCCACCAGCCGATGGCCAGGGTCAGCAGCGCCAGCAACAGGCGACTGCCATATTCCATGATCATCGGGATCCAGGTCTGCGAAGTCCTGACCAGCTGATCCACTTCAGCGTTCAAATCCATAGGTTGTCTCCTGATGCCGGGCGGCAAAAAACGGGGAAAGCGTGGCGCCGCAATCGTTTCAGCGGCCGCAGAAACCTCGGACGCCGAAACGGCGCCAAGGTTCCGGGTGCACGGGGATCAGTCGCGGAAGTTGTTGAACTGCAGCGGCATGCCGAACTCCTTGGCACGCAGGGCCGCGATGGCCTCCTGCAGGTCGTCGCGTTTCTTGCCGGTGACACGTACCTGCTCGCCCTGGATGGCGGCCTGGACCTTGAGCTTGGCGTCCTTGATGTGGGCGACGATCTTCTTGGCCAGTTCCTTGTCGATGCCTTCCTTCAGCGTCGCTTCCTGCTTCATCACCTTGCCCGATGCGAAGGCATCCTTGACCTCCAGGCACTGCACGTCGATCTTGCGCTTGACCAGCGCCAGCTTGAGGATGTCGATCATCGCCTCGAGCTGGAACTCGGCCTCGGCGGTGAGGTTGACGGTCAGTTCCTTTTCCTTGAACTCGAAGCTGCCCTTGCCCTTGAGGTCGTAGCGGCGGTCGAGCTCCTTGACCGCGTTTTCCACGGCGTTGGTGACTTCGTGCTTGTCCAGTTCCGATACCACGTCGAACGACGGCATATCCATTCTCCAAAAAAATAAACGCACGCTCATGGGCCCCTGGTCGCAGAGCATGATGGAGCGTGCCGGGTTTGACGGTTAAAATGCGGGTTCATTATAACGGTTGCGAAACGCAGATGAGCAGCACCTGGCATATTCTCGGCGCCGGCAGCCTGGGCAGCCTCTGGGCCTGCCGCCTGGCTCAGGCCGGCAAGGCGGTCCGCCTGATCCTGCGCGACCCTGCGCGCCTGCACGCCTACGAGGCGGCGGGCGGCCTGAGCCTGGTACACAACGGCCAGGCGCAGCGCCACGCGATTCCCGCCGAAACCGCCGATGCAGGCACGCCTATCCACCGGCTGCTGGTGGCCTGCAAGGCCTACGACGCGCCCGCGGCAGTGGCGCAGCTGGCGCCGCGACTGGCGCGCAATGCCGAGCTGGTGCTGCTGCAGAACGGCCTGGGCAGCCAGGACGAAGTCGCCAGCCAGGTCCCCCACGCACGCTGCATCTTCGCCTCCAGCACCGAGGGCGCGTTTCGCGAAGCCGACTGGCAGGTGAACTTTGCCGGGCATGGCTTCAACTGGCTGGGCGACCCGGCCAACCCGCTGCCGCCCGATTGGCTCGACGACCTGACCGACGCCGGCATCCCGCACCAGTGGACCCCGGACATCCTCACCCGGCTGTGGCGCAAGCTGGCGCTCAACTGCGCCATCAACCCACTGACCGTGCTGCATGCGTGCCGCAACGGCGGCCTGGCCGAGCATCACTGCGAGGTGGCCACGCTGTGCGCGGAGCTGGCCGAGCTGCTGCAGCACTGCGGCCAGCCCGAAGCCGCCACCGACCTGCAGGTCGAGGTCGAACGGGTCATCCAGGCCACGGCGGCGAACTACTCTTCCATGTACCAGGACGTGCGCCAGGGCCGACGCACCGAGATCCACTACCTGCTCGGCCACGCCTGCCGCGTTGCCGCCCGCCACGGCCGCCATCTGGCGCACCTTGAACGGCTGCACCGGCGCCTGGTCGAACACCTGAACGCACGCGGGTTGCCCAGCGACTGAGGGCAACGCTACCCTGCCCCTCCACCCACAGGATCACGCCGTCACCATGCCCTTGCGCGAACGCCTGGAAAACCTGCCGGTCGGCCAGAAGCTGCTGGCCGCCCTGCTGGTGCTGCTGATCACCATTCTGCTGGTGGCCAACCTGACCTTCATCAGCGCCGCCTACTGGATCTCCCAGGAGGCCATGGCGCCTCAGGCCCTGCAGACCATCGGCCGCCTGGTATCGCACCCGGAGCTGGCACAGCGCGCCGCCGACTCGCCAGAGGCGGCCAACGACCTGCTCAAGGAACTGGACAGCTACACCCCGCTGCGCGCCGCCGCGCTGTATGGCAGCGACGGCAAGCTGCTGGCGCAGTTGCAGCACGGCGAACCCCTGGCAGTGCCCAAGCGCTACCGAAACATCGAGAGCTGGCGCCTGACCGAGTTTCGCAGCACCCAGCTGGTGACCCTGCCGCGCCCCGGCAACCCGCCCGGGCATCTGCTGCTGGTGGCCAGCAGCGAGCTGCCGATGGCCTTCTATACCGGCACGCTGACCGCCAGCCTGGGCATCCTGGTGTTCAGCATCCTGCTATGGATGCTGATTGCGCGGCAGATCAAGCGCTTGATCACCCAGCCGATCTACCAGCTCGAACAGCTCTCGCGCCAGGTGACCCGCGAAGAGAACTATGCCCTGCGCGCGCGCCCCGGCAACCGCGACGAAATCGGCAGCCTGGCCGAGGCGTTCAACACCATGCTGTCGCGCATCGAAGCCCGCGAACAGCAACTCAAGCGCGCCCGCGACGAATTCCAGACCGCCTATGACCAGGCCCAGGGCCTGGCCGAGGAAACCCGTCACACCAACCGCAAGCTGGAACTCGAAGTACAGGTGCGCAGCAAGATCGAGCGCAAGCTCACCGGCTTTCAGAACTACCTCAACAGCATCATCGACTCCATGCCCTCGGCACTGATCGCCCTGGACGAACAGCTCTACGTGACCCAGTGGAACCAGGAGGCCAGCGCGCTTTCCGGCACGCCGCTGGACGAGGCGCTGAACCAGCCGATCTTCCTCGCGTTCGAGCCGCTCAAGCCGTTCCTGCCGCAGCTCAAGGAAAGCGTCGAGAAGCACCGCGTGGCCAAGATCGAGCGGGTCACCTGGACCAGGGGCGACGATGCGCGCCACTACGCCCTGACCTTCTACCCGCTGATGGGCGGTGGCGGGCGCGGCGTGGTGATTCGCATCGACGACATCACCCAGCGCCTGTCGCTCGAAGAGATGATGGTGCAGTCGGAGAAGATGCTATCGGTCGGTGGTCTGGCTGCTGGCATGGCCCACGAGATCAACAACCCGCTGGGTGCGATCCTGCACAACGTGCAGAACATCCGTCGACGCCTGTCCCCCGACCTGCCGAAAAACCTGGAGCAGGCCAGCGAAACCGGCATCGACCTGGGTACGGTCAACCAGTACCTGGAAAACCGCCAGGTACCCCAGTTGCTCGATGGCATCCAGCAGGCCGGCGCACGGGCGGCCAAGATCGTCACCCACATGCTCAGCTTCAGCCGCCGCAGCAATCGCCAGATGGCACCGTGCGACCTGCCGGCATTGATCGACCAGGCGGTGGAGATCGCCGGCAACGACTTCGACCTGACCGAAGGCTTCGACTTCAAGGGCCAGGCCATCGTGCGCCAGTTCGACCCGGCCCTGGGCCCGGTGCCCGGCACCGCCAACGAGCTGGAACAGGTGCTGCTCAACCTGCTCAAGAACGCCGCCCAGGCGATTCACCAGCGCGAAGACGACAGCGAACCGGGGCGTATCATCCTGCGTACCCGGCTCAACCCGCCGTGGGCCGAGATCCAGGTCGAAGACAATGGCGTGGGCATGCCCGAGGCGGTGCGCAAGCGCACCTTCGAGCCGTTCTTCACCACCAAGGAAATCGGCCAGGGCACTGGCCTGGGCCTGTCGGTGTCGTATTTCATCATCACCAACAACCACAAGGGCCAGATGGAGGTGCAGTCGGCGCCGGGTCAGGGCACGTGCTTCACCTTGCGCCTGCCGCTGAGCAACCTGCCGATGCCACCCCCCGGCCCGCCAACGATGGAGTCATGAGCATGGGTTTTCGCTTGTCGAAGATTTACACCCGCACCGGCGACAAGGGCGAAACCGGCCTGGGCGACGGCCGTCGCGTCGCCAAGGACCATCCGCGCATCGAGGCCATCGGCGAGGTGGACACGCTAAACAGCCAGCTGGGTGTGTTGCTGGCAGGCCTGGCCGAGCAACACCTGGACGAGGTGGTCGAAGTGCTGGCGCCGTGTCAGCATCGGCTATTCGACCTGGGTGGTGAGCTGGCGATGCCCAGTTACCAGGCCTTGAACGAGGCCGAGGTACAGCGCCTGGAAGCGGCGATCGACCACTGGAACGAAGAGCTGGGGCCTCTGGAGAACTTCATTCTGCCGGGCGGTTCGGCGCTGATTGCCCAGGCGCATGTATGCCGCAGCCTGGCCCGCAGTGCGGAGCGGCGGTGTCAGCAGTTGAATGCGGCAGAGCCGCTGGCGGGGGTAGGGCTGGCGTACATCAATCGGCTGTCGGACTTGCTGTTCGTGGCGGCGCGGGTGATTGCGCGGCGCCAGGGGGTGGCGGAGGTGTTGTGGCAGGCTGCGGCCAGGCCATGACGCCGCTTCGCCGGCAAGGCCGGCTCCTACAAAGGTCAGCGCCGTCTGTAGGAGCCGGCCTTGCCGGCGAGGCTTCACTCAGGCCTCAGGCCAGAACGCCCGAATTCCGGCCACGCCTTGGGCGCCGAACTGCCAGGCCCGCTCGCAATCAGCCGGCCCCACGCCACCCAGCACATACACCGGCCGGTTGAAGCCTTCGATCAGCTCGCTGGCCTGCTCCCAGCCCAACGGTACCGCCTCGGGATGCGTCTGGGTCGCCTGCACCGGCGACAGGGTGACGAAATCCACCCCCATCTGCTCGGCCAGCGCCAGTTCTTCGGCGTTGTGACATGACGCGGCCAGCCAGCGCTCCCTGGGGAACGGTCGGCCCTTGGGCGCATATTTGCGCAACTGCTCGGCCGTAAGGTGCCACCCTGCCGCCGGGAAATCGCCCAGCCACTCCAGCGGCCCCTTGAGCATCAACTGCGCCTTGCCGGCACACAGCCCCACCGCATCCACCGCCACATCGCGGTACTTGGGGTCGTAGCCGTTGGGCGCACGCAACTGCACCAGCTTGATCCCGCCGGCAATCGCCTTCTGGATGCCGCGCAGCAACTGCGGGGCTTCCAGTTCGCCCGGGGTGATCAGGTAGTGGCCAGGCAACCGCGCGGCCGCCACGATGGGCTGGTTGGCTTCAGGGAAGTCGTATTGCGGCAGTTCGCGTGGCGACACCCAGGCCAGTGGCTGGCCTTCGGCGCCATGGGGCTCGCCGGTAAAGCCGTCGACCTCCCACACGTCCAGCAGCACCTGCTTGTCGGGGTAGTCGTGACGCACCTTGATCAAGGGCCGTGCACGGGTCACGACGATGCCCAGTTCCTCGTGCAGCTCGCGGGCCAGGGCGATCTCGACCGCCTCCCCCGCCTCCACCTTGCCGCCGGGAAACTCCCACAGGCCGCCCTGATGCTGGCTGTCGGCACGGCGCGCAATCAGGATGCGCCCATCGGTGCCACGGATCACCGCAGCGGCAACATGCACCCGCTTCACGACGCACGCTCCGCCAGCGCAGCCTGCTGCCAGGCCTGGAAGGCCGGCCACTGGTAGATGGCCTCGACGTAGGCGGCGGCTGCCGCTGGCAGTTCGACACGGTAGCTGCGCAGGCGCACCGCCACCGGGGCGAAGAAGGCGTCGGCCAGGCTCAGTTCGCCGAACAGGTACGGGCCCGGGGTCTTGGCCACCAGGCGGCACTCGGACCACAGCGCGACGATGCGGTCGATGTCGATCTGCACCTCGAGTGGAATGCTCTCAAGGGCCTGATCGTGGTCCAGGTTCATCGGCATGGTGCTGCGCAGGGCGAAGAAGCCACTGTGCATCTGCGCGCAGGCCGAACGCGCCTGGGCCCGGGCAGCGATGTCGCTGGGCCACAGGTTGGCTTCAGGGTGGCGCTCGGCCAGGTACTCGGCGATTGCCAGCGAATCGGCGATGGTGCCGTGTTCGGACTTGAGCAGGGGCACCTTGCCGGTGGCGGAGTGCGCCAGGATGCGCTGGCGGGTATCGGGCTGGTTGAGGGTGATCAGCAGTTCGGTGTAGGGCACCCTGGCCAGTTCGAGGGCCAGGGCGGCGCGCAGCGACCAGGAGGAATACAGCTTGTCGCCGATGATCAGTTGGTAGCTCATGGGTGGGCTCCATCGGGATATGCGGGGGCCTATCGCGGGTCAAGCCCGCTCCCACAGGGTTACTGCAATCCTTGAGGGAGCGGGCTTGACCCGCAATACGGTCAGGTACGGTATTCGGCGTTGATCTTCACATACTCATGGGACAGGTCGGTGGTCCAGATCGTCTCGCTGCAGTCGCCACGCCCCAGGTCGATGCGGATGGTGATCTCTTCCTGGGCCATCACGGCCGAGCCCTGGGCCTCGGTGTAGGTGGCGTTGCGGCCGCCTTTGCTGGCGATGCACACATCGTCCAGGTACACGTCGATCAGGCTCACGTCCAGGTTCGGCACGCCAGCACGGCCCACAGCTGCCAGGATCCGGCCCCAGTTCGGGTCGGAGGCGAACAGCGCGGTCTTGATCAGCGGTGAATGCGCCACGGCATAGCCGACGTCCAGGCATTCCTGATGATTGCCACCACCGTTGACCTGAACGGTCACGAACTTGGTCGCGCCTTCACCGTCACGCACGATGGCCTGGGCCACTTCCATGCACACCTCGAACACCGCCTTTTTCAACGCGTCGAACAGCGGGCCGCGGGCTTCGGTCACTTCAGCCACGTCGGCCTTGCCGGTGGCGATCAGCATGCAGCAATCGTTGGTCGAGGTATCGCCGTCGATGGTGATGCGGTTGAACGACTTGTTGGCGCCGTCCAGCAGCAGGTCCTTGAGCACGGCCGGCGCCACCTTGGCGTCGGTGGCGATGTAGCCGAGCATGGTCGCCATGTTCGGGCGGATCATCCCGGCGCCCTTGCTGATGCCGGTCACGGTGATGGTCACGCCGTCATGCTGGAACTGGCGGCTGGCACCCTTGGGCAGGGTGTCGGTGGTCATGATGCCGGTGGCGGCCTCGGCCCAGTTGTTTTCCGACAGGTCGTCCAGGGCGGCCTGCAGCGCGCCTTCGATCTTCTCGACCGGCAGTGGCTCACCGATCACACCGGTGGAGAACGGCAGCACCGCATCGGCGTCGACACCCGCCAGCTCGGCCAGCCTGGCGCAGGTGCGCGCGGCAGCGGCCAGGCCGGGGGCGCCGGTACCGGCGTTGGCGTTGCCGGTGTTGGTCAGCAGGTAACGCACACTGCCCTGCACGCGCTGCTTGGCCAGGATCACCGGGGCAGCGCAGAACGCATTGAGGGTGAACACGCCGGCAACGCTGGAGCCTTCGGCGCAGCGCATTACCACAACGTCCTTGCGCCCGGGGCGCTTGATGCCCGCAGAGGCAATACCGAGTTCAAAACCTGGAACCGGGTGCAACGTTGGCAAAGGACCAAGACCGACAGCCATGAAAGCGCTCCTAGAAAAAAGGCGCCGGCTCGAGATACCGGCGCTTGAGATGGAACAACGCCGCGACGGTTGGGCCCGTCGCGGCGCGGTGTTCAGATATCAGCAGGGGGCAACGGCGGTGCGATCAGTCGATCTTGCCGTGGCACTGCTTGAACTTCTTGCCCGAACCGCACCAGCAGGGTTCGTTGCGGCCCAGCTTCTGCTCGTTGCGCACCGGCGCTGCGGCCACGGCGACGTCGGCACCCTCCTCAAGCAGCTCGCCCGCTTCCAGGCCGGGGGCCTCGGCGTGCTGGAACTGCATACGCTGGGCCAGCTCTTCGGCTTCGCGGCGCAGGCGTGCTTCCTCTTCGATCGGGTCTTCGCGGCGAACCTGAACGTGCGAGAGCACGCGGATGGTGTCGCGCTTGATCGAGTCCAGCAGTTCCTGGAACAGGGCAAACGACTCGCGCTTGTATTCCTGCTTCGGGTTCTTCTGGGCGTAGCCACGCAGGTGGATACCGTGGCGCAGGTGATCCATGGTCGACAGGTGGTCTTTCCACAGGTCGTCGATCACACGCAGCAGGATCTGCTTCTCGAAGGTACGCAGGGCATCGGCGCTGGCCTGCTCTTCCTTCTCGTTGTAGGCCGCCATCAGCTCGGCCATCAACTTCTCGCGCAGGGTCTCTTCGTACAGGTGGTCGTCTTCGTCCAGCCACTGCTGGATCGGCAGCTTGACCCCGAAATCGCTGGCCAGTGCCGCTTCCAGGCCCGGCACGTCCCACTGCTCGGGCAGCGACTGTGGCGGGATGTGCTGAGCCACGGTGGCATCGAGCACTTCCTGGCGGAACTCGGCGATGGTGTCGCCGATGTTGGTCGCCGCCAGCAGGCTGTTGCGCATGTGGTAGATGACCTTACGCTGCTCGTTGGCCACGTCGTCGAATTCGAGCAGTTGCTTGCGGATGTCGAAGTTGCGACCTTCGACCTTGCGCTGGGCCTTCTCGATGGCGTTGGTGACCATGCGGTGCTCGATGGCCTCGCCGGACTGCATGCCCAGGGCCTTCATGAAGTTCTTGACCCGGTCGGAGGCGAAGATGCGCATCAGGCTGTCTTCCAGCGACAGGTAGAAGCGGCTCGAGCCCGGGTCGCCCTGACGGCCGGAACGGCCACGCAGCTGGTTGTCGATACGGCGCGATTCGTGGCGCTCGGAGGCGATCACGTGCAGACCGCCGGACTCGATCACCTGCTGGTGACGCTTCTGCCAGTCGGCCTTGACCTGGGCAACCTGCTCGGGCGTCGGGTTGTCCATGGCAGCCACTTCGACTTCCCAGTTGCCGCCCAGCAGGATGTCGGTACCACGACCGGCCATGTTGGTGGCAATGGTCAGTGCACCCGGGCGACCGGCCTGGGCGATGATCTCGGCTTCCTTCTCGTGGAACTTGGCGTTCAGGACCTTGTGATCGATGCCTTCCTTGATCAGCAGGTTGGACATGTGCTCGGAGGTTTCGATGGTGGCGGTACCCACCAGCACCGGACGCCCGGAAGCCATGCTCTCCTTGATGTCGGCGATGATCGCGGTGTACTTCTCTTCGGCCGTCAGGTAGACCAGGTCGTTGAAGTCCTTGCGCGCCAGCGGCTTGTTCGGCGGGATCACCATCACGTTGAGCTGGTAGATCTGGGCGAATTCGAACGCTTCGGTGTCAGCGGTACCGGTCATGCCGGACAGCTTGTTGTACAGGCGGAAGTAGTTCTGGAACGTGGTCGAGGCCAGGGTCTGGCTCTCGGGCTGGATGTTCAGGTTTTCCTTGGCCTCGATGGCCTGGTGCAGGCCCTCGGACAGGCGACGGCCCGGCATGGTGCGGCCGGTGTGCTCGTCGATCAGCAGGATCTGGCCGTCCTGCACGATGTACTCGACATTGCGGTGGAACAGCTTGTGGGCACGCAGGCCGGCATACACGTGGGTCAGCAGGCCCAGGTTGTGCGCCGAGTAGAGGCTCTCGCCCTCGGCCAGCATGCCGACCTGGGTGAGCATCTCTTCGATGTACTGGTGGCCGGCTTCGTTGAGTTCGACCTGGCGGGTCTTCTCGTCGATGCTGTAGTGGCCTTCCTGGGTGACCTGCCCTTCGACCTCTTCGATGTGCTGCTTGAGCTGCGGGATCAGCTTGTTGATCTCGATGTACAGCTTGGAGCTGTCTTCGGCCTGGCCGGAGATGATCAGCGGGGTACGGGCTTCGTCGATCAGGATGGAGTCGACTTCGTCGATCACGGCGAAATTCAGCTCGCGCTGGAATTTCTCTTCCATGCTGAACGCCATGTTGTCGCGCAGGTAGTCGAAACCGAATTCGTTGTTGGTGCCGTAGGTGATGTCGGCGGCATAGGCGATGCGCTTTTCTTCCGGCGGCTGGAACGGGGTGACCACACCCACGGTGAGGCCCAGGTATTCATACAGAGGGCGCATCCAGTTGGCGTCGCGGCGGGCCAGGTAGTCGTTGACCGTGACCACGTGCACGCCCTTGCCGGACAGCGCGTTGAGGTACACGCCCAGGGTCGCCACCAGGGTCTTGCCTTCACCGGTACGCATCTCTGCGATCATGCCCTCGTGCAAGGTCATGCCACCGATCAGCTGTACATCGAAGTGACGCATGCCCATGACCCGCTTGCCGGCCTCGCGCGCAACGGCGAAGGCTTCGGGCAACAGTTGGTCAAGGGTCTCGCCTTTGGCCAGGCGCTCTTTGAACGCTGCGGTCTTGGCCCGCAACTGCTCGTCCGTCAGGGCGACCATCTGCTCTTCGAAGGCATTGACGATCTGTACCGTCTTGAGCATGCGTTTGACTTCACGCTCGTTCTTGCTTCCAAAAAGTTTTTTTAACAAAGGCGCAAACATATTGGCAGGATCTTCCACACGTAGGGATGGAGGGCGGCCCCGTGAGTCGCCCGTGCAGCCCTTATGGCCGCATGCGAACGAGCATTCTACCCGGAAACGATGGTGAGGAAAGTGGCGGATTTCCACGATGCTGGCACAGCGCTTTTTGACGGGGCTTTTTTACAATAAGGCCTTTTTCGCCAACTTCAACCCATCGTCACATGAAGAATTACCGGCGGGGCGATCTGTTAAGATGGCGCCACTGTACTTTTCGGACCCTGCCCATGGCTTTTCGCCCCCTGCCCGCCCGTGCACCCGCCGTGCTTTTGCGTGAAGCGCGACCGCTCAAGGCCCTGTTCAGCCAGGCCCAGCGCCTGGCCCAGCTGCAGCGCCTGGTGGAGAGCCAGTTGCAGCCGGCAGCGCGTGAGCATTGCCATGTGGCCTCGTGGCGCGAGGGTACGCTGCTGCTGATCGTCACCGACGGGCACTGGGCCACGCGCCTGCGCTACCAGCAGAAACGCCTGCTGCGCCAGTTGCAGATGATGGAGGCCTTCAGCAGCCTGACCCGCATCAATTTCAGGGTGCAGCCGGTGGCCGGTGTGGCACCCGCGGCGGGGCACCCGATGGACATCTCGACACGTTCGGCGCAGAACATCCACGCTACGGCCGAAGGGATCACCGACCCCAAGCTCAAGGCGGCGCTGGAGCGCCTGGCCAGGCACGGCAAGGGATAGACGAGCGCACAGCGCTCGCAAACCTGCGAGTGCGCGGCAATAAAAAAGGGCCACCCGAAGGCAGCCCCAAAAAATAACTAAAGAAGAGAGAGTTCGTACTTACACTGCCGCAACCGGACGCATGTAAGAGATCGGTGCCGTGCTGGCATCTTCGAACGTCACCACTTCCCACGCATCGGTTTCCTCGATCAGCTTGCGCAGCAGCTGATTGTTCAGCGCGTGTCCGGACTTGTAGCCCTTGAACTCGCCGATCAGGCTGTTGCCCAGCAGGTAGAGGTCGCCAATCGCATCGAGGATCTTGTGCTTGACGAATTCGTCTTCGTAGCGAAGGCCGTCTTCGTTGAGCACGCCATCCTTGTCCACGACGATGGCGTTTTCCACGCTGCCGCCGAGGGCGAGGTTGTGCTTGCGCAGGTACTCGATGTCACTCATGAACCCGAAGGTACGGGCGCGGCTGACTTCCTTCACGAACGAGGTGCTGGAAAAGTCCACGCTGGCACTCTGGGTCCGGTTGTGGAACACCGGGTGGTCGAAATCGATCTCGAAACTCACCTTGAACCCTTCGAAAGGCAGGAAAGTGGCGCGCTTGTCGCCGTCTTCCACTGTCACTTCACGCAGGATGCGGATGAACTTCTTGGCTGCGTCCTGTTCTTCCAGGCCGGCAGATTGAATCAGGAATACAAAGGGCCCGGCGCTGCCGTCCATAATTGGCACTTCGGACGCGGAGAGCTCGACGTAGGCGTTATCGATGCCCAGGCCAGCCATGGCCGAGAGCAGGTGCTCTACCGTGTCTACCTTGGTATCGCCATTGACCAGTGTCGTGGACATGGTCGTCTCGCCGACATTTTCCGCACGGGCAGGGATCTGCACCACAGGGTCGAGGTCGGCACGGCAAAATACGATGCCGGTATCCACAGGGGCGGGCTTGAGGGTCAGGTAAACCTTTTCCCCGGAGTGCAGACCGACACCTGTGGCACGGATGATATTTTTCAGGGTGCGTTGTTTAATCATGGCATTGGCCGCTTCAGCGCAAATTGCGAACTGGTATCAACAAAGGCTGAGGATAATAGCAGACCCGGCCTTTGCTGAACACCAATCACCTTCATAGCCCTGATAAATTCCATTAATCGGCCTGACGACGCAGGAAAGCCGGGATATCCAGATAATCCAGGTCGTCCTGCGGGTTCAGCTTCTGTGCCGCAGCGGCCCCGGCGTGAGCCTGGTTGCGCATGACGGTCGGACGCTCCAGATCGCGGTAGTTGACCGAAGGTTGCTCCGGACGGGCCGGTGCAGGGGCTGGGGTATGTACAGCGGACGCTTGCAGGGTGTTGTCGATGACCTTGACCGGTTTCTCGATCTTGGCACCCAGGCCGGTGGCTACCACGGTGACGTGCAGCTCGTCGCGCATGTCCGGGTCGATGACGGTACCGACCTTGACCATGGCGTGGTCGGAGGCGAATGCCTCGATGATGCTGCCCACATCGGAGTATTCACCCAGCGACAGGTCAGGACCTGCGGTGATGTTCACCAGAATGCCGCGGGCGCCCTGCAGGTTGACGTCTTCGAGCAGCGGGTTGCGGATGGCCGCCTCGGTCGCTTCACGCGCACGGTTCGGACCGCTGGCGCAGCCGGTACCCATCATGGCCATGCCCATCTCGCTCATCACGGTACGCACGTCGGCGAAGTCGACGTTGATCATGCCCGGACGCTTGATGATGTCGGAGATACCGCGAACGGCACCGGCGAGCACGTCGTCAGCCTTGGCGAAGGCCGACAGCAGGCTGGCATCCTTGCCCAGGATGGTCAGCAGCTTCTCGTTCGGAATGGTGATCAGCGAATCGACGCTGTCGGCCAGGGCACGGATGCCCTCGTCGGCGATCTGCATGCGCTTGCGACCTTCGAACGGGAACGGACGGGTCACCACCGCAACGGTGAGGATGCCCATTTCCTTGGCCACTTCGGCGATGATCGGAGCAGCACCGGTACCGGTACCGCCGCCCATGCCGGTGGTGATGAACACCATGTTGGTGCCTTGCAGCACTTCGGCGATGCGCTCACGGTCTTCCAGCGCGGCCTGACGACCGACTTCCGGATTGGCACCTGCACCCAGGCCCTTGGTCACGCCGGTACCCAGTTGCAGGATGGTGCGCGCGCCGATGTTTTTCAGCGCTTGAGCATCGGTGTTGGCGCAGATGAATTCGACGCCTTCGATGTTGCTCTTGACCATGTGATTGACGGCGTTGCCACCGCCGCCACCGACGCCGATCACTTTGATGACCGGGCTTTGCGGGACGTTGTCTACGAGCTCGAACATTTTCCCTCTCCTTTCAGTTCTCTAGTTTTTTGCGCCTACTACTACTGCTTTGAAACTTAAAAGTTGCCCTGGACCCAGCGCTTGAGTCGCTCAAGCACCGGGGCCTTCGGTTCATCGCCATAGCTGTTGCTGCTGATACCGGTCAGGGTCACGCCTTCGGACTGCTTCTGCAGGCCATAGGTCAGAAGGCCCACGCCGGTGGAATAGATGGGGTTGCGCACCACGTCGCTCAGACCCCGCACGGTGTAAGGCACGCCCAGGCGTACCGGCATGTGGAAAATCTCTTCGGCCAGTTCCACCGCGCCTTCCATCTTGGCGGTACCGCCGGTGAGCACGATGCCGGCCGGCACCAGGTCTTCGTAGCCACTGCGACGCAGTTCGGCCTGGATCAGGGTGAACAGTTCGTCGTAGCGTGGCTCGACCACTTCGGCCAGGGCCTGGCGCGACAGTTCGCGCGGCGGACGATCACCCACGCTCGGCACCTTGATGGTTTCGCCGGCACCGGCCAGTTTGGCCAGGGCACAGGCGTAGCGGATCTTGATCTCTTCGGCGTACTGGGTGGGGGTACGCAGCGCCATGGCGATGTCGTTGGTCACCTGGTCGCCGGCAATCGGAATCACCGCCGTGTGGCGGATGGCGCCCTCGGTGAAGATCGCGATGTCGGTGGTACCGCCGCCGATGTCCACCAGGCACACGCCCAGCTCTTTTTCGTCATCGGTCAGCACCGAGTAGGCCGAGGCCAGTTGCTCGAGGATGATGTCGTCGATTTCAAGGCCGCAGCGGCGCACGCATTTTTCGATGTTCTGTGCTGCATTGACCGCACAGGTGACCACGTGCACCTTGGCTTCCAGGCGCACGCCGGACATGCCCAGCGGCTCGCGCACGCCTTCCTGGTTGTCGATCACGTAGTCCTGCGGCAGGGTGTGCAGCACCCGCTGGTCGGCCGGGATGGCCACGGCCTGGGCCGCGTCCAGCACCCGCTCCAGGTCCGCCGCGCTGACTTCGCGATCGCGGATGGCGACGATGCCGTGGGAGTTCAGGCTGCGGATGTGATTGCCCGCCACGCCGACGAACGCCGAGTGAATCCGGCAGCCAGCCATCAGCTGGGCCTCTTCGACGGCGCGCTGGATCGACTGCACGGTGGATTCAATATTGACCACCACGCCCTTCTTCAGCCCGCGCGATGGATGGGTGCCGATACCGACGATTTCCAGAGTGCCATCGGCGGCCACTTCGCCCACCAGTGCAACCACCTTGGACGTACCGATATCCAGCCCGACGATCATTTTGCCGCTATGCGCATTTGCCATGGGTCCTGCCTCTCTCTAATTCTTCGCAACAGCGGGTTGGGCTGTCGTCGGTGCATTCGGTTCCCGCCAGCCAACGGCCAGGCCATTGGCGTAACGCAGATCGATGCGGGCGATGTTCGTGATCTGTTCTTTAAGCGTCTTGTCGTAAATGGCAATGAAGCGGCGCATCTTTTCCACCAGATGGTCGCGCCCCAGCAGCAACTCGATACCCGGCCCGGCGCTGCCGGCACCGGTGGTCAGGAACCAGCTGCCCCGCTCGCGCAGTTCCAGCCGGGCGATCGAGAAGCCCATGGGCCGCAACATCTGGCTCAGTATCTGATATTGCTGCATCACTTGCTGCTGCGCCCGCTGCGGCCCGAACAGCTGCGGCAGGTGCTCGTAGTTGGCCAGCTCGCGCGGGGTGAAGGCCTGGCCCTGGTTGTTGAGCAGGGCCTCGTCGCCCCAGCGCGCCACCGGCAGCTGTTCCTCGAGGCGGATCACCACTTCGTCCGGCCACACGCGGCGCACTTCGGCATGCGCAATCCACGGCATCTGCTCGAGCTCGGTGCGCATGCTGGCCAGGTCGACGGTGAAGAAGCTGGCGGCCACATAGGGCGCGATACGCTGCTGCACGGCCTGCTGGCTGATGTAGCTCAGGTCGCCCTGCACGGCGATCTTGGTGATCGGCCGGTCGGCATACGGCATCAGGCGCTGTGCGCCCTCGTAGGCACCGAACCCGGCCACTACCAGCAGAACCGGCCACAGCAGACGCTTGAACACGCTGAAATTGGCCTTGGGCAGGCGCGCCGACAGTGGCTCCTTGGCCACCATCCGGCTGGCACCGCGCGGCACCGGCTTGCGGCCGGTGGCGGGTTGCTGATGACGTACCATCGCGCCTTGCATGGGCTTAACCTCGCGCCTCGACGCTGGCCGCCAGGATCGCCAGCACCAACTGCTGGAAGTCCAGGCCGGCCGCGCGTGCCGCCATTGGGACCAGGCTGTGATCGGTCATGCCTGGTGCGGTGTTGACTTCCAGAGGCCAGAAGTTGCCCTGCTCGTCCTGCATCACGTCCAGACGACCCCAGCCGGCAATGCCGATGGCGTCGCACGCACGTGCGGTCAGTTCGATCAGTTCCTGTTCCTTGGCAGCGTCCAGGCCGCACGGAATGCGGTACTGGGTATCGTTGGCGACGTACTTGGCGTCGTAGTCGTAGAACGTGTGCGGGGTGCCCAGCGCAATCGGCGGCAGCACCTGGCCGCGCAGCACGGCAATGGTGAACTCCGGACCGTGAATCCATTGTTCAACCAATACTTGCGAGTCGTAGGTGGCGGCGTCCTTCCAGGCAACGATCAATTCTTCGACGCTGCTCACTTTCGCCATACCGATACTGGAGCCTTCATGGGCCGGTTTGACGATCAAAGGGAAGCCCAGTTCCGCGCCCGCAGAAATACAGTCTTGCTCGCTGGCCAGCACCGCGTGGTGCGGGGTTGGAATACCCAGGCTTTTCCACACCTGTTTGGTGCGCAACTTGTCCATCGCCAGGGCCGACGCCAGGATGCCGCTGCCGGTGTAGGGGATACCCAGGCACTCGAGCAGGCCCTGCATGCTGCCGTCTTCACCGCCACGGCCGTGGAGAATGATGAAGGCGCGGTCGAGCTTCTCGCGCTGCAGACGGTCGAGCAGATCGTCACCCACATCGATGGCGATCACCTCGACGCCGGCGCTGGTGAGCGCCTCGATCACCGCGGCGCCGGACTTGAGCGACACCTCGCGCTCGGCGCTCTTGCCGCCGTACAGCACGCCGACACGGCCGAAGGCCTTCGGGTCGATGGTCGAGTGCAGCTTGGAGTATTGAGCAGTCATTTGGCCTTCCCTGCGGTGGCAACCGCGCCCGCGAACAATGGGCTTTTCAACAATTGCGGGGCCAGGCCACCGATGTCGCCGGCACCCTGGCACAGCAGGATGTCACCGGCACGCAGCAGCGGCTTGACCAGTGGCGCCAGCTCGATGCCGCGCTCGATGTAGATCGGGTCCAACTGGCCACGCTGACGGATGCTGTGGCACAGCTGGCGGCTGTCGGCCCCCGGAATCGGCTCTTCGCCGGCCGGGTAGACCTCCATCAGCAGCAGCACGTTGGCATCGGCCAGCACCTGCACGAAGTCGTCGTACAGGTCGCGGGTACGGCTGTAGCGGTGCGGCTGGTAAACCATCACCAGGCGGCGCTCCGGCCAGCCACCGCGCACGGCCTTGATCACGGCCGCCACTTCGGTGGGGTGGTGACCGTAGTCGTCCACCAGCATCACGCTGCCACCGTCGACCGGCAGTTCGCCGTACACCTGGAAACGTCGGCCCACGCCCTGGAAGCCCGAAAGCCCCTGCACGATGGCCTCGTCGCTGATGCCCTCGTCGGTGGCGATGGCAATGGTGGCCAGTGCATTGAGCACATTGTGGTTGCCCGGCATGTTCACCGACACGTCCAGCGGCTCGCGGTCACGGCGCAGCACGGTGAAGTGGGTCTGCATGCCCGACTGGCGCACATTGATCGCGCGCACGTCGGCTTCCTCGGCAAAGCCGTAGGTCACTGCCGGGCGCTTGACCAGCGGCAGGATCTCGCGCACCACCGGATCATCCAGGCATACCACGGCCAGGCCGTAGAACGGCAGGTTGTGGAGGAACTCGACGAAGGTCTTCTTCAGCTTGTTGAAGTCGCCTTCATAGGTCGCCATGTGGTCGGCGTCGATGTTGGTGACCACGGCCACCAGCGGCTGCAGGTGCAGGAAGCTGGCGTCGCTTTCGTCGGCTTCGGCAATCAGGTAGCGGCTGGTACCCAGTTGTGCATTGGTACCTGCTGCATTCAGCCGGCCACCGATCACGAAGGTCGGGTCCAGGCCGCCGGCGGCGAACACCGAGGCCAGCAGGCTGGTGGTGGTGGTCTTGCCGTGGGTACCGGCTACCGCGATGCCGTGGCGATAGCGCATCAGTTCGGCGAGCATCTCGGCACGCGGTACCACGGGAATACGCCGCTCAAGGGCCGTCGCCACTTCCGGGTTGGCCGTATTGATGGCGCTGGACACCACCAGTACATCGGCACTGGCGGCGTTCTCGGCGCGGTGGCCAAGGAAGATTTCGGCACCAAAGGACTCCAGGCGCTCGGTGACCGGCGAGGCCTTGAGGTCCGAGCCGGAAACCTGGTAACCCAGGTTGAGCAATACCTCGGCAATACCGCACATGCCCACGCCGCCGATACCGACGAAGTGAATGCGGCGGATACGGCGCATTTCAGGTTGCGGGATGGCTTTCTGGCTTTCAACCATGGGCCACCTCCAGGCAGATATCGACTACGGTGCTGGTAGCCGCGGGTTTGGCCAGGCGTCGTGCGGTGCTGGCCATGGTGTCGAGTTTTTGCGGTTGCATCAGTACCTCGTTCAGGCGTTCAGCGAGTTGCGCTGCGCCAGTTGTCGCTTGCGGCATCAGGAAGGCGGCGCCTTCACGTGCCAGATAGTGGGCGTTGTGGGTCTGGTGATCGTCGATAGCATGGGGCAGCGGCACCAGCATCGAGGGCAGACCGGCCGCAGCCAGTTCGCTGACGGTCAGCGCACCGGCCCGGCAGATCACCAGGTCGGCCCAGCCATAGGCGTGGGCCATGTCTTTGATGAACGGCTCTACCTGAGCCTCGATCCCGGCCTCGCGATAGCGCTCGGCGGTAATCTGGTCATGCTGCTTGCCGGCCTGGTGGAACACCTCGGGGCGCAGGGCCTCGGGTACCAGGGCCAGGGCCTGCGGCAACAGTTTGTTCAACGGCTCCGCGCCCAGGCTGCCGCCCAGCACCAGCAGGCGCGCGCGGCGCCCGGCCAGTGGCGCGCGCACAGGCTCCAGGAACAGCTCGCCGCGCACCGGGTTGCCGGTGGTGCGCAATTTGTCGCTGGCCTCGAAGGTGTTCGGGAAAGCTTCGCAGACTCGGCCTGCCAGCGGCACCAGCAGCCGATTGGCGGTACCGGCCTTGGCGTTCTGCTCGTGGATCACCACGGGTACGCCAGCCAGCTTCGCCGCCACACCGCCCGGGCCGGTCACATAGCCGCCAAAGCCGACCACACACACCGGCTTGAGCCGACGGATGATGCGCCGCGCCTGCAGCACCGCCTTGAACAGGGTGAACGGCGCCTTGAGCAGCGACAGCTTGCCCTTGCCACGCAAGCCGGTGACCTGGATCAGGTGCAGTTGCAACCCGGCCTGGGGCACCAGCTCGTTTTCGATACCGCGTGGGGTGCCCAACCAGTGCACGGTGTAACCGCGTGCCTGGAACTCACGGGCGCAGGCCAGGGCCGGGAACACGTGGCCACCGGTGCCGCCTGCCATGATCAATACGTTTTTGCCTTCAACGGCCATGTCTTGGCTCCTCGGCAAAATCGCTCTCATCGAATTCATGTTCTTCGCTGCCCAGGTGCGTGCGGCTCTCCCACTCGATGCGCAGCAGCAGGCCCATGCACACGCAGCAGATCACCAGCGAGCTGCCGCCGTAGCTGAGGAACGGCAGGGTCAGGCCCTTGGTCGGCAGCAGGCCGACGTTCACCCCGATGTTGATCAGGAACTGGCCGATCCACAGGAAGGCCAGGCCGTAGGCCATGTAGGCGGCAAAGAACTGCTTGGCTTTCTCGGCCCACAGACCGATGTACATCGCGCGCAGGCTGACGAACACGAACAGCGCAACGGTCAGCAGCGAACCGACCACGCCCAGCTCTTCGGCCAGTACCGAGAACACGAAGTCGGTGTGTGCTTCGGGCAGGTAGAACTGCTTCTGCACGCTGTTGCCCAGGCCCACGCCCAGCCACTCACCGCGGCCGAAGGCAATCAGGGCCTGGGTCAGCTGATAGCCGGAACCGAATTGATCCGACCAGGGGTCGGTGAAGGTGATCAGGCGCGCCATCCGGTAGGGCTGCGCCTGTACCAGAATGAACACCGCCGCCACCGCCAGCACCACCATCAGGCTGAAGCGGAACAGCCCCACCCCGCCCAGGAACAGCATCGCCGCGGCGGCGCCCATCATCACCACCGTGGCGCCGAAGTCCGGCTCCATCAGCAGCAGGCCGGCCATCGGCAGCAGCACGATGAACGGCTTGAAGAAGCCCATCCAGCTCTCGCGTACCTCGGTCTGGCGGCGCACCAGGTAGCCCGCCAGGTAGATCACCACGAACACCTTGGCGATCTCGGAAGGCTGCACGTTGAAGAAGCTGAAGCCGATCCAGCGCATCGAGCCGTTCACTTCGCGGCCGATGCCCGGCACCAGTACCAGCACCAGCAACCCGAAGGCACCGACCAGCATCATGAAGCCCATGCGCTGCCAGGTGGCGATCGGCACCATCATGGTGACGACGCAGGCGACCAGGCCGATGGCCACGTACACCAGGTGACGGATCATGTGGTAAAGCGGGTTGCCCGACTGCAACGCGGCCACTTCCGAGGAGGCCGAGGTGATCATCACCAGGCCAAGGCCCAGCAGCGCCAGGCAGCCAGCGAGCATGGCGAAATCGAGGTCGATGCCGCGACCGGTGACCAGGGGGGACGGATAAGGCTTGATGATGCCGAAGATCATGCCAGCCCCTCCACGGCCTGGGCGAACAGCCGCCCACGCTCTTCGAAGTTCTTGAACATGTCCAGGCTTGCGCAGGCAGGCGACAGCAGCACGGCGTCGCCCGGCTGGGCCAGCGCGGCGCCCTGCTGCACGGCTTCGTCGAGGCTGCTGACGCGAATCAGCGGCACGCTGTCGCCCAACGCCTGGGCCAGGCGCTCGGCATCACGGCCCAGCAGCACCACGGCGCGGCAGTGCGCCGCCACCGGGGCACGCAGCGCCGAGAAGTCCGCGCCCTTGCCGTCGCCGCCGGCCACCAGCACCAGCTTGCCGTCGATATCCGCACCCAGGCCCTCGATGGCCGCCAGCGCGGCACCGACGTTGGTGGCCTTGGAGTCGTCGTACCAGCTCACGCCGTCACGCTCGCGCAGCCACTGGCAACGGTGGGCCAGGCCGGCAAAGGTGCGCAGGCTGGCCAGCATGGCGTCGAACGGCAGGCCTGCGGCATGCCCCAGGGCCAGCGCCGCGAGGGCGTTGGACTGGTTGTGCGCACCACGGATCTTCAGCTCGCGCACCGGCATCAGGGTCTGGAACTCGAACGCCAGGTACTTCTCGCCGTTCTCTTCACGCAGCCCGAAGCCCTTGAAGTCGGGCACATTCAGGCCGAACGTCCAGCACGGCACGTTTTCCATCGGCAGCGGACGGCTCAGTGCATCCTGGCGGTTGACCACCACCTGCCGTGCGCCACGGAAGATCCGGTGCTTGGCCAGGTGATAGGCCGGCAGGCCGCTGTAGCGGTCCATGTGGTCTTCGCTGACGTTGAGCACGGTGGCCACTTCGGCATTCAGCTGATCGGTGGTCTCCAGCTGGAAGCTCGACAGCTCCATCACGTACAGCTCGATGGCGTCGTCCAGCAGGTCCAGTGCCGGTGTACCGAGGTTGCCGCCCACTGCCACACGTTTGCCTGCCGCAACGGCCATCTCCCCGACCAGGGTGGTGACGGTGCTCTTGGCATTGGAACCGCTGATGGCAATGATCGGCGCCTTGGCATTGCGCGCGAACAACTCGATGTCGCCCGACAGCTTCACGCCGCGCGCGGCCGCCTGCTGCAGGGCCGGGGTCGCCAGGGCCAGGCCGGGGCTGACGTACAGCTCGTCGGCACGGCACAGGAACTCCACATCCAGTTCGCCACAACGCACTTCCACCTGCGGGTAGTCGCGACGCAAGGTCGCCAGCTCCGGCGGGTTCTCGCGGGTATCGGCCACCGCAAACGCAATGCCCCGGTTCGCCAGGAAGCGAACCAGGGACATGCCGCTCTTGCCGAGGCCGACAACGATGCGGAAGTGGTCAGACGCGATCAGGGACACTCGTTTCTACCTCAGTTTCAGGGTGGCAAGGCCGAACAGCACGAGAATCACGGTGATGATCCAGAAGCGGACGATCACCCGAGGCTCGGGCCAACCCTTGAGTTCAAAGTGGTGGTGGATCGGTGCCATGCGAAACACGCGCTTGCCGGTCAGCTTGAAGGAGGCCACCTGGATCACCACCGACAGGGTCTCCATCACGAACACGCCGCCCATGATGAACAGCACGATCTCCTGACGCACGATCACGGCAATGGTGCCCAACGCGGCACCCAGTGCCAGGGCACCGACGTCACCCATGAACACCTGCGCCGGGTAGGTGTTGAACCACAGAAAGCCCAGGCCCGCGCCGATCAGCGCGCCGCAGAACACGATCAGCTCGCCGGCGCCCGGCACGTAGGGGATCAGCAGGTATTCGGCGAACTTCACGTTGCCCGACAGGTAGCAGAAGATACCCAGCGCACCACCGACCATCACCGTCGGCATGATCGCCAGGCCGTCCAGGCCGTCGGTCAGGTTGACCGCGTTGCTCGAACCCACGATGACGAAATAGGTCAGCACCACGAAGCCGATGCCCAGCGGGATGGTGACATCCTTGAGCATCGGCACGATCAGGGTGGTTTCCACGCTGGTGGGCGCGGTCATGTACAGGAAGATCGCCGCGCCCAGGCCGAACACCGATTGCCAGAAGTACTTCCAGCGGCTTGGCAGGCCACGCGAGTTCTTCTCGATCACCTTGCGGTAGTCGTCGACCCAGCCGATGGCGCCGAACAGCAGGGTGACGATCAGCACCACCCACACATAACGGTTGGTAAGGTCGGCCCACAGCAGCGTGCTCACGCCAATGGCGGACAGAATCAGCGCACCGCCCATGGTCGGGGTGCCGGACTTGGAGAGGTGCGATTGCGGGCCGTCATTGCGCACGGCTTGACCGATCTGGCGAATCTGCAGGGTACGAATCATCCAGGGGCCCAACCACAGGGCCAGCGACAACGCGGTCAGTACACCCAGAATCCCGCGCAGGGTCAGGTACTGAAAGACCGCGAAGCCTTTGTAGAACTGTTGCAGATACTCAGCCAGCAGCAGCAGCATTAATGTTTCTCCCCGCTGGAACCGCACAAGGCCGCCACGACGTTTTCCATCGCAGCGCTGCGCGAACCCTTGATCAAAATGGTGGTGTTGTTGGCCTGCTCGACGCGAACGGCGTCGATCAAGTCAGCTTGAGTGGCGAAATGATGGGCCCCGGTGCCAAATGCCTTGACCGCTTCGGCCATCATCGGGCCCACGGCATAAAGTGCTGCAACCTTGCCCCTGGCGTATGCGCCGACCTGCCGATGCCCTTCCTCGGCCCACTGGCCCAATTCGCCGATATCCCCGAGCACCAGGACGGTACGCCCGGAAAAGCCGGCGAGTATATCAACGGCAGCGCACATGGAGGTGGGGTTTGCGTTGTAACTGTCGTCGATCACGCGCACACCGGTGGGCGCCATGTGCACCACGGTGCGGCCCTTGACCGGCTGCACCGCGTCAAGACCCTCGACGATGTCTTCCAGTGTCACGCCGAAAGCCTGTGCGGCAGCCGCGGCGGCCAGGGCGTTGCTGACATTGTGAGTGCCCAGCAGGTTGAGCTGGACGCGGGCGTTGCCCAGCGGGCTGCGCAATTCGAAACCGGGGCAGCCGCGTTCGTCGTGACGAATGTCGGTGGCATGAAAATCTGCGTCGGCATTGGCCAGGGCGAAAGTGTTCACAGGGTGATGGCCGGCGCGCTGCTTCCAGATGCCGAACGCCTTGTCATCCAGGTTCAATACCGCCACGCCATCCTGGCCCAGGCCTTCGAGGATCTCGCCCTTGGCTTCGACGATTTTCTCCGGCCCGCCGAACTCACCCACATGAGCGGTACCGGCGTTGTTGATGATCACCACCTGCGGCTGGGTCAGGCCGACGGTGTAGGCGATTTCGCCGATGCGCGAGGCGCCCAGCTCGATGACCGCCGCCGTATGGTGCGGGGCCAGCTCCAGCAGGGTCAGCGGTGCGCCGAAGTCGTTGTTGAGGTTGCCACGGGTGGCCAGTACCGGCCCGCGGGTGCGCAGGATGCTGGCCAGCATCTCCTTGACCGTGGTCTTGCCACTGGAGCCGGTGATTGCGGCAACCGGCTTGTCGAAGGCGGCGCGATTGAGCGCCCCCAACTGGCCCAGGCCCAGGCGGGTATCGGCAACCACCAGTTGCGGCAGGTTGCTGCCCGGCACTTCGTGCTGCACCAGCGCCGCGACGGCGCCCTTGGCTGCCACTTCGTCCAGGTAATCGTGACCGTCGAAACGCGGCCCGGCCAGGGCGACGAACAACTGGCCAGGGGTGATCGCGCGGCTGTCGATGCTGACGCCATCGAAGGTTGCATCCTGGCCATGCAGGCGGCCCTGCAGCGGCGCTACCAACTGGCTGAGGGACATTGACTCAAGCATTCGGGGCCTCCCAGGCTGCCAGGGCTCTCTCGGCCTCGACCAGGTCGGAGAAGTCATGGCGCTCGCCGTTGATCTCCTGGTAATCCTCGTGCCCCTTGCCCGCCAGCACGATGACGTCGTCGGCAGCGGCGGTGGCAATCAGGTGCGCAATCGCCGGGCCACGGCCGGCGATGAACTCGACGCTTTCACCCCGGGCGAAGCCTGGGCGGATATCGTCGAAAATCTGCTGGGGCGCCTCGCTGCGCGGGTTGTCGTCGGTGACCAGCACGCGGTCGGCCAGGCGCTCGGCCACTTCGGCCATCAGCGGGCGCTTGCCGCGATCGCGGTCGCCGCCGCAGCCGAACAGGCACAACAGCTTGCCTTGTGCATGGGGACGCAGGGCTTCGAGGACCTTTTCCAGGGCATCGGGGGTGTGGGCGTAATCGACCACCACCAACGGCTTGCTGCCACCGCCCAGGCGCTGCATGCGCCCTACGGGGCCTTCGAGCTGCGGCGTGACCTTGAGAATTTCGTCCAGCGGATGATCCATCGCCATCAGCGTGCCGACCGCGGCCAGCATGTTGCTGAGGTTGAAGCGCCCGAGCAGGCGGCTGCGCAGCATATGCTCGCCCTGTGCCGTCACCAGCACCGCACGCACGCCATCGTCGTCGAACTTCGCTTCGCGGCAGTACAGCGAGGCGGCAGCGTCGACGAGGCTATAGCTGATCAGGCGCGAATCACCCTTCTGCGCCGCCAGCTCACGCCCGAAGGCATCGTCCAGATTGACCACCCGCGAGCGCAGGTCGGGCCAGGCGAACAGGCGCGCCTTGGCGGCCTGGTAGGCCTCCATGCTGCCGTGGTAGTCCAGGTGATCGCGTGACAGGTTGGTCATTACCACGATGTCGAAGGCCAGTGCCGCTACCCGGCCCTGTTCCAGCGCATGGGAGGACACTTCCATGGCCACGGCCTTGGCGCCAGCCTTCTTCAGGTCGCCCAGGGTCGACTGCACGGCAATCGGATCTGGCGTGGTCAGCCGGCCACTTTGCAGCTGGCCGTAGAAACCGGTACCCAGGGTGCCGATCAGGCCGCAGTGCTGGCCCAGCAGGTCGAGCGCCTGGGCCACCAGCTGGGTGACGCTGGTCTTGCCGTTGGTGCCGGTCACGCCGATCAGCTCGAGCTGGCGGCTCGGCTCGCCATAGAAGCGCCCCGCGATATCCGACAGCTGGGCAATCAGGCCCTTGACCGGAATCATCGGCACATCGGTGATCGGCAGCACGGTGGTGTTCTGCACTTCATAGGCCACGGCTGCCGCGCCGCGCTTGAGCGCATCGGCAATATGCTCGCGGCCGTCGACACGCGCACCCGGCACCGCCAGGAACAAGTCCCCGGCGCGGACCTTGCGGCTGTCCAGGGTCAGTTCACGGATCAACGGGTCGTTGTTGCCGCTCAGGGCAAACAGCTTACTCAATGGCATCGACATCAACCGCGCCCTCCCTTGGCGGGCGCAGCACCGGCCTGCTGCTGTGGAGTAGGAGCCGGCAGGTTGTCTGGCGGCACGTTCATCAGTCGCAGGGTGCCGGACATGACCTTGCTGAATACCGGCGCCGATACCAGGCCGCCGAAGTAGCCACCCTTGCTCGGCTCGTCGATCACCACCACGATGGCATAGCGCGGATCGCTCATCGGGCCGAAGCCGGTGAACAGCGAGCGGTAGGCGTTCTCGGTGTAGCCCTTGGAACCGACCGTGGCCTTACGGGCCGTACCCGACTTGCCGCCCACGTGATAGGAAGGCACCTGCGCACGGAACACGCCACGTGGCGCTTCGATGACCTGCTGCAGCATGCCCTGGATGGTCTTGGCGGTATCCTCGGGCACCACCTGGGTGGCTTCCGGGGTCTTGTCCACCTTGAGAATGCTCAGCGGTACCATCTTGCCGTTGTTGGCCAGCGCGGCGTAGGCATGCACCAGCTGCAACGCGGTCACCGACAGGCCGTAGCCGTAGGACAGGGTCGCGGTCTCGGCCTTGCGCCACTCGCGGTGGTTGGGCAGGTTGCCGACACGCTCGCCCGGGAAGCCCAGGCCGGTGTACTGGCCCAGGCCCAGTTGCGACATCACGCGGTAGATGGACTCGCCACCGATATCGAAGGCGATCTTGCTCATGCCCACGTTACTGGAGTTGATCAGGATGCCGGTCAGGTCGAGGATCGGGCCTTCGCTCCTGGACACGTCACGAATGGTGTAGCGGCCCAGCTGCAGGGTGCCCGGATAGACCTCGACCTTGTCGGTCGGCTTCCAGCGTCCGCTCTGCAGGGCGGCGCTCATGGAGAAAGGCTTGACCGTGGAGCCCGGCTCGAACACGTCGATGATGGCACGGTTGCGCATCGCCGCCGGGAACATGCTGCGGCGGTTGTTGGGGTTGTAGGTGGGCTGGTTGACCATGGCCAGCACTTCGCCGGTCTTCACATCCATGATCACCAGGCTACCGGCCTTGGCTTCCTGTTCGGCAATCGCGTTACGCAATTCGCGGGTGGCCAGGTACTGCAGACGCAGGTCGATGGACAACGCCAAGGTCTTGCCGGCCTTGGCGTTCTTGGTGACCTGTACGTCCTTGATCAGCCGGCCGCGCCGGTCCTTGATCACCTGCCGCTTGCCGGGCACCCCGGCCAGCCACTCGTCGTAGGCGAGCTCCACCCCCTCGCGACCGTGATCGTCGAGGTCGGTGAACCCGACCATGTGCGCAGCGACATCGCCGGCGGGATAGAAGCGGCGGAACTCCTCGATGCCGTACACGCCGGGCACCTTGAGGTCGAGCACCACCTGGCCCTGCTCCGGGGTAAGGCCGCGGACCAGGTAGATGAATTCCTTGTTGGCCTGCTGTTCGAGGCGCTCGGCCAGTTGCTGCGGGTTCTGCTTGAGCGCGGCGGCAAGCGCCGGCCAGCGGTCCTTGGCAGCCTGCATTTCCTTGGGGTTGGCCCACAGGGTGGTGACCGGCGTACTCACGGCCAGCGGCTCGCCGTTGCGGTCGGTGATCAGCCCGCGGTGCGCAGGAATCGGAATGTGACGCAGGCTGCGGGCATCGCCCTGCCCCTTGAGGAAGTCGCGGTCGACCACCTGCAGGTCGACGATACGCCAGGCAATGGCCCCCACCATGATCACCAGCAGGCCGACCACAACGCGGAACCGCCACGGGTAGAGTGCGCCTTCAAGTTTCATCATGGCGCCACCATCCGTACTTCGTCAGCGGCGGGAATGCGCATGTGCAGCTGTTCGCTGGCCAGGTTCTCGATGCGGCTGTGGGCGGTCCAGGTGCTCTGCTCCAGAATCAACCGGCCCCACTCGGCCTGCGCCTTGTCGCGTTCGTTCAGCTCGCCGTACAGGGTATTGAGCAACTGGCGGTTCCAGTGCGCACTGTAGGACACCGCCACCGACGAAACGAGCACGCCAATGAACAGCAGCAGCATCAGGAAGCTGCCGCCTGGCAAAGGCTTGGCGAAAAGCCTGCTCAACGCAGCTTCTCCGCCACACGCATGACCGCACTACGCGAGCGCGGGTTGGCCTTGAGCTCGGCCTCGGAGGCGAACTGCGCCTTGCCATGCACCTTGATCTTGGGCTCGAAGGGCTTGTGTTGTACCGGCAGGTTGCGCGGCAGGTTGTCGGCCTCTCCCTTGGCCAGCTTGCGCATGAACAGCTTGACGATGCGGTCTTCCAGCGAATGGAAGCTGATGACCACCAGACGGCCACCGATCTCGAGCGTGTCGAGGGCAGCCTCGAGCCCGGCTTCGAGGTCGCCCAGCTCGTTGTTGACGTGAATGCGCAGCCCCTGGAAAGCACGGGTGGCGGGGTTCTTGCCCTTTTCCCACGCGGGGTTTGCGACCTTGAGCACTTCGGCGAGGTCGGCGGTACGGGTAAAGGGTTGCTGCTCGCGACGGGCGACCACGGCGTTGGCCATGCGCTTGGCGAAACGCTCTTCGCCGTACTCCTTGAACACGCGGGCGATTTCTTCGGCCGGCGCGGTGGCGATGAACTCGGCGGCGCTGACGCCACGACTCGGGTCCATGCGCATGTCCAGCGGGCCGTCGTTCATGAAACTGAAGCCGCGCTCGGGGTCATCGAGCTGCGGCGAAGACACGCCCAGGTCGAGCAGGATGCCATTGACCTTGCCGGACAGGCCCCGCTCGGCGACTTCGGCGCCCAGCTCGGCGAAACTGCGCTGCACAATGACAAAGCGGCCGTCTTCGGCCGCCAGCGCTTGCCCGGTGGCAATCGCTTGTGGGTCCTTGTCGAACCCCAGCAGCCGACCCTGCGGCCCCAGGTGCTGGAGAATCAGCCGGCTGTGCCCGCCACGCCCGAAGGTGCCATCCAGATAGCAGCCATCGGCGCGTACGGCGAGAGCCTCGACGGCTTCGTCAAGCAGTACGGTGATGTGTTTGAAGCCACTATCTATAGTCACAGGATCAGATCACGCAGCTCATCAGGCATCGCGCCCGGTTGTTGAATGGCCACCAGGTCAGCTGCAGCAACAGCGTTCCAGGCGTCCTCGTCCCACAGTTGGAATTTGTTCAGTTGCCCCACCAGCATCGCCCGCTTGTCCAGCTTGGCGTACTCGCGCAGACGCGGTGGCACCAGGAAACGCCCACTGCCGTCGAGCTCCAGATCCACCGCATTGCCGATCAGCAGACGCTGCAGGCGACGGTTCTCTTCGCGTAACGACGGCAAGGCACGCAGCTTGGCTTCGATCAGTTCCCACTCATCCAGCGGATACACGCACAAGCAGGGATCAACCGCGTCGATCGTCACGATCAACTGCCCGGAACTGCGCGAATCGAGCTCGTCACGGTACCGGCTCGGCATTGCGAGACGGCCTTTTGCGTCGAGGTTGATTGCGTTGGCTCCGCGAAACACGGCTGCACTTCCCTAAATGTTAGCTTTTTTGTGTCTGAAAACCCACTTCATGCCACTTTCCGCCACTTGCGCACACTATAGGAATCCGCCCACCACACCGTCAAGGCGCGCTTATAAGGAAAACCCTTACAGATCGGCGATTTAGAGCAACAAGGCGATACAAAGAGGAGAAACGAGAGGGGTTTTGACGGGGAAAGGCAAATTCACTCAAACGGATAGAGTGCAAAGTTAAAGTGATTTATGAAGAGTAAGATTTTTTTGGTATTACCAGAACACATCTGCTATCGAATCAAGCAGGAAGGGAAAAGGTGGAGAGTCGATCTGTAAGCCGGGTTCTGTCGAGGACAGTCATTCCTCTACGACGGCCATCACTGGACGCCTTTAGCAACCTACCCGGTTCCAACGCGGGCCGCGCCATATGGAACCCTATTTGGTCTTGCTCCGAGTGGGGTTTACCTAGCCACGGACTGTTGCCAGCCGTGCGGTGCGCTCTTACCGCACCTTTTCACCCTTACCGGCACCGAAGTGCTTAGGCGGTTATTTTCTGTGGCACTTTCCGTAGGCTCACGCCCCCCAGGCATTACCTGGCACTCCGCCCTATGGAGCCCGGACTTTCCTCCCCCCTCTTTTGCGGAACAAAAGAAGGCAGCGACTGTCCAATCGACTCTCCGCCGCAAAGGTTAACGGCAGCGGGCCCCGAGAACAAGCGATAAAACAAATAATATCACTATGACATTAGTGGTCTTTCTGTTTTTCCAACGCTATTTGATACAAAACATTCTTCCGCACCCCGGTAATTTCCGCCGCCAGGGCTGCTGCACGCTTGAGCGGCATCTCTGCCAGCAGAAGATCAAGCACGCGCATCACTTCGCTGCTCACGGCCTCTTCGTTCTCCGGGGCGGTCCAGCCCGCCACCAGCACCACGCACTCCCCACGCTGCTGATTGCTGTCGTTTTCGACAAACGCGCGCAGCTCGGCCAGGGGCAGCCCCTTCAGGGTCTCGAAGGTCTTAGTCAGCTCACGAGCCAGCAACGCCGGCCGTTCGCCGCCAAACACCGCCTCCATGTCCTGCAGACACTCCAGAATGCGGTGTGGCGCCTCATAGAAAATCAGCGTACGGGGTTCTTCCTTGACCTGGCTCAGGCGCGCGCGGCGACCTACCGCCTTGGCCGGCAGAAAACCCTCGAAGATGAACCGGTCGGACGGCAGGCCCGCCGCCGACAACGCCGCGATCAGTGCGCAGGCGCCCGGTACCGGCACCACATCGATGCCCGCCGCTCGCGCCTGGCGCACCAGGTGGTAGCCCGGGTCAGAGATCAGCGGCGTACCGGCATCGGAGATCAACGCCACATCGTCGCCGGCCAGAAGGCGCGTGATGAAGCGGCTGCCCTCGTCGCGCTCGTTGTGCTCGTGACAGGCGGCCAGCGGCGTGTTGATGCCGAAGTGCTGCAGCAAGCGGACCGAGTGGCGCGTGTCCTCGGCCGCGATCAGCGCCGCCTCGCGCAGCACCTTCAAGGCCCGGGCGCTCATGTCATCCAGGTTGCCAATGGGCGTAGCCACCACGAAAAGCTTGCCGGCAGTGGAATTGGAAGCACCTGGAGCATCGGTCACAGCACACACCTGTAAATAGAGAACAAAGCGCCATTGTAGCCCGTAAGGCGGCAACAATGCGTTACCCACAGCGGCGGCACGCCTGCGCAGGGCAACCTATATTGAAGGATTAACGCCAGCAAGATCGCGCCCCGGCCAGCGCTTGGGTACAATTGCAGGTTAATTTGATCGAGTAACAGGATTTTTACATGATCGCTTGCCTGCGGCTGCTCTCAGCCCTCTGCCTCGCTGCCCTGCTGGCAGCCTGCGCCAGTTCGCCCTCGTCCAGCCTGGGTGAGCTGCCGCGCACTCCGGATGCCAGCATCGAGCAACTGCTCGACCAGGCCGCCACCAGCAAGACACCTGAAAAGGCCGCATTGTTGCGCCTGAGCGCCGCTGACCTGGCCTACCATCAGAAAGACTTCGCACGGGCCTCGCGGATCCTCGAGCAGGTGCCACTCGACACCCTCAAGCCGGCCCAGCAAGTGTTCGCCAGCACCCTTGGCGCCGAGCTGGCGATGAGCCGCAACCAGCCCAAGGCCGCCCTCACCGCCCTGAGCCACCCGAGCCTGGCCCGGTTGGACGAACTGCCGCCCGAGCTTCAGGTGCGCACCCGCAGCGTGCACGCCGCCGCCCTGGAAGCCGATGGCCAGACCCTGGCTGCCGCGCAACAGCGCGTCGCCATGGCTCCCCTGCTCAGCGGCGCCGCCGCCAGTGCCAACCACGAGGCCATCTGGAACCTGGTTGCCGCCCTGCCCACCGAACAACTGCAAGGCACCGGCACCGACGTGATGGCCGGCTGGACCAGCCTGGCCCTGGCCGTCAAGAGCGCCGGCACCCTCGAACAGCAGCAGGCCGCCATCGAAAGCTGGCGCAACCAGCACGCCGGCCACCCTGCCGCCGTGCAACTGCCACAGCCCCTGCTCAAACTCAAGGAACTGGCCAGCCAGCCGCTGACCAAGATCGCCCTGCTGTTGCCCCAGGAAGGCCCGCTGGCAGGTGTTGCCCGCGCCCTGCGCGACGGTTTCATGGCGGCGCACTTCCAGGCCCAGCAGGCCGGCCAGAAGCCGCCTTCGGTCGAAGTCTTCGACAGCTCGCGCCTGACCTCGCTCGATGACTTCTACCGCAAGGCCCAGGCCAGCGGCGTCCAGCTGGTGGTAGGCCCGCTCGAGAAGAACCTGGTCAAGCAATTGAGCGCCTACCCGCAACTGCCGATCACCACCCTGGCACTGAACTACAGCGACGCCGGCCAGACCGGCCCGGCGCAACTGTTCCAGTTCGGCCTGGCCGCCGAAGACGAAGCCCGCGAAGTCTCGCGCCGCGCCCAGGCCGACGGCATGCGTCGTGCCGTGGCCCTGGTGCCGAGCGGCGAATGGGGCGATCGCGTACTCAAGGCCTTCCGCCAGGACTGGGAAGCCAAGGGCGGCACCCTGATTGCCGCTGCCCACGTGTCGCAGCCGGTAGCCCTGGCACAGCAGATCGCCGACCTGTTCCAGCTGCGCCAGAGCGAAGGCCGCGCCAAGAGCCTGCAGAGCACCGTGGGCGGCAGTGTCTCGGCACAGCCATCGCGTCGCCAGGACATCGATTTCATCTTCCTGGCCGCAACCCCGACCCAGGCCCAGCAGATCAAGCCGACACTGAACTTCCAGTACGCCGGTGACGTACCGGTGTACGCCACCTCCAACGTGTACAGCGCCAGCGGCAACGTCAACGAGTACAACGACATGAACGGCATTCGCTTCTGCGAAACGCCGTGGCTGCTCGACACCGGCAACAGCCTGCGCCAGCAGGTGGTACGCCAGTGGCCGCAAGCGGCCGGCAGCATCGGTCGCCTGTACGCGATGGGTGCCGATGCCTACAGCCTCGCGCCGCGCCTGGGCCAGCTCAAGGCACTGCCGGACAACCGTATCGAAGGCCTGTCCGGCAGCCTGAGCATGAACGCCAACCAGCGCATCGAACGCCAGTTGCCATGGGCCGAGTTCACCGGCGGTCAGGTCAAGCGCCTGCCGGACACCCCGCGCTGATGCCCGACGGTTCTCGCCAGGCCGCGGGTATCGCGGCCGAACAGCAGGCCCTGCATTACCTTCAGGCGCAGGGCCTGCAGTTGCTGGCGCAGAACTGGCGATGCAAACGCGGCGAGCTTGATCTGGTCATGCTTGACGGCGATACAGTAGTATTCGTCGAAGTCCGCTACCGGCTGCACGCGGGCTTTGGCGGAGCACTGGCCAGCGTCGATACCCGCAAACAGCAAAAACTGGTGCTAGCGGCCCAGTATTTTCTGCAGCAGGAGGCGCGCTGGGCCAACCAGCCCTGTCGTTTCGACGTGATTGCCCTGCAGGGCCGCGGCCACTCGGGCACACCGCTCGACTGGCTGAAGAACGCTTTCGACAGTTGAACCCGCCCCGCTTGATGCATCCGTTACCCACTCAACTTTTTTGCTCTTTGTTTCGCGGGCTGCACAGTCATGTGCCGCAGGGTCTTCAAGACGTTGCGACACGCCCGACCAGCCGCCCCACTTAAGGTCACACAGATGGACATGCAATCCCGAATTCGCCAGCTATTCCAGGCCAGCATCAACACCAAGCAACAGGCGATGGAAGTCCTTGCACCACACATCGAGCAAGCCAGTCAGGTGATGGTCAACGCGCTGCTCAACGAGGGCAAGATGCTCGCCTGCGGCAACGGCGGCTCGGCGGGCGATGCCCAGCACTTCTCGTCCGAACTGCTCAACCGCTTCGAGCGCGAGCGCCCGAGCCTGCCGGCCATCGCGCTGACCACCGACAGCTCGACCATTACCTCGATCGCCAACGACTACAGCTACAACGAGATCTTCTCCAAGCAGATCCGTGCCCTGGGCCAACCGGGCGACGTGCTGCTGGCGATTTCCACCAGCGGCAACTCGGCGAACATCATTCAGGCGATCCAGGCCGCACATGATCGCGAAATGATTGTCGTAGCTCTGACCGGACGCGATGGCGGCGGCATGGCCTCGCTGCTACTGCCCGAAGATGTGGAGATTCGCGTACCGGCCACCGTCACCGCACGCATCCAGGAAGTCCACCTGCTGGCGATCCACTGCCTTTGCGACTTGATCGACAGCCAATTGTTCGGGAGTGAAGAATGACCCCTAATCGCCTTGGCCTGATGGCCCTGACCCTGTGCCTGAGCATCACCGGCTGCAGTTCGGTGATTACTGCCAGCCGCGAAAACCCGATCGAGGACGATCGCGGCACCCGCACCTTCGGCAGCAAGATCGACGACTCGCTGATCGAAACCAAGGTAGCGGTGAACGTGGCCAAGGCCAGCCCGGACCTGGACAAGAACTCGCACATCGTCGTCACCAGCTTCAACGGCATCGTGCTGCTGGCCGGGCAGACCCCGCGCGCCGACCTCAAGAGCCTGGCCGAGCAGACCGCCGGTCAGGTGCAGCGGGTCAAGAAGGTGCACAACGAACTTCAGGTGCTGCCGCCCTCCTCGCTGCTGGCGCGCAACAATGACGCCTGGCTGACCACCAAGATCAAGGCCCAGATGCTGACCGACAGCAACATCCCCGGTTCGCGCATCAAGGTGGTGACCGAGAACGGCATCGTCTACCTGCTGGGCCTGCTGACCCAGCAGGAAGCCAATCAGGCCACCAACCTGGTGCAAGGCGTGTCGGGTGTGCAGAAGATCGTCAAGCTGTTCGAATACATCGACTGACCGCGGCTTCACGCCCTTCGCCGGCCTCGCCGGTGAAGGGCGTGAAGCCGCCAGCGCACCGCAACCCCCACCGACACCCCACAGGAATACCCATGAAGAACGGCCTGTTCGCCACCCTGCTGATCGCTACCTTCGCCACCCTGGCCGGCTGCTCCACCCCAAGCCTGATCACCCTCAATGATGGCCGTGAGTTCCAGGCGGTCGACGCGCCGAAACTCGAACGCAGCTCCGGCTTCTACGAGTTCCAGCAGCTCGACGGCAAACGCACCCGTGTGAACAAGGATCAGGTGCGCACCATCACCGACCTGTAAGCACACAGGCCCAAAAAAAAGGCGACCCCGCAAGGTCGCCTTTTTTCATTTCACCACTTTCAGGCTCGGACGCCCACTTGGCCGCGGCGGCTGCCCGCCACTCGGCGGGCCGTCATCATCCGGCTCGACGCCCTCGTCCTCGAGGTCGTCATCCTCCATCAGTGGCGGCTCGAGCTCGAACACCATGCCCTGGCCATTCTCACGGGCATAGATACCCAGGATGGCGCCGGCAGGCACGTACAGCGTGTGGGCAACCCCACCGAAACGCCCCTCGAAGCTCACAGCTTCGTTATCCATGTGCAAGTGACGCACGGCATTGGGCGACACGTTCAAAACGATCTGGCCATCGCTGGCGAAGCCCTGAGGCACCTGCACCGCGGGGTACTCGGCATTGACCAGCATGTGCGGCGTGCAATCGTTGTCCACGATCCACTCATACAAGGCTCGCACCAGATACGGACGACTGGAGTTCATCAACGGCTCCTTAAAACCTAACGCATATCGCGTTCAGCGGCGGACAGGCTGGCCTTGAAGGCTTCCCGCGCAAACTGACGCTCCATGTAATCGAGCAGCGGCTTGGCTGGCCGCGGCAGTTCGATACCCAATACCGGCAAACGCCACAGTATGGGCAATAGACAACAATCCACCAGGCTTTGCTCCTCACTCAGGAAACAAGGCTTGTCGGCGAACAACGGCGAAACGCCGGTAAGGCTCTCGCGCAGCTCCTTGCGCGCCTGCACGCGGGCAGGCTCCTTGCTGCGCGGGTCGAGAATCAGGTCCACCAGCGAACACCAGTCACGCTGGATACGGTGGATCAGCAGGCGGCTGTTGGCACGCGCCACCGGGTAGACCGGCAACAGCGGCGGGTGCGGGTAGCGCTCGTCGAGGTATTCCATCACCACGGTCGACTCATACAACGCCAGGTCACGATCAACCAGGGTCGGTACGCTGCCATACGGGTTGGCTTCCAGCAGCTTGGGCGGCTGGCGCCCGGCTTCGACACTGATGATCTCGACGCCGACACCTTTCTCGGCGAGAACGATGCGCACCCGATGAGAATAATGATCAGCGGGGTCGGAGTAGCAGGCTAACCGATTGGTCACGCCCATGGGGGTCCTCCTCGCGTGTTGAACTTATGAAATTACAAATGCAAACGCGCCCTGGGGGCCCTCCATACTGCAGAGGGACCCCAGGGCGCGCGTTAAACTAACAGATTTTACCCTGTGATCAGTGCACGTCCTTCCAGTATTCGCGCTTGAGCAGGTAGGCGAACACGAAGAAGAAGGCCAGGTACAGCAGCACGTAGGTGCCGATGCGCTGGCTCTGCAGCTTGACCGGGTTGGCCGAGTAGGCCAGGAAGGTCACCAGGTTCTTGACCTTCTCGTCGAACTGCTCGTCGGTCAGGGTACCGGATTTCGGCACGATGGTCAGCTGATCGCACGCTTCGTGGGTCAGCGGGGCACCAGTGAGCGGGTCAAACTGCTTCTTGCCCTCGACCACGGTCTGGATCTGCTTGCAACCGACCACCTGGCGCCCCTGCAGGCCCACCAGTACGTTTGGCATGCCAACGTTGGGGAAGACCTTGTTGTTCACACCCCAAGGGCGTGACGGGTCCTCGTAGAAGGCCCGCAGGTAGCTGTACAGCCAATCGGTGCCGCGTACCCGCGCCACCAGGGTCAGGTCGGGCGGCGCCGCACCGAACCAGGCCTTGGCGTCGGCCGGCTGCATGCCGATGTTCATGTGGTCGCCGATCTTGGCGCCGGTGAACACCAGCTTCTCGAGCATCAGCTCGTGCGGGATGCCCAGGTCATCGGCGACACGCTCGTAACGCTGGAACTTGGCGCTGTGGCAACCCATGCAATAGTTGGCAAAGGTCCGTGCGCCGTCCTGCATGGCGGCCTTGTCGGTCAGGTCGATGTCGACCTTGTCCAGTTCCACGCCGTGTTCGGCGGCGAAGGTCAGCGAAGGCATCACTGCCAGGAGCAATACTGCAAATAGCTTTTTCATCAGCCAGTCACCCTTTCCGGAACCGGTTTGGTCTTCTCGAGCCTGGTGTAGAACGGCATCAGAATGAAGTAGGCGAAATACAGGAAGGTACATACCTGCGACAGCAAGGTGCGACCCGGGGTTGGCGCCAGCACGCCGAGCACGCCCAGGATCACGAAGGAGATGCAGAACACCCACAGCCAGGCCTTGCTCATCCAGCCCTTGTAGCGCATTGACTTGACCGGGCTACGGTCCAGCCATGGCAACACGAACAGCACCGCGATCGCAGCACCCATGGCGATCACGCCCAGCAGCTTGTCGGGTACCGCACGCAGGATCGCGTAGAACGGCGTGAAGTACCACACAGGGGCGATGTGCTCCGGGGTCTTGAACGCGTTGGCCTGTTCGAAGTTGGGTTTCTCCAGGAAGTAGCCGCCCATTTCCGGGAAGAAGAACACGATCATGCAGAAGACGAACAGGAACACCACCACGCCGACGATATCCTTGACGGTGTAGTACGGGTGGAACGGGATGCCGTCCAGCGGAATGCCGTTCTCGTCCTTTTTCTTCTTGATGTCCACGCCATCCGGGTTGTTCGAACCCACTTCGTGCAGCGCCAGGATGTGCAGCACCACCAGGCCGAGAATCACGATCGGCAGGGCCACCACGTGCAGGGCGAAGAAGCGGTTCAGGGTAATGCCGGAGATCAGGTAGTCGCCACGGATCCACTGGGTCAGGTCGCCGCCGATGACCGGGATGGCGCCGAACAGCGAGATGATCACCTGGGCACCCCAGTACGACATCTGGCCCCAGGGCAGCAGGTAGCCCATGAAGGCCTCTGCCATCAGCGCCAGGTAGATCAGCATGCCGAACAGCCATACCAGCTCGCGTGGCTTCTGGTACGAGCCGTAGAGCAGGCCACGGAACATGTGCAGGTAGACCACGATGAAGAACGCCGACGCACCCGTGGAGTGCAGGTAGCGCAGGATCCAGCCGTATTCGACGTCACGCATGATGTATTCGACCGAGGCGAACGCCTCTTCGGCCGAAGGGGTGAAGCTCATGGTCAGCCACACGCCGGTCACGATCTGGTTGACCAGGACCAGCAGGGCCAGGGAGCCGAAGAAATAGAAGAAGTTGAAGTTCTTCGGTGCGTAGTACTTGCTCAGGTGATCTTCCCACATCTTGGTGGCGGGGAAGCGGGCGTCAACCCAGTCCATGAACTTACTCATCACGCGTTCTCCTGATCGACGCCGACGACGATGATGTCATCCGACTCGTACGAGTGCGGTGGCACTGGCAGATTGAGCGGCGCTGGCTGGGACTTGTAGACGCGGCCGGCGAGGTCGTAGTGGGAGCCGTGGCATGGGCAGAAATAGCCACCCACCCACTTGGGACCCAGGTCGACAGGCGCCACTTCGGGACGGAAGGTCGGCGAGCAGCCCAGGTGGGTGCACAGGCCGACGAGCACGAGGATTTCCGGCTTGATCGAGCGGTTCGACGGGTCGACGTAGGCCGGCTGCTCCGACGCCTTGGACTCGGGGTCGGAGAGCTCACCGGTGATCTTCTTCAGGTTGCCCAGGATCTCCTCGGTGCGGCGGACGATGAACACGGGCTGGCCGCGCCATTCAGCAATCATCTGCTGGCCGGGCTCCACCTTGGCGATGTTGACCTTGACCGGTGCACCGGCAGCTTTCGCCTTGGCACTGGGAAACCATGACCCTACGAACGGGACCGCAGCCCCCACCGCTCCTGCAGCACCCACCACGGACGTGGCTGCTACCAGGAAGCGACGCCGGCCTGCATTGACGCCGTCATTGCTCATTCAGTCCTCTCCCATCAGCTTTGTGGCCTGTTGCAACAGGCATCTACTAAGTAAATTTCGAACTGCTAAAAATAAATTTCGAACTGCTAAAAATTTGCCGCATGGTAATGAAAAGACCCATCGAAGACAAGGTTATTACCCGGCATAAAGGCTGTATCCCTTATAGCACTTGACCTGCGTCTATGCGGCAAGTTGTCACACAGGGTCGGCAGCCCCTTTTATTCAAGACATAAAAAAAGCCCGGTTCCACCAGGAACCGGGCTTTTTTTGAACGCCGAAGCGAATTAACGCTTGGAGTACTGAGGACGCTTACGTGCTTTACGCAGACCCACTTTCTTACGCTCGACTTCACGAGCGTCACGGGTAACGAAGCCAGCTTTGCGCAGAGCGCCACGCAGGGTTTCGTCGTAGTCCATCAGTGCACGGGTGATACCGTGACGGATAGCGCCCGCTTGACCGCTGACACCACCACCGATGACGGTGACGTAGATGTCGAACTTCTCGGTGGTTTCGGTGAGTTCCAGCGGCTGGCGAACTACCATGCGCGCGGTTTCACGACCGAAGAAGGTCTCGAGGGAGCGGTTGTTGATGGAGATGCTGCCAGTGCCCGGACGCAGGAAAACGCGTGCGGTTGCAGTCTTGCGACGGCCAGTGCCGTAATTTTGAGTCGCCGACATAATGAACTATTCCGTTAAATCTTCAGTTCTTGGGGCTGCTGAGCAGTATGAGGGTGTACAGCGCCCGCATAGACTTTCAGCTTACGGTACATGTCGCGACCCAGCGGGTTTTTAGGCAGCATGCCCTTTACCGCGGTCTCGATCACGCGCTCAGGCGCTTTGGCGATCAACTTCTCGAAGTTGATTTCCTTGATGCCGCCCGGGAAACCGGAGTGGGAGTAGTACATTTTGTCCGAAGTCTTGGCACCAGTAACACGTACCTGCTCGGCATTGATCACGACGATGTAGTCGCCGGTGTCAACGTGAGGGGTGTATTCTGGCTTGTGCTTGCCACGCAGACGGCTCGCGATCTCAGTGGCCAGACGACCCAGGGTCTTGCCAGCAGCGTCAACGACGAACCAGTCGCGTTTTACTGTTTCCGGTTTAGCAGTAAAAGTTTTCATTCTTTATAGCCTCAGGGGCCGTCCCGCAATTTTAAGACGGCAGATCTTACTGAATAGTGCGTACTTTGACAAGGTCAAAGGCAGCCGGATACGGACGCTATCGGGGGCTCGGGTCAGCACGTCCAATACTCGGCAAGATTCTTCGGCGGCGGGGCATCACTTCCACTGCTGAGAGAGGTGCAGAATTATCCAGATTGCAGAAAAAATATCAACCTGCTTTTATGCTTCTTTTGCCGTGGAGATCGTCATGGAGTATCGCCAGCTGGGTCGCACCGACCTCAACGTGAGTGCATTGTGCCTGGGCAGCATGACCTGGGGCGAGCAGAACGACCAGGCCGAGGGCTTCGCCCAGATCGAACGGGCCAAGGCGGCCGGGATCAATTTCATCGATACCGCGGAGATGTACCCGGTGCCGCCGCGCCCGGAAACCTACTCGGCCACCGAGCAGATCATCGGCAACTGGTTCAGCCAGCGCGGCGATCGCGCCGACTGGATCCTGGCCAGCAAGGTGGCCGGCCCCGGCAACGGCATCAGCCACATTCGCGACGGCCAGCTCAAGCACAACCGCCAGCACATCGTGGCAGCCCTGGACGCCAGCCTCAAGCGCCTGCAGACCGACTGGATCGACCTGTACCAGCTGCACTGGCCCGAGCGCAGTACCAACTTCTTCGGCAAGCTGGGCTACCAGCACCTGCCCCAGGACCACTTCACGCCGCTGGAAGAAACCCTCGAAGTGCTCGACGAGCAGGTCAAGGCAGGCAAGATCCGCCACATCGGCCTGTCCAACGAAACCCCGTGGGGCACCATGAAGTTCCTGCAACTGGCCGAAAGCCGCGGCTGGCCCCGTGCGGTCTCGATCCAGAACCCGTACAACCTGCTCAACCGCAGCTTCGAAGTGGGCCTGGCGGAAATCGCCATCCGCGAGCAGTGCGGCCTGCTGGCCTACTCGCCGCTGGCCTTCGGCATGCTGTCGGGCAAGTACGAGAACGGCGCGCGCCCGGAAAACGGCCGCCTGACCCTGTTCAACCGCTTCTCGCGCTATTCCAACCCGCAGACCGTCGCCGCGTGCAGCCGTTATGTGGCCCTGGCCCGCGAGCACGGCCTGGACCCGGCACAGATGGCCCTGGCCTTCGTGACCCAGCAGCCGTTCGTGACCAGCAACATCATCGGCGCCACCTCGCTGGCGCAACTGGACAGCAACCTGGCAAGCGCCAGCCTGAAGCTCGGTGACGAGCTGCTGGCCGCCATCGATGCGATCCACCAGGATCAGCCCAACCCCGCCCCGTAAAGCGCTGCAACGGTTCCCGCAGCCCGCTGCGGGAACCGAGGGTAGACACAATCGCCAAAAAATAAGACGATCCAGCCGGTGATTGACCACTCTACCCTATAAGAATAACGACAATGATGTTTACCCAACCTACCGCATCGCTGCGGCGCGTCAGCATCCTGGCCATCGACAAGGTATTCGCATCGACCCTGATGCAGGCCAAGGATTTCTTCCACCTGGCCAGCCTGCGCTATGGCAAGCAACTGGGCCTGGGCCTGCAACCGATGTTCGAAACCCGCCTCGTGAGCCCCGACGGGCTGCCCGTGCAGAGCTTCAGCGGCGTGCAGCTACCGGTGGACAGCGGCCTCGAGCAGGCCGACGTGATCATCCTGCCGGCGTTCTGGGACGACTTCGATGCCCTGTGCCAGCGCTACCCCCAGGTACTGCCCTGGCTGCGCGAGCAGCATGCCCGAGGCGCTGTGCTGTGCGGCGAGGCCAGCGGCGTGTTCTGGCTGGCCGAGGCCGGCCTGCTCGATGGCAAGGAGGCCACCACCTACTGGCGCTTCTTCGGCCAGTTCGCCGAACGCTTCCCGAAGGTGTCGCTGAACCAGGACAAACACCTCACCGATGCCGACAACCTCTATTGCGCCGGCGGCGCCACCTCGGCCTGCGACCTGTACATCTACCTGATCGAGCGCTTCTGCGGGGCCAACGTGGCCCAGGCCGTGGCCCGCGACATCCTCTACGAGGTGCAACGCAACTACACCCCGGGGCGCATGGGCTTTGGCGGACAGAAGCTGCACCAGGACCTGATCATCCTGCAGATCCAGCAGTGGCTGGAGGAACACTTCGCCGACAAGTTCCGTTTCGAGGACGTGGCACGCAACCATGGCATGAGCATCCGCAACTTCATGCGCAGGTTCCAGAGTGCGACGGGGGACAAGCCGCTGCATTATCTGCAACGGCTGCGGATCGAGACGGCGAAGGGCTTGCTGTCAGGGACGCGCAAGAGCATCAAGACCATCAGCTACGAGGTGGGCTATGACGACGCCAGCTTTTTTGCGCGATTGTTCAGGCAGCACACGGAGCTGTCGCCTAACCAGTATCGGCAGCAATTCATGCAGGAGGCCTGAGGGCCTATCGCGGGTCACGCCCGCCCCCACAGGTTCGCTGCAAACCTCTGTGGGAGCGGGCGTGAGCCGCGACAGCAGTGACGCGATTTAAGGCTTGTGTGCCCGCGACAGGAACTCGTGGGACTGCATCTCCAGCAAGCGGCTCAGGGTACGCTGGAACTCGAAGCTCAGGCGCCCGCCGGTGTACAGGTCCTTGAGCTCCACTTCAGCCGAGATGATCAGCTTGACGTTGCGGTCGTAGAACTCGTCGACCATGTTGATGAAGCGACGCGCCAGGTCGTCGGTGGCCACGCCCATCTGCTCCACGCCACTGAGCAGCACCGCATGGAAGATCTTGCCCAGTTCGATGTAGTCGTTCTGGCTGCGCGGGCCGTCGCACAGTTCGCGGAAGTCGAACCAGGCCACGTCGTCGCAGGTACGCAGCGCACGGATCTCGCGGTTCTCGATCATCAGCACGTCGTTTTCCACCGCCTGGGTGCATTCCGGCGTCAATGCGCGAAAGCTCTTGCGCAGGCTTTCGTGGGCCGCTTCATTCAGCGGGAAGTGGAACAGCTCGGCCTGCTCCAGGTGACGCAGGCGATAGTCCACGCCGCTGTCGACGTTGACGATGTCGGTGTTCTGCTTGATCAGGGCAATTGCCGGCAGGAAGCGCGCACGCTGCAGGCCGTCCTTGTACAGGCCGTCCGGCACGATGTTGGAGGTGGCCACCAGGGTCACGCCGTTCTTGAACAGCTCCTCCATCAGGGTGCCAAGGATCATCGCGTCGGTGATATCGGACACGAAGAACTCGTCGAAGCAGATCACCCGCGCCTCGTCGGAGAACCGCTTGGCAATGATGGTCAGCGGGTTCTTCTCGCCCTTGAGGGTCTTCATTTCCTCGTGCACGCGCTTCATGAAGCGGTGGAAGTGCGTACGCACTTTCTGCGGGAAAGGCAGCGCCTCATAGAACGTATCGACCAGGTAGGTCTTACCGCGCCCTACCCCACCCCAGAAATACAGGCCCTTGACGGGCGCCTGCTCTTTCCTGCCGAACAGCTTGCCGAACACACCCGGCTTGCTGTTGTGCGCCGCGACCAGGTCGTCGTACAGGCGCTGCAAGTGACGCACCGCTGTTTCCTGCGCCGCGTCATGGAAGAATTCGGGACGTTTCAGATCTGCTTGATATCGTTCTAGGGGCGTCATAATTCGTTAGCAAGGCAACAAAAGCGGGCCGTCACTGTAGCGACGGCCCCGGGTAATGGCAATCAGACTTGCGATTGACGGTCAGTCCTGCTGGGGCTGCAAGGCAGCGCGCAGGCTCTCGATGGCGGCATCGCGCGCCGTGGCATCGGCGAACTGCGGGCCGTCGGCCACGCACTCGCCTTCCAGCCACAGGCTGAAGCCCAGGCCTTCGTCACGTACATCCAGCGGCTGGCCCAGTTGCAACTGCTTGCTCACCGCACCGGCCGCCTTGCCGTCGGCAAAGCTGCGCGACAGCAGCAACTGCTCGCCGTCGGCTGCCAGCAGACGGAAGCGGAAGCTGCCGTCCTCTTCACGGAAGCTCACGAAGCGTGCCGCCTTGACCGCCTTCTTCCTGGTTTCACCGCTGACCTGAACCGTGCTGCGGAACGAGCGCAGGCCCACTGCTTCGCGCAGTTGCTCAAGAAACGGCGTGGCGATCTTGCGGGCCTTCTGCGCGCCGGCCAGAAGAATATCCTCCAGGTCCGCCGGGCGGGAAATCAGCTGGTGGTAATGCTCGCGCGGCGCGCTCAACTGGCCGTCGACCAGCTGGAACAGGCGCTGCTTGGCTTCGCCCCAACCCAGCCCCTGCAGCAGCTCGCTGCGGAAGGCTTCGGCTTGCTCGGCGGTGGCAAAGGCCTGGAACAGGGTGAACAGGTGCGAGTTGTCCGGGTCCTTGGCCTCGCCCGGCGCGCGCGAGTCGGTGACGATGCGCGAGATCGCGTCCTTCATCTCCTTGGCACTGGTGAACAGCGGGATGGTGTTGTCGTAGCTCTTGGACATCTTGCGACCGTCCAGGCCCGGCAAGGTGGCCACGCTTTCCTCGATCAGCGCCTCGGGCATGGCGAAGAAGTCCTTGCCCTGGCCGAACAGGTGGTTGAAGCGCTGCCCGATATCACGGGCCATTTCCACGTGCTGGATCTGGTCGCGCCCCACCGGCACCTTGTTGGCATTGAACATCAGGATGTCCGCCGCCATCAGCACCGGATAGCTGTACAGGCCCATGCTCACGCCCGCATCCGGGTCTTCGCCGCTTTCCAGGTTCTTGTCCACCGAGGCCTTGTAGGCATGCGCACGATTGAGCAGGCCCTTGGCCGCCACGCAGGTCAGCAGCCAGGTCAGCTCGGGGATCTCGGGAATGTCGGACTGGCGGTAGAAGGTCACGCGTTCCGGGTCCAGGCCGCCGGCCAGCCAGGTGGCGGCGATTTCCAGACGCGAGCGCTGGATGCGCTGCGGGTCATCGCACTTGATCAGCGCATGGTAGTCGGCCAGGAAGTAGAACGAGTCGACGCCCGGCTGCTGGCTGGCGAGGACCGCCGGGCGGATGGCACCGGCATAGTTGCCAAGGTGCGGCGTGCCCGTGGTGGTGATACCGGTAAGGATACGAGTGGTCATGGGTAATCGCTTATCAGGCTTGTATCAGTTCGAAAGGCGTGGCAGCACCAGATCCTTGAGGTCGGTCAGCTTGCCGTGAAAAAAGTGACCGCATTCTGCCACTTTCAGCAGCTCATGGGGGCGCGCCAGTGCATCGGACCAGGCGTAGACGATCTGCGGATCGATCACCTCGTCGGTTTCGGGCTGGATCACGCTCAAGGCACCTGCCTGCGGCAGGCCGTCGGTACCGCCAAGGCGCATCACTGCCGGGGCTACCATGAACAGGTGCTTGAGCGTGACGCCCTGGGCTTCGAGCCGGCCGCCGAGGCTGGCCGCGACGAAGCCGCCGAAGGAGAAGCCCATCAGCGTCAAAGGTAATTCGGGATGTTTTTCGCGCAGCCAGGCTGCAGCGGCCTGTGCATCGTCGACTTCGCCGCTGCCCATGTCATGGCTGCCAGCGCTCTGGCCTACACCGCGGTAGTTGAAGCGCAGGGTGATGTAGCCGGCATCGCGTGCGGTGCGCTGCAGCATCGACACCACCTTGTTGGTCATGGTGCCGCCCTGCACGGGGTTGGGGTGGCACAGCAGGACGATGCCGCGAGGGTCTGCCACGTCCAGGTACAGGGCTTCCAGCTGGCCAACCGGGCCATCGATGAATACGGGGGTTTCGCGGATAAGCAAGGGTGAACTCCGTGACCTCTGGAGGGGTCGACTCGTCTAGCTGATGATTCTGTCTGAGATATTTGCGATCGCTCGCGGTATACAGCGCAGGTCCGAGCCGTTAACGTAAAGCAAAGCCGTTTATAGAGGAAGGACTCGTGGAACTCTCGCTCTTAGTTTGGTTGTTGCCGACCCTGGCCCTGGTAGTGGGTGTAGTCGTTGGTTTCCTGGTCGCCCGCCTCTTGCCCAATGCCGCCCCGAGCAGCACCCAGCGGCAGCTGGACGATATCCAGGAACGTTTTGACAGTTATCAGAGTGAAGTGGTGACCCATTTCAACAGCACCGCGGCGCTGGTCAAGAAGCTGACCCAGAGCTACCAGGAAGTGCAGGACCACCTGGCCGAAGGCGCCAACCGTCTGGCCCTGGACGAACAGACCCGTCAGCGCCTGCTGGCCGCACTGCACTCCGAAGCGCAGGGCCCGCGTGACCGTCTGACCCCGCCCAAGGACACCGAAGTGCCACGCGACTACGCGCCCAAGGCACCGAACACCCCGGGCATGCTGGATGAGCATTACGGGCTCAAGCGCTGATCGCAGCGGCCCCGTCACTGGCATGGCGCGCTCCTGCTGGAGCCGGCCTTGCCGGCGAATGCCACACCCAACCATCCGATACAAAGAAAAAAGGGGCCGATCACCGGCCCCTTTTTTCATCCCCTCACATCAACGATACCAGGGGCCCGCCGCATCCAGCGCCGGATACCTGGCCCGTGCCTGCGCCATCACATCGACCTCCAGCAGCCCGTCATCCACCAGCGCCTGCAAGCTGGCCAGCACCACACTGAAGCGGTCCACCTCGAAGAACTGGCGCAACCGCTGGCGCGTATCGCTGCGCCCGAAGCCGTCGGTGCCCAGCGTCACGTACGGCGCCGGCACGTACTCGGCAATCAATTGCGGCCAGGCACGTACATAGTCAGTTGCGGCAATCACCGGCGTATCTCCCACCAGGCATTGCGCCAGATGGCTGCTGCCACCCAGCCCCAGACGCTGCCCGCGCTGCACATCCCGTGCATCACGCGCCAGTTCGCTGAAGCTGGTCACACTGAACACCTCGCTGGCGATGCCCCAGTCCGCCGCCAGCAGCTCGCTCGCGGCGATCACCTCGCGCAGGATCGCCCCGGAGCCCAGCAGGCGAACCCGCCCCAGGGCATGCTCCACCGGCTGTTCGGCAAACCGGTACATCCCGCGCAACACTGCCGCATGTGCCTCAGGTGGCAGGGAGGGGTGTGGATAACTTTCATTCATCACCGCCACATAGTGAAACTCGTCGCACTGCTCCACCAGCATGCGCCGCGCCGCGTGTTCCAGAATCACCGCCAGTTCGCCGGCAAAGCACGGCTCCCAGGCGCGGCAGTTGGGCACCATGGCCGCCATCACCAGGCTCGAGCCATCCTGGTGCTGCAAGCCTTCGCCGCCCAGGGTGGTGCGCCCTGCCGTAGCCCCCAGCAGCAGGCCCCGTGCACGCTGGTCGGCCGCCGCCCATATCAGGTCGCCGACCCGCTGGAAGCCGAACATCGAGTAATAGATGTACACCGGCAACATCGGCTCGCCATGCACCGCATAGGAGGTGGCCGCCGCTACCCAGGACGACAGGGCCCCGGCCTCGGTGATGCCCTCCTCCAGCAACTGACCATCGCGCGACTCCCTGTAGGAGAGCAGCGAACTGGCATCTTCGGGTTCGTAGCGCTGCCCATGGGGCGAGTAGATGCCGATCTGCCGGAACAGGCTGGCCATGCCGAAGGTGCGCGCTTCATCGGCGACGATCGGCACCACCCGCGGCCCCAGCTCCGGGGCCTTGAGCCAGGCACCGAGCATGCGCACCGCAGCCATGGTGGTGGACATCTCCTTGCCCTCGGCGTGCATTGCAAAACCGCCCATCACCTCCAGCGCCGGTACCGGCAGCGTGCGCGCCTGGGGCCGCCGCGACGGCAGGCTGCCGCCCAGGGCATTGCGCCGCTCGCGCAGGTAGCGCATCTCCCGGCTGTTTTCGTCCGGCCGGTAGAACTGCAACTGCTCAACCTGCGCATCGCTCAAGGGCAAGTGGAAGCGGTCACGGAAGGCCAGCAGCGCCTGCACGTCGAGCTTCTTGGCCTGGTGCGCGGTCATGCGCGACTCGCCGGCCGCACTCATGCCGTAGCCCTTCTTGGTCTTGGCCAGGATCACCGTCGGCCGGCCCTTGCACGCCTTGGCGGCGGCAAAGGCGGCATACAGCTTGCGAAAATCATGGCCACCGCGCTTGAGCGCGTTGATCTCGGCCGAGCTCATGTGCTCGACCAGGCGCTGCAAGGCCGGGTGCTGGTTGAAGAAGTGTTCCAGGTTGTAGGCGCCGTCATTGGCCCCCAAGGTCTGGAACTGGCCGTCGGGGGTTGCCGCCAGCTGGCGCAGCAGCACGTGCTCGCTGTCGCGGGCAAACAGCGCATCCCATTCCGAGCCCCACAACACCTTGATCACGTTCCAGCCGGCGCCGCTGAACAGCGACTCCAGCTCCTGGATGATCTGGCCATTGCCACGCACCGGACCATCCAGGCGCTGCAGGTTGCAGTTGACGATGAAGGTCAGGTTGTCGAGTTGCTCACGGGCCGCCAGCGTCAGCCCGGCGATGGATTCGGGCTCGTCCATCTCGCCATCGCCGAACACGCCCCACACATGGCGCTGCGCGGTATCAGCCAGGCCGCGGTGCTGCAGGTAGCGCATGAAGCGCGCCTGGTACACGGCGTTGAGCGGGCCGATGCCCATCGACCCGGTGGGAAACTGCCAGAAGTCGGGCATCAGCCACGGGTGCGGGTAGGAGCACAGGCCATCGCCTGCGACCTCCTGCCGATAGCTGGCCAGCTGAGCCTCGCTCAGGCGCCCTTCAAGAAAGGCCCGGGCATAGATGCCGGGCGCCGAGTGCGGCTGGAAGAACACCAGGTCGGCCGTGCGCTGCTCGCCGCCCTCCTCGCCGCGAAAAAAATGCTGAAACCCCACCTCGAAGATCTCTGCGGCCGAAGCGTAACTGGCGATGTGACCGCCCAGGTCACCGTAAGCATGGTTGGCACGCACCACCATCGCCAGGGCATTCCAGCGCAGGATGCTGGTGATGCGCTCGTCCAGTTCCAGGTCGCCCGGGTAGGCGCCCTGATGTTCGAGCGACAGGGTGTTGCGGTACGCCGAGTACGGCTGGGCACCACGCTCCAGGCCCAGTTCGCGGGCATGCGCCTCCAACTGTTCGAGCAGAAACCGCGCGCGGGCTGGGCCGCAGTGCGCCAGGGTCGACTCCAGCGCCTCCAGCCACTCTGCAGTTTCGCCAGGGTCGCTGTCACCGGGCACGCCGTCGCCAGGCACAAGGTTCATCATTGCCACCATTGCATTGACCTCATCCGTGACGGGTTCAGGCACTCGCCTTGAGTGCCTGTTGCACATCGGCCAGCAGGTCGTCGATGTCTTCCAGCCCCACCGACAACCGCACCAGCCCCTCGGAGATGCCGTAATGCGCACGCTCCTCTGGGGTATAGCTGGAATGAGTCATGCTTGCCGGGTGCTGCGCCAGCGACTCGGCATCGCCCAGGCTCACCGCCCGGCTGAACAGTTGCAGGGCGTTCATGAACCGCCGCCCGGCACCGATGCCGCCCTTGAGTTCGAAGGCGATCATGCCGCCCGGCTGGCTCATCTGCTGGCGGGCCAGGGTGTACTGCGGGAAGCTCGCCAGGCCCGGGTAATGGATCAGCTCTACCTGCGGCTGCCCGGCGAGGAACTCGGCCAGCACCTGAGCGTTGGCGCAGTGGCGGTCCATGCGCAGGTTGAGGGTCTTGATGCCGCGCATCAGCAGTGCGGCGTCATGGGGCGAGAGCACCGCACCGGTCATGTCCTTGAGGCCCTGCAGACGTATACGGTCCACCAGTGCCTGGCTGCCCACCACAATGCCAGCAGTGATGTCGCCATGGCCGCTCAGGTACTTGGTGGCCGAATGCACCACCAGGTCGGCGCCCAGCTCCAGTGGCCGTTGCAGGTACGGCGTGCAGTAGGTGTTGTCGACCACCACGGTCGCGCCGTGCTTGCGTGCAATCTTCGCCACGCCGGCGATATCGGCCATGTGCATGTTGGGGTTGGCGGGCGACTCGAAATAGATCACCCGGGTGGCCGGCGTCATGGCCGCCTCCAATGCCTGCAGGTCGGCCATGTCCACATGACGCAGCTTGACCCCGAACTCGCCGATGCCGTGGTGCAAGAAGGCAAAGGTGCAGCCGTACAGGGTGTTGCCCAGCAGCACCTCGTCACCGGGGCGCAGCAGCGTCCATAGCGTGGACGTGATCGCCCCCATGCCCGAGGCCAGCGCCAGCCCGGCCTCGCCGCCTTCCAGCGAGGCCATGCGTGCTTCCAGCAGGTTGAGGGTGGGGTTGGAGATGCGGCTGTAGAAATGCCCGGCCTGCTCGCCGGCAAAGCACGCAGCGCCGTATTCCACGGTGGGGAAGGTGAACGTCGCGGTCTGGTAGACCGGTGGCACCAGTGCGCCGCCGTGGTCCTGTGGGTCGTAGCCATGGTGAATGGCGCGGGTGGCAAATCCTGGGAGCTTGTTGGAGCCGTGCATGGCAACCGCCTCTTGTGGTTTGTTATAAGCTTATTCCACAGACCGGCTTAAATTTTTCCAAATACGCCTACGAAAAGCGCCGCTCACTGACATAAAAACAACAAGAACAGGCTATGGAGGGCAAGACATGCCTAGCGCCATCGACCGTACCGACCGCGCACTGCTGGCCGCGCTGCAAGACAACGCCCGACTGACCGTGGCCGAGCTCGCCGACAGCGTCGCCCTGACCACCTCGCCGTGCTGGCGGCGGGTCAAGCTGCTGGAGGAGTCGGGCTACATCACCGGCTATCAGGCCATCCTGTCACCCAAGGCACTGGGCTTCGGAGTGACCGCCTTCGTCAGCATCATGATGGATTCGCACAGCAAGGAGATGGCCCGGGCATTCGAGCAGCGGCTGATGGATATCCCCGAAATCGTGGCGTGTCACAACATCTCCGGGCGCTATGACTTCCTGCTGGAGATTCTGGCGCGGGATCTGGAGTCGTTCGGCGAGTTCACCCGCGAGGTACTGCAGCGGCTGCCGGGGGTGAAGGAGATCTATTCGAGCTTCTCGTTCAAGGCGGTGAAGGAGAAGCGGGTGATTCCGGTGGCACAGAAGCATATTTGAAGCGGCGTGTCCGCTGGGCACTTCCCCGGCAAGGCCTGCTCCTGCATGGCCTTGCGCTCACCGTAGGAGCCGGCCTTGCCGGCGAAGCGGCCAGCCGCCACAAAAAAGCCCGCGATGGCCTTCACCATCGCGGGCTTTTCATTCAGCAGCAGCGCTTAGATCGCGCCACGCTTGCGCAGCAGTTCCAGTACCTGCTTGACGCCCTCTTCCACGCCAACGCTCTGGGTGTCGATCACCAGGTCCGCATCCTGCGGCACGTCATATGGGAAGCTCTCGCCCGGGATGTTGTCGCCACCGGCCGCGTACAGCCCCTGCGGATCACGCTCACGGCACGCCAACGGCGAAGCCTGGACGTAAACGGTCAGCAAGCGCTCCTTGCCGATCAGCGCCTTGGCCTGTTCACGGCCTTCGGCATCCGGTGCCACGAACGCGGCCAGGGTCAGCAAGCCCGCTTCGTTGAACTGACGCGCCACATGCGCAGCACGACGCCAGTTCTCGGTACGCCCGGCACGGTCCTGCGGCAGGCCTTTGTTCAGGTCATGGCGCAGGTTCTGCCCATCGAGCACGTACACCGCACGGCCCATGTCGAACAGCTTGCGCTCAACGGCATACGCCAGGGTGCTCTTGCCCGCGCCCGACAGGCCGCTGAACAGCACGGTGGCCGGCTGCTGGCCGAAGCGCAAGGCACGCTCCTCGGTGGTCACGTGGGCCTGCCTGCCATGCTGGCCGGTGCTGCCGTGAGGCAGTACCGGTGGCGCGATGATCATGCCCGCGCCCACGGTGCCGTTGGTCAGGCGGTCGATGATGATGAACGCGCCGGTGGTGCGGTTGCTGTCGTAGCCGTCCAGCGCGATCGGAGCATCCAGGCTCACCTTGACCTTGCCGATCTCGTTGAGCTGCAACGCACTCGCAGCGCCCTGTTCCAGGGTGTTCACATCGACCTTGTGGGCGATGCTGGCAATCGAGCCCGGCACGTAGCTGGTGGCGCGCTTGATGTCGTATTTCTTGCCCGGCAGCATCGGCTCTTCGGCCATCCACACCAGCATGGCGTCGAACTGGTCGGTCACCGGCGGGACGTTGTCGGCGTGCACCAGCAGGTCGCCACGGGAGATGTCGATCTCGTCTTCCATGGTCAGGGTCACGGCCTGGCCCGGGCCGGCCTGCTCCAGCTCACCTTCGTAGGTGACGATGGACTTCACGCGGCTGCTCTTGCCCGACGGCAGCACCACGATCTCGTCGCCCTTGTGTACCACGCCGCTGGCCAGGGTGCCGGCAAAGCCACGGAAGTTCAGGTTGGGACGGTTGACGTACTGCACCGGAAAACGCAGGTCGGTGAAGTTGCGGTCGGCCGCCACTTCCACGGTTTCGAGGATTTCCATCAGCGCAGGGCCGGTGTACCACGGCGAACGCTCGCTGCGGTTGACCACGTTGTCGCCCTTGAGCGCCGACATCGGCACGAAGTGCAGGCTGCTGGGGGTCATGTTGATGGCTTCGGCAAACTTCAGGTAGTCGGCCTTGATGCCTTCGAACACGTCCTGGTCGAAGCCCTTGAGGTCCATCTTGTTCACGGCCACGACGATGTGCTTGATGCCCAGCAGCGAAGCGATGTAGCTGTGCCGGCGGGTCTGGGTCTGCACGCCGTAGCGCGCGTCCACCAGGATGATCGCCAGGTCGCAGGTGGACGCACCGGTGGCCATGTTGCGGGTGTACTGCTCGTGGCCCGGGGTGTCGGCGATGATGAACTTGCGCTTGGCCGTGGAGAAATAGCGGTAGGCCACATCGATGGTGATGCCCTGCTCGCGCTCGGCCTGCAGGCCGTCGACCAGCAATGCCAGGTCGATGTCGTCACCGGTGGTGCCGACTTTCTTCGAATCGCGGGTAATGGCTTCCAGATGGTCTTCGTAGATCATCTTGGAATCGTGCAGCAGGCGCCCGATCAGGGTGCTCTTGCCGTCGTCGACGTTACCGCAGGTCAAGAAGCGCAGCAGTTCCTTGCGTTCGTGCTGGGCCAGGTAGGCGAGGATGTCCTCGCTGATCAATTCGGATTGGTGCGACATGGTCTGACCCTAACTTAGAAATAGCCCTGACGTTTCTTGTCTTCCATGGAACCTGCGCCATCGTGGTCGATGACGCGGCCCTGGCGCTCGGAAGTGCGCGTCAGGAGCATTTCCTGAATGATGTCGGTCAGGCTCTGGGCCTGCGACTCCACCGCGCCCGTCAACGGGTAGCAGCCAAGGGTACGGAAACGCACTTTCTTCTTGACGATGCGAGCCTTCTCTTCATCCGAGAGGTGCTCCAGGATGCGCTCGTCATCGATCATGATCAGGGTGCCGTTCTTCTCGATCACTTCGCGCTCGGCTGCAAAGTACAGCGGCACGATCGGGATGCCTTCGAGGTAGATGTACTGCCAGATATCCAGCTCGGTCCAGTTCGACAGCGGGAACACGCGAATCGACTCGCCCTTGTTGACCTTGCCGTTGTACACGTTCCACAGCTCTGGGCGCTGGTTCTTCGGGTCCCAGCGGTGCTTGCTGTCACGGAACGAGTACACGCGCTCCTTGGCCCGCGACTTCTCTTCGTCGCGCCGCGCGCCACCGAAGGCGGCGTCGAAGCCGTGCTTGTCGAGCGCCTGCTTGAGGCCCTCGGTCTTCATGATGTCGGTGTGCTTGGCACTGCCGTGGGTGAACGGATTGATGCCCTGGGCAACGCCATCGGGGTTGACGTGGGTGATCAGCTCCAGGCCCATTTCCTCGACCATCTTGTCGCGGAAGCTGTACATCTCCTGGAATTTCCACTGGGTGTCGACGTGCATCACCGGAAACGGCAGCTTGCCCGGGAAGAAGGCCTTGCGTGCCAGGTGCAGCATCACGGCCGAATCCTTGCCGATCGAGTACAGCATCACCGGGTTGTCGAACTCGGCGGCCACCTCACGAATGATGTGGATGCTCTCCGCCTCCAACTGTTTCAAATGCGTCAGCTTGTCGACCATGGCTACTCACGGAAAATCAATCTTATGGACGGCCAGCGGGCCGTGTTCGAGCGGGCCACTTTATCACAGCACCCGATTCTATTTAGGCAGGCTACTAGAACGAAACAGTATAAGAATATGCCTTGGCGTTTTAGCCTCAGATCGGGTTCGGGCAGTCGATGAACAGGTGTTCCAGAGCGAATCGACGTGCCAGGTAATCGCCCAGCGCCTGCACCCCGTAACGCTCGGTGGCGTGGTGGCCGGCGGCGATGAAGCTGATGCCGTTCTCGCGAGCACTGTGGAAAGTCTGTTCCGACGCCTCGCCGCTCAAGTACAGGTCGACCCCTGCGGCAATCGCCTGGTCGATGTAGCCCTGGCCGCCGCCGGTGCACCAGCCCACCCGGCGAATGACCTCGTCGCCTTCGATCAGCAGCGGTTCGCGGCCCATCACGTCGCTGACCTTGCGCGCGAAATCCCGCGCCGACATCGGTTCGGCCAGCGAGCCCACCAGGCCCACCACCCGCGGGTTGGCCGGGTCCAGCGGGCCCTCGACGGTGATGTCCAGCTGGCGCGCCAGCTGCACGTTGTTGCCCACCTCGGGGTGCAGGTCCAGCGGCAGGTGGTAGGCCAGCAGGCTCAGGTCGTGTTTGAGCAGGGTCTTGAGGCGGCGCTGCTTCATGCCGGTGATGCAGGGGTTCTCACCCTTCCAGAAGTAGCCGTGGTGCACCAGCACCAGGTCGGCGCCCGCCTCGACCGCAGCGTCCAGCAATGCCTGGCTGGCGGTGACGCCGGTGACGATGCGCGACACCTGCGGGTTGCCCTCGACCTGCAGGCCGTTGGGGCAGTAGTCCTGGATTTTTGCGCTGCCAAGGTAGCGATCGGCTTCCTCGACCAGGGTGCTCAGGGCAACAGCCATGCAAAGACTCCTCAATTCAGCGGTTCAGCGTGGCACAAGGCCTCGTATAATGGCCGCCATTATGAGCCGTCGACCGTTTTTGGGGAAACCGACGGCAACTGCCCGGGGGCGCGGCGCCATGACCGTCATGGCTCAACGTGATTTAGCAGTTCCTGCACGGGCCTTGCCGCAGTATGATCGCGCGCGTTCATCTACTCCCCACTGCGGCATCGGCTCTGGCCACCTCCCAGGATCCATCTCATGTTCAAGGCTCTGCGTTACTTTGCCTGGCCACTGGTCACCGGCGTACTGATCGCCCTGCTGGTCATCCAGCAATTTCCCCAATGGGTCGGCCTGCCCAGCCAGGACGTCAACCTGCAGCAGGCGCCGCAGACCACGCGGCTGATGCAGGGCCCCGTGTCGTATGCCGATGCGGTGAGCAATGCGGCCCCCGCAGTGGCCAACCTGTACACCACCAAGGTGGTCAACAAGACCGCGCACCCGCTGTTCGAAGACCCACAGTTCCGCCGCTTCTTCGGTGACAACCTGCCCAAGCAGCGGCGCTGGGAATCGAGCCTGGGCTCGGCGGTGATCATGAGCCCGGAGGGCTACCTGCTGACCAACAACCACGTGACCTCCGGCGCCGACCAGATCGTGGTGGCGCTCAAGGACGGCCGCGAGACCCTGGCACGGGTGATCGGCAGCGACCCGGAAACCGACCTGGCCGTGCTCAAGATCGACCTCAAGAACCTGCCCTCGATCACCATCGGGCGCTCGGACAACATCCATATCGGTGATGTGGCGCTGGCCATCGGCAACCCGTTCGGCGTCGGCCAGACGGTGACCATGGGCATCATCAGCGCCACCGGGCGCAACCAGCTGGGCCTGAACAACTACGAAGACTTCATCCAGACCGACGCGGCCATCAACCCGGGCAACTCCGGTGGCGCGCTGGTGGATGCCAATGGCAACCTGACCGGCATCAACACCGCGATCTTCTCCAAGTCCGGCGGCTCGCAGGGCATCGGCTTCGCCATCCCCACCAAGCTGGCGCTGGAGGTGATGAAGTCGATCATCGAGCATGGCCAGGTGATTCGCGGCTGGCTGGGCATCGAGGTGCAACCGCTGAGCCAGGAGCTGGCCGAGTCGTTCGGCATGCAGGGCCGGCCAGGCATCGTGGTGGCGGGCATCTTCCGCGACGGGCCGGCGCAGAAGGCCGGCCTGCAGCTGGGTGACGTGATTCTGAGCATCAATGGCGAACCGGCCGGCGATGGCCGGCGCTCGATGAACCAGGTGGCGCGGATCAAGCCCAACGACAAGGTGGCCATCGAAGTGGTGCGCAACGGCAAGCCGCTGAAGCTGATCGCCGAGATCGGCCTGCGTCCACCGCCTGCACCCGCGCCCAAGGAAGAGGACTGACCGCGCCGGCCTGACGCCGCATCGGCGCAGCACTGCGTGCGGCGGGTGATTGGCACAACCGACTGTTCTGTGACAGCCTTGCACGCAACGCCAGCGATGCCTTTTTTCAAGCACGCACCCCGGCCTGCGTGCACTTTTTCGGAGCAGTCATGACCAATCCCCTGATTCTCGAACCCCAGAAAACCGCCGACGCCTGTGTCATCTGGCTGCATGGCCTGGGCGCCGACCGCTACGACTTCATGCCGGTGGCCGAAGCCCTGCAGGAAGTACTGCTGAGCACGCGCTTCGTGATGCCGCAGGCACCCACCCAGCCGGTCACCATCAACCATGGCTACGCCATGCCCAGCTGGTACGACATCAAGGCGCTGACGCCGGGTGCACGCGCCATCGACGAAGCGCAACTCGACGCCTCGGCACAGGCGGTCATCGACCTGATCAAGCAGGAACAGGCCAAGGGCGTCGCCCTGTCGCGCATCATCCTCGCCGGCTTCTCCCAGGGCGGTGCAGTGGTTCTGCACACCGCCTATGTAAAGTGGCAGGAGACGCTGGGCGGGGTAATGGCCCTTTCCACCTACGCCCCGACCTTCACCGACAGCACCGTGCTCAGCGCCAGCCAGCAGCGCATTCCGGCGCTGTGCCTGCACGGCGTGTACGACCCGGTGGTCATCCCGTCCATGGGGCGTGCCGCCTTCGAGTACCTGAACAGCTGGGGCGTCACCGTGCAGTGGAAGGAATACCCGATGGAACACGCCGTGCTGCCCGAGGAAATCCAGGACATCGGCGCGTGGCTGATCGAGCGGCTGCGCTAAAAAACGCCTTGCCTGTAGTTGTCGGAGCAATCCACTACGCCGCGCCCGAATCTTGCATTACACTGGCCGGCGTACATTCCTTAACCAATTGATGAGATGACCGTGCTCAAAGCACTCAAGAAGATGTTCGGAAAGAGCGAGGTTGAGCAACTCGCCACCGAAAGCGTTGCTACCGTGCAGCCGCCCGCAGCACCCAAGGCCCCGGCTCCCGCCGCGCCGCTCAAGGCTCAGACCGAAGCCGCCGCGCCAGCGCGCGCCGAAAAGCCGGTGGAAAAACCCCTGGAGCAACCGGCGAGCAAACCGGTCGAGGCCAAGCCGCGCCGCGAGCGCAAGCCAAAACCCCAGGCCAGCACCTGGAAACTGGAAGACTTTGTGGTGGAACCGCAAGAGGGCAAGACCCGCTTCCACGACTTCAAGCTCTCGCCCGAGCTGATGCATGCCATCCACGACCTGGGCTTCCCGTACTGCACGCCGATCCAGGCCGAAGTACTGGGCTTCACCCTGCGTGGCAAGGATGCGATCGGCCGGGCCCAGACCGGCACCGGCAAGACCGCCGCGTTCCTGATCTCGATCATCAGCCAGCTGCAACAGACCCCGCCGCCCAAAGAGCGCTACATGGGCGAGCCGCGGGCGCTGATCATCGCCCCTACCCGCGAACTGGTGGTGCAGATCGCCAAGGACGCCGCCGAGCTGACCAAGTACACCGGCCTGAACGTGATGACGTTCGTCGGTGGCATGGACTTCGACAAGCAGCTCAAGGCCCTTGAGGCACGCCACTGCGACATCCTGGTGGCCACCCCGGGTCGCCTGCTGGACTTCAACCAGCGCGGTGAAGCGCACCTGGACATGGTCGAGGTGCTGGTGCTGGACGAAGCCGACCGCATGCTCGACATGGGCTTCATCCCGCAGGTTCGCCAGATCATCCGCCAGACCCCGCCCAAGAGCGAGCGCCAGACGCTGCTGTTCTCGGCCACCTTCACCGAAGACGTGATGAACCTGGCGCAACAGTGGACCACCGACCCGGCCATCGTCGAGATCGAGCCGGAGAACGTTGCCAGCGAAACCGTCGAGCAGCATGTGTATGCGGTAGCCGGTGCCGACAAGTACAAGCTGCTGTACAACCTGGTGACCGAGAACAAGTGGGAGCGGGTCATCGTGTTCGCCAACCGCAAGGACGAGGTGCGCCGTATCGAGGAGCGCCTGGTGCGTGACGGCGTGAATGCCGCGCAATTGTCGGGCGATGTGCCGCAGCACAAGCGCATCAAGACCCTGGAGAATTTCCGCGAAGGCCGGGTCACCGTGCTGGTGGCCACCGATGTGGCCGGTCGCGGGATCCACATCGACGGCATCAGCCACGTGATCAACTTCACCCTGCCCGAAGACCCGGACGACTACGTGCACCGTATCGGCCGTACCGGCCGTGCGGGTACCAGTGGCGTGTCGATCAGCTTCGCCGGTGAGGATGATTCGTACCAGTTGCCGGGTATCGAGGCATTGCTGGGGCGCAAGATCAGTTGCGAGACCCCGCCGACCGAGCTGCTCAAGCCGGTGGCGCGCAAGCATCACTGAGTCGATTGATGGACAGAAAACGCAGCCCTCGCCGGCTGCGTTTTTTTTGCGTTGACCGGGCTGGCTCATCGCGGGTCAAGCCCGCTCCCACAGCGACAACAGTAATGATTGTGGGGGGCAGGCTCGACCCGCGATAGGGTTGGCGCAATTAAACTATTTGTCCATAATAGACAAAATAGTTCAAATGGAGCGCCACATGTCTACCCCACGCGTGATCGACCAGCCCCTGGCCCGCCAACTGCTCGCGCAGGTGGACGTGCCGCAGATCCTGCGCAAGCTGTTCCGTGACCTGGCCGCCGGCCAGGCCGTGCAGCCGCCGCAACAGCTGGTGGAGTTCCCGGCCGGCAGGGGCGACTTCATCAACTACGGCGGGGTGCTCGCCGAAGACCGCGTCTACGGCGTCAAGACCTCGCCCTACATCGTGCGCGAAGGCGCGCCGCTGATCACCGCCTGGACATTGCTGATGTCCATGGACAGCGGCCAGCCACTGCTATTGTGCGACGCCGGCGAACTGACCACCGCACGCACCGCTGCCACCACCGCCGTCGCGGTCGACGCCCTGGCCCCCACCAGCGCCAGGCGCCTGACCGTGATCGGCAGCGGCCCCATCGCCCAGGCCCACCTGCACTATGTACGCGGCGTGCGCGACTGGCAGGACATCCGCCTGCACTCGCCAGGCCTCAAGGATAAAAGCGCCGAGCAGCGCGAAGCCCTCGGTGCACTCGACCCGCGCCTGGGCCTGGTGGACGACCTGCAATCAGCACTGCACGACGCCGACGTGATCATGCTGTGCACCTCGTCGGCAAAGCCTGTGATCGACCCGCGCCAGCTGAGCAAGCCGGCCCTGATCACCTCGATCAGCACCAACGCGGTACGCGCCCACGAAGTGCCGCCCGAGTGCCTGACCGACATGGACGTGTACTGCGACTACCGCCTGACCACACCCGGCTCGGCCGGCGAGATGCGCATCGCCAGCGAGCAGCACGGCTGGCAGGCCGACGCCATCATCGGCGACCTGGCCCAGTTGCTCAGCGAGCAGGCGCCGCGCCCGACCTACCAGCGCCATGCCTTCTTCCGCTCCATCGGCCTGGGCCTGGAAGACATCGCCCTGGCCAACGCCCTGTACCGCCTGCACGGGTGACGCCCGCCCGCGTTTGCGGCACACTCCCAGCGCCCTTCGCCTAGGGCGCTGACACCGCCTGGAGCCCGCCTGCATGCCGATACCGCCCCACGACCCCGCCCTGAGCAACTTTCGCGCGATTGCCGACGCCATCGCCACGCTGTTCTTCCCCCACGCCGAGGTGGTGCTGCACGACCTGCGCAGCCAGAAGATCGACTACATCGCCAATAACCTGTCCAAGCGCGAGATCGGCGACGATGCGGCCCTGGAAGACATGTTCGAGGCAGGTACCGACGAAACCAACATCGGCCCCTACGAAAAGCTCAATTGGGACGGGCAGAAGATCCGCTCGCTCAGCACCGTGCTGCGCGACGCCCAGGGCAAGCCGCAGGCCGTGCTGTGCATCAACCTGAACATCTCGATGTTCGAAAACGCCAAGGCGGCGCTGGACCTGTTTCTCTCGCCCACCCGGCTGATCGCCCAGCCCGACGCGCTGTTTCGCGATGACTGGCAGGAGCGCATCAACACGTTTCTCAACAGCTGGCTGCGCGAGCGCCAGCTGGCACTGAGCAACCTGAATCGCGACCACAAGCGCGAACTGGTGCTGGCTCTGCACGCCGAGGGTGCGTTTCGCGGCAAGAGCGCCGCCAACTACGTGGCCAACGTGCTGAACATGGGCCGGGCCACGGTGTACAAGCACCTCAAGGAGCTCAAGGCCTGAACGAACTCAGGCCTCGGGCAGGCGACGGTCAGTCGCCGTAGATGTCGGACTTGAAGTACTTGGCCTGGATCTTCTGGTACTCGCCATTGGCGCGAATGGCGTCGATGGCCGCGTTCAGCTGGGCGACCAGTTCGGCGTTGCCCTTGCGCACCGCGATCCCGGCGCCCTCACCCACGTACTTGGGGTCTTTCAGCTCTGGCCCGACAAACCCGTAACCCTTGCCCTTGGGCGTCTCCAAGAAGCCCTGTTCAAGCGGGATGGTGTCGGCGAACACACCGTCCAGGCGACCGGCCACCAGGTCCATGAAGATTTCCTCGTTGCTGGTGTAGCGCACGATCTCGATGCCCTTGGGCACCAGTTCCGCAGTCACATAGCGGTCGGTGGTGGTCGCGCGCTGCACGCCGATGCGCTTGCCCTTGAGGTTGGCGAAGTCGTCATCGACCTGGCTGCCGACCTTCATGGCCAGGCGTGCGGAGGTGAAGTAGTACTTGTGGGTGAAGTCCACCGACTTCTTGCGGTCTTCGGTGATGGTGATCGACGACAGGGCGGCGTCGATCTTCTTGACCTTGAGCGACGGGATCAGGCCGTCGTATTCCTGTTCGGTCCACTGGCACTTGACCTGCATCTGCGCACACAGGGCGTTGCCGATGTCGTAGTCGAAGCCACTGATAGCGCCGTCGGCGGTCTTGAACGCGAACGGTGGGTAGGCGGCTTCGATACCGATGCGCAGGGTCTTTTCAGCGGCGAACGACGGGGCGGCGGCAAACAGGCTCAACGCCAGCGCGGCCAACAGGGATGGGGTTTTCATCAGCGGTCTCTCTCGCTCGTTGTTGGGGTGTGTTGCAAGACAGAGGAAAAAGCGGCGGGCACAAGGCAGCCTGGAACTATTTTGTACTTATAATTCCATACTGGACTTTTGTGTATTAATTTTCAACCGATTCGCGGCACCGCACCGTTGCAGGAGCCAGCCTTGCCGGCGGCGCGTCTACCAACGCCCCGCCGCGTCCGCATCACTCTGGCGCCCCTCGACCCAGCGCGGCCCCTCGCCGGTCTGCTCCTTCTTCCAGAACGGCGCGCGGGTCTTGAGATAGTCCATCACGAAGTCGCACGCCTGGAACGCCGCCTGCCGGTGCGCACTGGCTACACCCACGAACACGATCGGCTCGCCCGGCTGCAATGCGCCGATACGGTGCAGCACTTCGACCTTGAGCAAAGGCCAGCGCTGCTCGGCCTCCAGCACGATCTTGGCCAGGGCCTTTTCGGTCATGCCCGGGTAATGCTCCAGGAACATCCCCGCCACCTCGCGACCGTCGTTGAAGTCGCGCACATAGCCGACAAACGACACCACCGCGCCCACCCCGACGTTGGCCGCGTGCATCGCATTGGTCTCGGCGCCGGGGTCGAACGCGCCGGCATGCACTCGAACGCCCACCTCAGCCCCCGGTCACGGGCGGAAAGAACGCCACTTCGTCGCCGTCGGCCACCGGCTCCTCGAGCCTGCACAACTCCTGGTTGCGCGCGCACATCAGGTTCTGCTCGCCCAGCATCGCGTACCCCTCCCCGCGTGCCAGCAGGGCCTTGCGCACATCGTCGACGCTGTCGAACAGCCCGTCGAGGCGTTCGCCGTCGCTGCCCAGCGCCTCGCGATACCGCGCGAAATACACCACGTCGATGTTCATGGCGCCTCCACCTGGTAGTGCCCGCTCTTGCCGCCCAGTTTTTCCAGCACACGCACGCTGTGGATGGTCATGCCCCGGTCCACCGCCTTGCACATGTCGTAGATAGTCAGCGCCGCCACACTGGCGGCCGTCAGGGCCTCCATCTCGACGCCGGTCTGCCCGGCCAGCTTGCAGCGCGCCACGATATGCACCGTGTCGTCGCCTTCGCCAGTCAGCTCGAGCTTGACGCTGGTGAGCATCAACGGGTGGCACAGCGGGATCAGATCGCTGGTCTTCTTTGCCGCCTGGATGCCGGCAATGCGCGCCACGGCAAACACGTCGCCCTTGGGGTGGCCGCCAGCCACGATCATCTGCAAGGTTTGCGGGAGCATGCGCACCCGCGCTTCGGCCACCGCCTCGCGCGAGGTGACGGCTTTGTCGGTGACGTCGACCATGTTGGCCCGACCTTGGGAATCGAGATGAGTCAGCACAGGGTTACTCCTGATCAGGAGCACCGATTGTAAACCCAGGGGTCAACATTAGGCAGCGGAAAAAACCGGGCGGCACAAGGCCGCCCGGTGGGCAGGGGTTACAGGTGGGATTCGGCGTATTCGGCCAGGACCGAACGCGGCACGCCCTGCAGGGTGATGTGCACGCCGTTGGGGAAGTCCTTGAAGCGCTCGGTCAGGTAGGTCAGGCCCGAGCTGGTGGCGGACAGGTAAGGGGTGTCGATCTGCGCCAGGTTGCCCAGGCAGATCACCTTGGAACCGGCCCCGGCACGGGTGATGATGGTCTTCATCTGGTGCGGGGTGAGGTTCTGGCATTCGTCGATCAGGATCAGGCTCTGCTGGAAGCTGCGACCGCGAATGTAGTTGAGCGACTTGAACTGCAACGGCACGCGCTCGAGGATGTACTCGACGCTGCCATGGGTGTTTTCGTCGTCCATGTGCAAGGCTTCGAGGTTGTCGGTGATCGCCCCCAGCCAGGGCTCCATTTTTTCCGCTTCGGTGCCCGGCAGGAAGCCGATTTCCTGGTCCAGCCCCTGCACGCTGCGGGTGGCGATGATGCGCCGATAGCGCTTGCTGACCATGGTCTGCTCGATGGCTGCGGCCAGTGCCAGGATGGTCTTGCCCGAACCTGCGGCACCGGTGAGGTTGACCAGGTGGATGTCGGGGTCGAGCAGGGCGAACAGCGCCAGGCCCTGATGGATGTCACGCGGTTTCAGGCCCCAGGCTTCCTGGTGCAGCAGTGGCTCCTGATGCAGGTCGAGCAGCAGCAACTCGCTGTCACGGATGCCCTTGACCCAGCCGACGAAGCCCTGCTCGTCGATGATGAACTCGTTGATGTGAACCGCCGGCAGGTTGTCGGCCAGCTGCACGCGGTGCCAGGTGCGCCCGCGCTCCTGGCGGGTCTCGACCTTGTTGACGCGGTCCCAGAACGAGCCGCTGACCGAATGGTAGCCCTTGGGCAGCAACGAAACGTCGTCGACCAGCTGATCGGTACTGTAGTCCTCGGCGGCGATACCGCAGGCGCGGGCCTTGAGGCGCATGTTGATGTCTTTGGTCACCAGCACCACGTCCAGTTCCTCACGCCGGCTACGCAGCTCGAGCAACTGGTTGATGATGATGTTGTCGTTGAGGTGTTCTGGCAGCAGCCGGTTGGGTTCGGCGCGTGGGGTCATCAGGATCGACAGGAAGCCCTTGGGGCCGCTCTTGCCGCGCTGGATCGGTACGCCCTGCTCGACATCCTCGGGCGTGGCATCGCCCAGGGTCTGGTCGATCAGACGAATGGCCTGGCGGCATTCGGCGGCGATCGTGTGTTTGCCGGTCTTGAGTTTGTCGAGCTCCTCGAGCACGGTCATCGGCAGCGCGACGTGGTGTTCCTCGAAATTCAGCAAGGCGTTCGGATCGTGAATCAGAACATTGGTATCGAGCACGTAAAGGATTGGCTGGTTGGAAGAAACGTTACGTCCTTGATCATCCATACTCGGTCACCTTTGTAGGGGCCAGACGACGCAATACCTGGGCGGTGCTGCGCCGCGAAGTGACCGCCGGTCTCCCCCTGGCCGCGTCGTTACGGTAGGGAAGCTGCGAACAAAGGAGGGGCCATTAGTACGCCACCTGTGCTGCAGGGTTCGGCGGTCTGACTTCTTGATACCGCAAAACCCGTGACGATAAAAAGCGTTTTTACGTTTTTTTGAAGTTTATTTTTCGTTGTGCGGTCAAGCCCTTGGCGTGAGCCGCAAGCACCACTACAGTTAATGATCAAACCCCGATGAACGCCTGGCGATTTTTTCCGCCGGGTGCCGCCGCGCCCAGCGATTACGGGGTTTCGGCGAATTCCCGGCAGTCGCCCCAGCCAATCCCGCTCTGGGCCGTGTGCTGCAGCAACCAGTCGATCGCCGCCTGGGCCCTGGGCTGGCCGTCATGAAACTGGATCACCCCGCGGCGCCACAGCAGCATCAGGCTCAGCACCCGCTGCGCCGACTGCTCGGCATTCAACCCGGCCTGGTCCTGAGCGTCGATATCCCACAACATCACCTGCAGCTGCTGGCCGGCAAAAAACGCTGCACTGTCGGCGCGGCGCTGCCCGTAGGGCGGGCGAAACAGCGGCACGAATGCCTCGGGCAGGCTGCTCTGTACCAATGCCCGGCTGGAGACCACCGAGTCCTGCCAGCCGGTCCACTGCGCATGCGAGCTGTACTGCCAGCCCTGCAACCCCACGCACTGCCCGGCATACAGTTGCTGCAGCGCCGCCGCCGAGGTCTGGTCGCGGCGCGCCTGCAGGTTCTTGCCCACCACGAAGAACAGCCCGCCAAGCTTCTGCCGGCGCAGGTAGTCGGTCAGCGCCTCGGTAGCCGGCCCCGGGCCGCCATCGAAGCTGAGCACGAACAGCCGGTCGTTGAGTGCCTGGCCATCGCGCTCCTGGTCGGAAAACCGCTCCACCTCGCTGGAGGTCTGGGTAAACAGCGCCGCCTTGCGCAACTGCTCGTTCAGGTAGTACTCGTGAAAACGTCGGCTTGGCTGCGCCCAACCGGCGTAGAACGAATCGTCTTCAACACTGAACTTGCCCGCCTGCTGGCGCAGGTCCGGCAGGCTGTCGATGGCGTAGCAGAACGAGGCGTCCTGCTCGCAGCTCTGCTGGGCCAGGTCATAGTTGCGCCACAGCCGCTGCCACAGGCGCTGACGCAAGGCATTCAGCGTCACCAGGTTGACCTGGCGAAGGTTCAGGCGCTCGGCCAGCTGCGCCTCGCTCAGGGCCTCGCTGTCATACAGCACGCGGGCAAAGCTGAGGATTTCGGCACGCGAGGCCACATCGAACAGGGCCGGGCTGTCGAGTTGTTCGGGCCACACGCTGCGGTCGAACCGGGCCAGCTCGATCGGGGCAGCGTGCACCAGCGTGCTCAGCAGGCCGGCCAGTAAAAGAAGGGCTATGCGCACGATCACACTCTCCATTTTCTCGCCGCGCACTATAGCGCCAAGCGCCGCCAGGGTCTTGGCTATTGGCGCGATAGCTGGAGATCGGCGCCCCCCGCCCGTAGAATCGACGCCACGATTCAAGGAGCCGACCTCATGCTGACGGTGATCTCACCCGCCAAGACCCTCGATTACGACACCCCGCCCGTTACCCAGCGGCACACCCTGCCGCAATACCTGGACGACTCCCAGGAACTGATCCTGCAACTGCGCGAACTTTCGCCGCAGCAGATCAGCGACCTGATGCACCTCTCGGACAAGCTGGCCGGCCTCAATGCCGCGCGCTTCGGCAGCTGGACCCCGAACTTCACCCCGGCCAACGCCAAGCAGGCGCTGCTGGCGTTCAAGGGCGACGTGTACACCGGCCTGGATGCACAGAGCCTGAGCGAAGACGACTTCACCTATGCCCAGCAGCACCTGCGCATGCTGTCGGGGCTGTACGGCCTGCTGCGTCCGCTGGACCTGATGCAGCCCTACCGGCTGGAGATGGGCACCAAGCTGGCCAACGCCCGCGGCAAGGACCTCTACGCCTTCTGGGGCACGCGCATCAGCGAGTGGCTGAACCAGGCGCTGGCCGAACAAGGCGACGACCTGCTGCTGAACCTGGCCAGCAACGAGTACTTCTCGGCGGTCAAGCGCAGCGCGTTGAAGGCGCGGGTGATCAACACCGAGTTTCGCGACTTCAAGAATGGCCAGTACAAGATCATCAGTTTCTATGCCAAGAAGGCGCGGGGCATGATGACCCGCTTCGTGACCCAGGAGCGCATCAACGACCCCGAGCGGCTCAAGCAGTTCGACGTGCAGGGCTACTACTACAGTGCCGAGCAGTCCAAACCGGACAACCTGGTGTTCCTGCGCGACCACCCGGCCGAGTAGAAAGCATCGCGGGTCACCCCGCTCCCCCCGGGATCACCTGAATCCTTGCGGGCGCGGGCTTGACTCGCGATGGCGTCCTCACAGCCCGCCAGGCGCCAATCCCGTGGCGCCAAAAAACCACCCCCTCTAGCCCTATCGCCAAACGTCATAAGACCGTTCGTAGTTTTCTGACGAAATATCCTGAAATTTTTTTTCATGCTGGCATAAAAACATCCCTCTCCAAGTTTGCCCTACAGACACGGGACGAAACTGCCGTGTGCTATCAAAGTGAAAGTATCGTCAACTGTTGAAATATTAAAAAATCCTTCACGGCGACTCGGGCGAGCCTGGAACTTATCCCCTTGAGGCTCGCTCATACCACCGGTACGGATTATCTCGTGATGGATGTGAGAGATGACGTACATGACAAATGGACAGTATCAGGAAGTTTTGAAAGCACTTTTTTGTCCGCGCAATTGTTCGACAAGATTACGCGTCCAAACCAGGAGAGAGCACCCTTAAAAATCGTCCTAGTGGTTGATTTCAAAGGATTTAATCCACTTGAAATAACAAGCACAGCAGTACGCGCAGTGGGTACTGCAATAAAGACGGATACCGTCCAGGGCTCACCCCCTAATGTAAATGGCCATTAGCCGCCAACTTGAGTGCCGTTTATTTTTCGCACTCCAATTTAATTTGCCTGCCGGCAGTTAGCGGTTTAACCGTGACACTTCCGTGCACCCTGAATTTGCTGGTCAACCAACCCGGTCTGGCGCTTAGTTGTGCGCCGACATGATAAACACATGAGGTGAATGCGATGCGTATCAGCATCTTTGGTTTGGGTTATGTAGGTGCGGTCTGTGCGGGCTGCCTGTCTGCCCGGGGCCATGAAGTGATCGGCGTGGATGTATCGGCGACCAAGATCGACCTGATCAACCAGGGCAAATCCCCCATCGTGGAACCGGGCCTCGAAGCCCTGTTGCAGCAAGGCATTGCCAACCAGCGCCTGCGGGGCACCACCGATTTTGCCCAGGCCATTCGCGACAGCGACGTGTCGATGATCTGCGTCGGTACGCCGAGCAAGAAGAACGGCGACCTGGGCCTGGAATACATCGAGTCGGTGTGCCGCGAAATCGGTCTGGTACTGCGCGACAAGAGCAGCCGCCACACCATCGTGGTGCGCAGCACCGTACTGCCGGGCACCGTCAAGAACGTGGTGATCCCGATTCTCGAAGACTGCTCGGGCAAGAAGGCCGGCGTCGATTTCGGCGTGGCGGTCAACCCCGAGTTCCTGCGCGAAAGCACCGCGATCAAGGACTACGACCAGCCGCCGATGACTGTCATCGGCGAACTCGACCGCGCCAGCGGCGACGTGCTGCAGGCCCTCTACGAAGAGCTCGACGCCCCGATCATCCGCAAGGACATCGAAGTGGCCGAGATGATCAAGTACACCTGCAACGTGTGGCACGCCACCAAGGTCACCTTCGCCAACGAGATCGGCAACATCGCCAAGGCCTGCGGCGTCGATGGCCGCGAAGTGATGGAAGTGGTGTGCCAGGACAAGGCCCTGAACCTGTCGCAGTACTACATGCGCCCAGGCTTCGCCTTCGGCGGCTCGTGCCTGCCCAAGGACGTGCGCGCCCTCACCTACCGCGCCGGCAGCCTGGACGTGAAGGCGCCGCTGCTCAACTCGCTGATGACCAGCAACGAGTCCCAGGTGCAGAACGCCTTCGACATCATCGAAAGCCACGACAAGCGCAAGGTTGCCCTGCTGGGCCTGAGCTTCAAGGCCGGCACCGACGACCTGCGCGAGAGCCCGCTGGTGGAACTGGCCGAACGCCTGATCGGCAAGGGCTACGAGCTCAACATCTACGACAGCAACGTCGAGTACGCCCGCGTGCACGGCGCCAACAAGGACTACATCGAGTCGAAGATCCCCCACGTCTCGTCCCTGCTCAACGCCGACTTCGAGCAAGTGATCAACCACGCCGACGTGATCGTGCTGGGTAACCGCGACGAGAAGTTCCGTGCGCTGGCGCAACAGGCCCCGGCCGGCAAGCAGGTCATCGACCTGGTCGGCTTCATGGGCAAGCCGACCTGCCCCACCAGCCGCACCGAAGGCATCTGCTGGTAACAGCAGCCACTGCACGGGGTCGCCCCAGCCCCGTGCAGTTCCTTCCCATTCATTCGCTACGGATGCACACCATGCAAAGGCTCAAGCACGGCCTGCTACAGGTCGCCGGATGGCTGTTCTACGTGAGCCTGCTCATGCTGATCGCCCTGGCCTTGCCCAAGACCGTTTTCGACCCCGACTCCAAGGACTTCATCTTCCTCATCGGCGCTGTCGGAATCTGGCGTTATTCCATGGGTGCCACGCACTTCGTGCGGGGCATGCTGTTCCTCTACATCGTCTACCCGATGCTGCGACGCAAGGTGCGCAAACTGGGCAGCGCGGCCGACCCGTCACACGTGTACCTGATGGTCACCAGCTTTCGCATCGACGCCCTGACCACCGCGCAGGTGTACAGCTCGGTGATCCGCGAGGCAATCGACTGCGGCTACCCCACCACCGTGGTCTGCTCGCTGGTGGAAATGAGCGACGAACTGCTGGTGAAAAGCCTGTGGGCCAAGTTCAACCCGCCCGACCGCGTGGCGCTGGACTTCGTGCGCATCGCCGGCACCGGCAAGCGTGACGGCCTGGCCTACGGCTTTCGCGCCATCTCGCGCCACCTGCCCGACGAGAACGCAGTGGTCGCGGTGATCGACGGCGACACCGTGCTCGGCGAAGGCGTGGTGGCCAAGACCGTGCCCTGGTTCAAGCTCTACCCGAATGTCGGTGGCCTGACCACCAACGAATTCTGCGAAGTGCGCGGCGGCTACATCATGAGCGAGTGGCACAAGCTGCGCTTTGCCCAGCGCCACATCAACATGTGCTCGATGGCCCTGTCCAAGCGCGTGCTGACCATGACCGGGCGCATGTCGGTGTTCCGCGCCGCCGTGGTGACCAACCCCGAGTTCATCAAGGACGTCGAGAACGACTCGCTGCAGCACTGGCGCCTGGGCCGCTTCAAGTTCCTCACCGGCGACGACAAGTCCAGCTGGTTCAGCCTCATGCGCCTGGGCTACGACACGTTCTACGTGCCGGATGCGGCGATCAACACGGTCGAGCACCCGCCGGAAAAGAGCTTCATCAAGGCCAGCCGCAAGCTGATGTACCGCTGGTACGGCAACAACCTGCGCCAGAACTCCCGCGCCCTGGGCCTGGGCGTTCGCCGCCTCGGCCTGTTCACCAGCGTGGTGCTGTTCGACCAGCGCGTGTCGATGTGGACCAGCCTGCTCGGGCTCACCGTGGCGCTGATCGCCAGCCTCAAGTTCGGCCCTGCCTTCCTGCTGGTGTACCTGCTGTGGATCGGCATCACCCGCCTGATCCTGACCCTGATGCTGATGTGCTCGGGGCATGCCATCGGCCCGGCCTACCCACTGATTCTCTATTACAACCAGATCGTCGGCGCAATCATGAAGATCTACGTGTTCTTCCGCCTCGACAAGCAGTCCTGGACCCGCCAGCCCACTGCGCTCAAACGCGACCTCGCGAGCTTTCAACAATGGTTCAACACCTGGTCTTCGCGGACCATGACCTTCTCGGCAGCCAGCATCTTCGTCGCTGTGCTGTTCATGGTCGTGTGAGCCGCCGCCCTACGGAATAAACAGGAACATATCGCCATGAATACCGCCGTGAATGCCAATGTCGTGCATGAGTCCGAAGCCCAGCGTCAGCACGCCCGGGTAAAGATCCCCGCCAAGCTGCGCTACCTGGGGGCCAACCGCGAGACCCTCGAAGTCAAGGTCGAGGACCTCTCGGCCGGTGGCCTGAGCTTCTACACCCGCCACCCGCTGAAGGTCGGCGAAGTGGTGCGCGGCCGCCTGCAGTTCGTGGTCGACAACCTGGGCCTGGCCATCGACATCGAGTTCCAGGTGCGCTCGCACAACGTCGCCGACGGTCGTACCGGCGTGCAGTTCCAGAACCTGGAACAGCGCGACATCGCCACCCTGCGCCACATCATCACCTCGCACCTGTCGGGCGAGCTGATCAGCATCGGCGACGTGCTCAGCACCCTGCAACGCGACAACTTCACCAAGGCGCGCAAGCAGAAGGACACCGGCGGCGGCCTGAGCGCCTTCGGCCGCCTGCGTGCGGTCACCTTCAGCCTCGGCGTGTTCGTGGTTGGCGTGGCCGCGTTCGGCTTCATCGCCAAGTCGGTGTACGGCCTGTACTTCGTCAGCCATGCCGAGGCCGGGGTGGTCAGCGTCCCCACCACCAACGTCACCATGCCGCGCGACGGCACCGTGCAGAGCCTGGTGAAGGCGGACGGCCCGGTGGTCAAGGGCGCGCCGCTGGCCTCGTTCAACACCAGCATGCTCGACCTGCTCAAGGGCCACCTGGACGACCAGCAACTGGAGCCGGCGCGGGTCGAGGAACTGTTCGGCAAGCAGCTCAGCGGCACCCTCACCAGCCCGTGCGACTGCGTGGTGGCCAGGCAGCTGGTGGATGACGGGCAATACGCGAGCAAGGGCGCAGTGATCTTCCAGCTGATCCCGCGCACCACCAACCCGATCATCGAAGCCCGTTTCAGCTACCGCCAGTTCGACGAAGTGCAGCCCGGCACCCGCGTCAACTTCCAGGTGGCCGGCGAAGACGACGTGCGCCAGGGTCGCATCGTCAGCAGCACCAGCCAGAACAGCGACGACCTGTCTTCGGACATTCGCGTGCAGATCAAGCCGGATGCGCCGATGCCCAGCGAGCTGGCCGGGCGCCCGGTGTCGGTCAACAGCGACCGGGGCCCGTCGATGGACTGGCTGATCGACAAGGCCGTGGCCCGTGGGCTTTGAAGAGGACATGCCGGTGACTACCCAACACACCGCGATCCCTGTAGGAGCCGGCCTTGCCGGCGAATCGTGCAGCCCCCTTCGCCGGCAAGGCCGGCTCCTACCGATGGGTGCACTGGCCCTGGCCGTCAGCCTGGCCGGTTGCGCCGGCCTGCCCGACCAGCGCCTGGCCAACGAAGCCCTCAAGCGCGGCGACACCGCCCTGGCCGAGCGCAACTACCAGCAACTCGCCGACCTGGGCTACAGCGAGGCCCAGGTAGGCCTGGCCGATATCCAGGTCGAAACCGGTGACCCGGCCAAGCTCAGGCAGGCCGAGGCCACCTACCGCGCCGCCGCCCGCACCTCGCCCCGCGCCCAGGCCCGCCTCGGCCGTCTGCTGGTGGCCAAGCCCGACAGCAGCGAGGCCGAGCGCCACGAGGCCCAGGGCCTGCTCAAGCAGGCCTTCGCCGCCGGCGAAAGCAACACCCTGATCCCGCTGGCCATGCTCTACCTGCAATACCCGCAGAGTTTCCCCGACCTCGATGCCCAGCAGCAGATCGACCAATGGCGCGCCGCCGGCTACCCCGAGGCGGGCCTGGCCCAGGTGCTGCTGTACCGTACCCAGAACACCTACGACCAGCACCTGGACGAGGTGGAACGTATCTGCAAGGCCGCACTGGCCAGCACCGACATCTGCTATGTGGAACTGGCCAGCGTGTACCAGAAGCGTGCCCAGCCCGAACAACAGGCCGCGCTGATCGACCAGCTCAAGGCCGCCTATGCCCGCGGTGCGGTACCGGCCAGCCGGGTCGACAGCGTGGCCCGCGTACTGGCCGACCCCAGCCTGGGCCAGACCGACGAGAAAACCGCCCAGGCCCTGCTCGAACAGGTCGCACCGAGCAACCCCGCGTCCTGGGTCAGCCTGGCGCAACTGCTCTACAGCTTCCCCGAGCTGGGCGACAGCGACCAGTTGCTGGCCTACATCGACAAGGGCCGCGAGGCCGCACAACCGCGCGCCGAGCTGCTGCTGGGCCGCCTCTACTACGAAGGCAAGGCCGTTCCGGCCGACGCGAAAAAAGCCGAGACGCACCTGCAGTCCGCCGCCGATGCCGGCGAAATCAGCGCCCACTACTACCTCGGCCAGCTCTACCGCCGTGGCTATCTGGGCCAGGTCGAACCGCAGAAAGCCGTCGATCACCTGCTGCGCGCCGCCCGTGGTGGCCAGCTCAGCGCCGACTACGCGCTGGCCCAACTGTTCAGCGAAGGTCGCGGCATTCGCCAGGACCTGGTCAACGCCTGGGTGTTCGCGCAACTGGCGCAGGCCAACCCCAGCGAGCAATCGACGGCGATGGCCGGCGAGCTCGACCAGCAGCTATCCGCCCCGCAGAAGGCCCAGGCCCAGCGCCTGTTGCAACAGGAGCGCCAGGCCCGTGGCGCCATGGGTCAGGGCCCCGGCGCCCAGGCCATGCAGGCCCTGCAGGACACCACCGAACAAGACGGCGAGGAATCCCTATGACACTCAACCCGTGGATGAAGGCCGGCCTGGGCCTGGGCTGTGCCCTGCTCTGGTCGTGCCCGACCCTGGCCGCGATGACCGCCGAGAAGAACTTCGGCCTGGAAGTGAAAGTCACCGGCCAGTCCGAGGATGACCGCGACCTGGGCACCCGCTCCGGCGGCGACGTCAACGGCCTGGGCCTGGACCTGCGCCCCTGGGTGTATGGCGAGCGCGGCAACTGGAGCGCCTACGCCATGGGCCAGGCGGTCACCGCCACCGACACCATCGACACCGACACCCTGCGCCAGGCCGACGACGACAGCCAGGTCGAAACCCGCCGCGCCAGCGGCCGCGAGCAGGACAAGAGCTACCTGGCCATGCGCGAGTTCTGGGTCGGCTACAGCGGCCTGACCGCCTACCCCGGCGAGCAACTGCGCCTGGGCCGCCAGCGCCTGCGCAGCGACGACGGCATGTGGCGCGACACCAACATCGAGGCGCTGAACTGGACCTTCGACACCACCCTGCTGCGCGCCAACGCCGGCGTGGCCCAGCGTTTCAGCGAGTACCGCACCGACCTCACCGACCTGGCCCCCGAAGACAAGGACCGCCTGCACGTCTACGGCGACGTGGCCGCGCAATGGACCCCAGGCCACTGGGTCGGCCTGCGCGCGCACCACACCCACGACGACGGCAAGCTGAAGAACCCGGGCGAGACCCTCGACCCGCTGGACAAGACCCGCAACGGCGACCTCACCTGGCTGGGCCTTGAGGCCAACAGCGACGCCTACAACTGGCGCAACCAGAACACCGTCAACTACTGGGGCAGCGTCACCTGGCTCACCGGCGACCGTGATCGCCTGAGCGCCACCACCCTGGCCAACGGCGACCAGCTGGCCACGCAAAAGCAGAGCGGCGATGTCAACGCCTGGGCCACCGACCTGGGCATCCGCCTGCGCCTGGACCCCAACTGGCAGGTCGGCGCGGCCTATGCCCGCGGCAGCGGCGGCGGTGGCAGCGACGGCTCGGGCAACTTCGAACAGACCGGCCTTGAGAGCAACCGCTCCAACTTCACCGGCACCCGCTCGCGTGTGCACCGCTTCGGCGAGGCCTTCCGTGGCGAGCTGGGCAACCTGCAGGCCGCCACCCTGTTCACCTCCTGGCAACTGCGCGACGACTACGACGCAAGCCTGGTGTACCACAAGTTCTGGCGCGTCGACGGCAAGCAGAACATCGGCAGCAGCGGCATCAACGCCGTGGTCGATGATGACGGCATCAACCGCCCGCTGATCCAGGGCGAAAAAGACCTCGGCCAGGAGATGGACCTGGTGGTCACCAAGTACTTCAAGCAGGGCCTGCTGCCGGCCGCGCTGAGCCAGTCGATCGACGAACCGTCGGCACTGGTGCGCTTTCGCGGTGGGGTGTTCAAGCCAGGCGACGCCTATGGCAAGGAAGCGGACTCGTACATGCACCGCGCCTTCATCGACGTGATCTGGCGTTTCTGATGCCTGGAGTGCATTGACATGAACCTTTACCCGCTCAACACGCTGATCGCCGGCAGCCTGCTGCTGGCCAGCAGCATCGCCCTGGCCAACGGCCTGCCCGTGGCCAGCCCGGCCAAAGAGCTGCAGCACGCCAAGACCTACACCGTCAGCAGCGCGCCGATCGAGCCGTTGCAGATCCCGGCGCCGACCCTGCCCGACCTCAGCGGCTACACCGCCGAAGCGGTGCAGGCCAAGATCCAGCGTGCACGCAAGGGCAAGGTCACGGTACGCCGCATGCTGCAGGAAGACGCCCTCAAGGAGTTCATCGGCGGCGACAACAAGATGGCCGAATGGGTAGCCCGCCAGCACGGCATCCCGCAGGCGATCTTCGTCGATGACGGGCATGTCGACTTCACCGAGCTGAGCAAGCACGTGCCGGCCCAGTACCTGCGTGAAACCGCGCCGGGGGTATACCTGTCGCGCCTGCCGATCGTGGTGGGGCAAAAGGGCGTGCTCGAGATCGATGCCAAGGTCAAGGAACTGCGCCTGTCCCAGGAAGGCGGTGCGTTCATCGTCAACGACGGCAAGCTGTTCGTCAGCCACACCCGCGTCACCGGCTGGCGCGAAAAGGACAACGGCCCGGCGACCTTCCGCACACCCAAGGAATTTCGCCCGTTCCTGCTCTCGTGGGGCGGCACCGAGACCTACATCGTCAACACCCGCATGGCCAGCTTCGGCTATGCCCAGAGCAAGTCCTACGGCGTGAGCATTTCGCAGTACACGCCCAACATGGCCAAGCAGATGGGCCGCCCCGAACCCACCGGCTGGATCATCGGCTCCGAGTTCAGCGACATGTGGTACGGCTTCTACTGCTACGAGACCAGCGACTTCGTGGTCAAGGACAACACCTACCGCGACAACATCGTGTACGGCATCGACCCCCACGACCGTTCGCACCGCCTGATCATCGCCGGCAACACCGTGCATGGCACCAAGAAGAAGCACGGCATCATCGTCTCGCGCGAGGTCAACGACAGCTGGATCATCAACAACAAGAGCTACGACAACAAGCTCTCGGGCGTGGTGATCGACCGCAACAGCGTCAACAACCTGATCGCCTACAACGAGATCTACCGCAACCACACCGACGGCATCACCCTGTACGAAAGCGGCGACAACCTGATCTGGGGCAACAAGGTCATCAGCAACCGTCGCCACGGCATCCGCGTGCGCAACAGCGTGAACATCCGCCTGTACGAAAACCTCGCCATGGCCAACGGCCTGGTGGGCGTGTACGGGCACATCAAGGACCTGTCCGATACCGACCGCGACATCGACCTGGACCCGTTCGACACCAAGGTGTCGCTGATCGTGGTGGGCGGTGAACTGGCGGCCAACGGCAGCGGCCCGCTGTCGATCGACTCGCCCCTGAGCGTGGAGCTGTACCGGGTGTCGATGCTGGCCCCGAGCAAGTCCAGCGGCATCAGTTTCTCCGGGGTGCTGGGCGATCGCCAGGACGAGATTCTCGACCTGATGGTTCGCCAGGGCAAAGCCGTACTGATCGACCCGGTCGAACGCCAGACCGACATGGCGGATTGAGGAAACCTGACATGACCCCACACCTGATGAAACTGCTTGGCCTGAGTGCGGCGCTGCTGGCGATCAGCAACGGCGTGCGTGCCGACGAGGTGCAGGCGCCCAGCTTCACCGCCCAGCCGTGCTGCCAACTGTGCCCCGAAGCCCACGATGCCAGCCGCTACACCACCCGCTACCAGCAGAACTTCACCACCCTGGTGCAAGCCCAGGGCGACTGGCTTTTCCGTACCCGCGAAGACCTGCGCACCGAATTCAGCACCACCCCGGCCGGCTACAAACGCCTGCAGCAGGTGCACGATGCGTTCAAGGCGCGCGGCGTGGAACTGGTGGTGGTGTACCAGCCCACCCGTGGCCTGGTGAACCGCAACATGCTCAACCCGGCCGACAAGGCCGCGTTCAACTACGAGAAGGCCCTGCGCAACTACCAGGCCATGCTCAAGCGCTTCGCCCAAATGGGCTACAACGTGCCCGACCTGTCGCCGCTGACCAACGAACAGTTGCCGGCCGCGCAGCAGGGCAAGGACTTCTACTTCCGCGGCGACCAGCACTGGACGCCCTATGGCGCCGAGCGTGCGGCAAAAATCGTGGCCGACACCGTGCACAGCATGCCGGCCTTCGCCGACATCCCGCGGCGTGAATTCGAAAGCCACCCGTCCGGCCGCATGGGCAAGACCGGCACCCTGCACAACGTCGCCGGCCAACTGTGCGGCACCAGCTACGCGGTGCAGTACATGGACCAGTTCGTCACCGAGCCCAAGGGCGAGAGTGGCGGCGACGACCTGTTCGGCGACTCGGGCAACCCGCAGATCACCCTGGTGGGCACCAGCCACAGCGGCAAGAACTACAACTTCTCGGGTTTTCTGCAGCAGTACATCGGCGCCGACGTGCTCAACGTCGCGTTCCCCGGTGGCGGCCTGGAAGGTTCGATGATCCAGTACCTGGGCAGCGAGGAGTTCCAGAACAACCCGCCCAAGATCCTGGTGTGGGAGTTCTCGCCGCTGTACCGCCTGGACCAGGAAACCATCTGGCGCCAGATGCTCGCCCTGCTCGACAACGGCTGCGAAGGCAAGCCTGCGCAGATGAGCGTCAGCACCTCGCTCAAGCCGGGCACCAACGAGCTGCTGGTCAATGGCAAGAACGGCGTGATCAAGAACCTGGTCAACGGCCGTCATCAACTGGACATCCAGTTCGAAGACAAGTCGGTCAAGACCTTGCAGGCCACCCTGTGGTACCTCAATGGTCGTCACGAGGACCTGAAGATCGAAAAACCCGAAACCTCCGACACCGACGGACGCTTCGCCTTCCAACTGCGCGAGGACGAGGACTGGGCCAACCAGACCTTGCTCGCGGTGGAAGTGCAGGGTCCCGAAAGCGGCAGCCAGAAGGTCCAGGCCAGGCTGTGTACACGCAACCCGATCGCCGGCGCCGGGCAGCATGCTGCCCAGGCCGGCCTGTGAGGCGCACATGACATCCATCCGCACCCTTGCCACCCCCGCCCTGCTCGCCCTGGCCCTGTTCGGCCCGGCGGTGCAGGCCGGCGGGCTGGTCCCGCCGCAGGGCTACTACGCCGGCATCGAGAAACCCAAGACCAGCCCCAACGACTTCACCTGTGAGGCCGTGCCCAAGCCCTACACCGGCGCGCTGCAGTTTCGCAGCAAGTACGAAGGCTCGGACAAGGCCCGCGCGACGCTGAACAAGGCATCCGAACAGGCCTTTCGCGATTCCACCGCCAGCATCACCACGCTGGAGCGCGGGGTCAGCAAGCAGGTGATGCAGTACATGCGCGACGGCCGCCCGCAGCAGCTGGACTGCACCCTGCAGTGGCTGGGCACCTGGGCGCAGGCCGATGCGCTGATGTCCACCGACTACAACCACACCGGCAAGTCGATGCGCAAATGGGCGCTGGGCAGCCTGAGCTCGGCATACCTGCGCCTGAAGTTCTCCAACGCACAGCCACTGGCGGCGCACCAGGCCCAGGCCGAACAGATCGAGAAATGGTTCGCGCGCCTGGCCGAGCAGACGGTCAAGGACTGGAGCGACCTGCCGCTGGAAAAGATCAACAACCACTCGTACTGGGCCGCCTGGTCGGTGATGGCCACGGCGGTGGCGACCGATCGCCGCGACCTGTTCGACTGGGCCGTGAAGGAGTACCGCGTGGGTGCCAACCAGGTCGATGCGCAGGGCTTTCTGCCCAACGAGATGAAGCGCAAGCAGCGCGCCCTGGCGTACCACAACTACGCACTGCCGCCGCTGTCGATGATCGCCAGCTTCGCCCAGGCCAACGGCGTGGACCTGCGCCCGGAAAACAACGGCGCGCTCAAGCGCCTGGGCGAGCGGGTGTTGTCCGGGGCCAGAGACCCGAGTGCGTTCAAGGCGCGCAATGGCCAGAAGCAGGACATGGACGATCTGAAGATCGACAGCAAATACGCCTGGCTTGAGCCGTGGTGCAGCCTGTACCAGTGCGACGCCGATGCGCTCAAGCGCAAGCACGCGATGCAGCCGTTCAAGAGTTTCCGCCTGGGCGGCGACCTGACGCGCGTCTACGACCCGCAGGCAGAACAGAAGAAGTAGCAACGACCGCAATCCCTGTGGGAGCGGGCTTGACCCGCGATGCGTTTGATCTGGTTCCCCCGCAATTTCAGCGGGGGGTTTGGGGGGCTGCTGCCCCGATTGTGGATAACGACAAGGAGAGATCGGGATGGTGTTCTCGTCCAATGTGTTCCTGTTCCTGTTCCTGCCGATCTTTCTCGGCCTGTACTACCTGAGCGGGCAACGCTACCGCAACGCCCTGCTGCTGCTGGCCAGCTACGTGTTCTACGCCTGGTGGCGGGTGGACTTCCTGGCGCTGTTCGCCGCGGTCACCCTGTGGAACTACTGGATCGGCCTCAAGGTGGGCGCCGCCGGCGTGCGCACCAAGCCGGCCCAGCGCTGGCTGCTGCTGGGGGTGGTGGTCGACCTGGGTATCCTGGGCTACTTCAAGTACGCCAACTTCGGCGTCGACAGCATCAACGCGATCATGACCTCGTACGGCCTGGAGCCGTTCATCCTCACCCACATCCTGTTGCCCATCGGCATCTCGTTCTACATCTTCGAGTCGATCAGCTACATCATCGACGTGTACCGCGGCGACACCCCGGCCACCCGCAACCTGATCGACTTCGCCGCGTTCGTGGCGATCTTCCCGCACCTGATCGCCGGCCCCGTGCTGCGCTTTCGCGACCTGGCCGACCAGTTCAACCACCGCACCCACACCCTGGACAAGTTCTCCGAAGGCTGCACGCGGTTCATGCAGGGCTTCATCAAGAAGGTATTCATCGCCGACACCCTGGCGGTGGTCGCCGACCACTGCTTCGCCCTGCAGAACCCGACCACCGGCGACGCCTGGCTGGGCGCACTGGCCTACACCGCGCAGCTGTACTTCGACTTCTCCGGCTACAGCGACATGGCCATCGGCCTGGGCCTGATGATGGGCTTTCGCTTCATGGAGAACTTCAAGCAGCCCTACATCAGCCAGTCGATCACCGAGTTCTGGCGGCGCTGGCACATCAGCCTGTCCACCTGGCTGCGCGACTACCTGTACATCACCCTGGGCGGCAACCGCGGCGGCACCTTCGCCACCTACCGCAACCTGTTCCTGACCATGCTGCTGGGCGGCCTGTGGCACGGCGCCAACTTCACCTACATCATCTGGGGCGCCTGGCACGGCATGTGGCTGGCGATCGAGCGCGCACTGGGCCTGGACACCAACCCGCAGCGCTTCAACCCGGTCAAGTGGGCCTTCACCTTCCTGCTGGTGGTGATGGGCTGGGTGATCTTCCGCGCCGAAAACCTGCACGTGGCCGCACGCATGTACGGCGCCATGTTCAGCTTCGGTGAATGGCAGCTGTCGGAACTCAACCGCGCCAGCCTCACCGGCCTGCAAGTGGCCACCCTGGTGATCGCCTACCTGAGCCTGGCGTTCTTCGGCCTGCGCGACTTCTACCGCAATGCCAAGCCCACGGCCAAGGCCAGCCCGGTGGCCGTGCATGGCGACGGCAGCGTGAGCCTGGACTGGGGCCTGTACATGACCCGCGCGCTGGTGCTGCTGCTGTTCGTGGCCTCGATCCTCAAACTCTCGGCGCAAAGCTACTCGCCGTTCCTCTACTTCCAGTTCTGAGCGAGCCGACCATGACCCGATCATTACGCAAACTCTACGCCGTGCTGTTCATGGCCCTGCTGCTGGGCCTGGGCATCTGGTCGCTGGGGGGCCTGGGCAGTTTCCAGCGTACCGCGCAGATGTCCCTGCTCGACGGCAAGCTGGCCAAGGCCGCCGAAACCCACTACGACGCGCAGTTCCCGATCAAGCGCCTGGGCACCAACCTCTGGGCGGCGCTGGACTTCAAACTGTTCAACGAAGGCCGCCCGGGTGTGGTGCTGGGCCGCGAGCAATGGCTGTTCAGCGATGAAGAGTTCAAGCCGGTGGCCGGCAGCGAACAGTTCGAGGCCGAGAACCTCGCACTGATCCGCGGCGTGCGCGACACCCTCAAGCAGCACGGTGTGCAACTGGTGCTGGCGATCATTCCGGCCAAGGCCCGCCTGTACCCGGAGTACATCGGTGAGCAGACGCCCGCCAGCCTGCATGCCGACCTGTACAACCAGTTCCATGCCAAGGCGCGCCAGGCCGGCGTGTTCGCCCCGGACCTGCTCGGCCCGCTGCAGGCGGCCAAGGCCCAGGGCCAGGTGTTCCTGCGCACCGACACCCACTGGACACCACTGGGCGCCGAGGTGGTGGCACGCCACCTGGCCGAAGCCGTGGCCCGCCAGACCCTGCTCAGCGGCACGCCGCAGCAGTTCGTCACCGAAGCCAAAGCCGCCACACCGTACAAGGGCGACCTCACCAACTTCCTGCCGCTGGACCCGTTGTTCAGCCACCTGCTGCCGGCCCCGGACAGCCTGCAGCAACGCACCACCCGCCCTGCCCGGGCCCAGGACCAGGCCGACAGCGACGACGCGCTGTTTGCCGACAACGAGATCCCCGTGGCGCTGATCGGCACCAGCTACAGCGCCAACCCGCACTGGAACTTCCTCGGTGCGTTGCAGCAGGCGCTGCGCAGTGACGTGGTCAATTACGCCGAGGACGGCCATGGCCCGCTGCTGCCGATGCTCAAGTACCTGCAGACCGACGCCTTCAAGACCAGCGCCCCACAGGTGCTGGTATGGGAGTTCCCGGAACGTTATCTGCCAATGAAAAACGACCTCAGCGCCTTCGATCCGCAGTGGATCGCCCAGCTGAAGCAAACCCGAACCGCCAATCAAGACATGGCCCTGTCGTCCAATCGGACGCAACACTGAGAGGAACTGCACATGACCACCAAGCACCGCATTGCCAAAGCATTCGCCCTGACCGCCGGCATGAGCCTGCTCTCGCTGCAGGCCTGGGCCGGCGCCGACGCCGCACTGTATGGCCCCAGCGCGCCCAAGGGCTCGACCTTCGTGCGCCTGTACAACGCCGGCAACCAGCCGGTGGCCGCCAGTGTCGGCAACACCCAGATCAGCGAAGTGGCCGCCCAGGGCAGCAGCGATTTCAGCTTCATGCCCCAGGGCGACTACAGCGCCAAGGTCGGCAGCCAGACCGTACCGGTCAAGCTGGCGGGCGATCACTACTACACCCTGGTCAACCACGGCAGCGGCCAGCCGCAACTGGTCGAGGAACCGCCGTTCAAGAACAAGCAGAAATCCCTGGTACGCGTGCAGAACCTGAGCGACCAGGCCCTGACCCTGAAGACCGCCGATGGCAAGACCGAAGTGGTCAAGCCGGTGGCGGCCAAGGCGCGCGGCGAGCGCGAGATCAACCCGGTCAAGGTCAGCCTGGCGCTGTATGAAGGCGACAAGAAAGTCAGCGACCTCAAGCCCGTTGCGCTCGAACGTGGCGAAGCGGCCGTGCTGTATGTGACCGGCAGTGGCAGCAACCTGTCGCCGGTCTGGGTCAAGCGCCCTGTGTCCACCCGTTAATCAACTGCCCCTTTCAACGTTCGGAGATTACCCATGATTCCAGTCATCCTGTCCGGTGGTAGCGGCTCGCGTCTGTGGCCCCTGTCGCGCAAGCAATTCCCCAAGCAGTTCCTGGCCCTGACCGGTGAACACACGCTGTTCCAGCAAACCCTGTCGCGCCTGGTGTTCGACGGCATGGACGCGCCCATCGTGGTGTGCAACAAGGACCACCGTTTCATCGTCAACGAGCAGTTGGCCAACCTGAACCTGGACACCCAGGCGATCCTGATGGAACCGTTCGGGCGCAACACCGCGCCGGCCGTGGCGCTCACGGCCATGAAACTGGTCAACGAAGGCCGCGACGAGCTGATGCTGGTGCTGCCGGCCGACCACGTGCTGGACGACCAGAAGGCCCTGCAACGCGCCCTGGCCCTGGCCACGGTGGCCGCCGAACGCGGCGAAATGGTGCTGTTCGGGGTGCCGGCGACCAAGCCGGAAACCGGCTACGGCTACATCAAGTCGAGCCAGGACGCCCTGCTTCCCGAAGGCATCAGCCGCGTGGCACAGTTCGTTGAAAAACCGGACGAAAAACGCGCCACCGAGTTCGTCAAAAGTGGCGGCTACTACTGGAACAGCGGCATGTTCCTGTTCCGCGCCAGCCGCTTCCTCGAAGAGCTGAAAAAGCACGACCCCGACATCTACGACACCTGCCTGCTGACCCTGGAGCGCAGCCTGGAAGACGGCGACAGCATCAGCATCGACGAGGCCACCTTCGCCTGCTGCCCGGACAACTCCATCGACTACGCGGTGATGGAAAAGACCCAGCGCGCCTGCGTGGTGCCGCTGAGTGCGGGCTGGAGCGATGTGGGCTGCTGGTCGTCGCTGTGGGACGTGCACGAGAAGGACACCAACGGCAACGTGACCAAGGGCGACGTGGTGGTGCAGGACAGCCACAACTGCATGATCCACGGCAACGGCAAGCTGGTATCGGTGATCGGCCTGGAGAACATCGTGGTGGTCGAGACCAAGGACGCCATGATGATCGCGCACAAGGACAAGGTTCAGGGGGTCAAGCAGATGGTCAACACCCTGGACGCCCAGGGCCGCAACGAAACCCAGAACCACTGCGAGGTGTACCGCCCGTGGGGCTCGTATGACTCGGTGGACATGGGCGGGCGCTTCCAGGTCAAGCACATCACGGTAAAACCCGGCGCCAGCCTGTCGCTGCAGATGCACCACCACCGTGCCGAGCACTGGATCGTGGTGTCGGGCACGGCCGAGGTGACGTGCGACGAGAACGTGTTCCTGCTGTGCGAGAACCAGTCCACGTACATCCCGATCGCCTCGGTGCACCGCCTGCGCAACCCGGGCAAGATCCCGCTGGAGATCATCGAGGTGCAGTCGGGCAGCTACCTGGGCGAGGACGACATCGAGCGTTTCGAAGACATCTACGGGCGCTCCACGCCAGTGGAGCGCGGGGTGTCGATCAAGACCATCGCGCAGTGATCTGAAGCCCGGAAGGCCCTTTCGCGGGTCAAGCCCGCTCCCACAACGGCTACGGTGATCCTTGTGGGAGCGGGCTTGACCCGCGATTGGGCATAACTGTCAGTAGTAGGCGTTTTCTTTCTGCGAATGGTCGGTCACGTCCCGCACGCCCTTGAGCTCCGGAATGCGTTCGAGCAAGGTGCGCTCGATGCCTTCGCGCAAGGTCACGTCGGCCTGGCCGCAACCCTGGCAACCACCGCCGAACTGCAGCACCGCAATGCCGTCCTCGACCACTTCGATCAGGTTGACCTGACCGCCGTGGCTGGCCAGCCCCGGGTTGATCTCGGTTTGCAGGTAGTAGTTGATGCGCTCGTTGATCGGGCTGTCGGCATTGACCATCGGCACCTTGGCGTTCGGCGCCTTGATGGTCAGCTGGCCGCCCATGCGGTCGGTGGCATAGTCCACCACCGCATCTTCCAGAAACGGGATGCTGACCGCATCCAGGTAGGCGGTGAAGGACTTGAGCCCCACCGCTTCGTCTTCCGGCTTTTCTTCACCTGGCTTGCAGTAGGCAATGCAGGTTTCGGCGTAGTTCGTACCCGGCTGGGTAATGAAAATGCGGATGCCAATGCCTGGGGTATTCTGCTTTTCCAGCAGATCGGCCAGGTAATCGTGCGCGGCGTCGGTAATCGTTATGGCGCTCATGTAAGTTCCTCACAGACTTGTGCGCAGTTTACGCCAACACGGCCGGCGAACAAAGTCCTAGTAATTCTGTCGGGAAAGTACCACCGGCACCGCCGGGCCCAGACGCGCCTCGAACCAGCCGCTCATGCGCCGGTACAGGCCCTTTTCCAACCAGCGGTAACTGGCCCACGACGCCCCGCCGATCAGCGGCACGCACAGCGCGAACACCAGGTAGGGGTTGAGCCCCAGACGCTCGCTGGCAAACCAGCCGCCGTACAGCACCAGCACATGGATCAGGTACACCGAATAGGAGCAGTCGCCCAGTGCCTTGAGCACCCGGTTGCCCTTGAAATACGGCTCCAGCGAGATGCACGCCAGCACGATCAGCGCACTCGGCAGGCCCCAGTGCAGCAGGCGTGACGAGGCATCCAGGCGGTAGATCGCCACCGATGCGGCCGCCAGGGTCAGCAACGGCAGCCACAGCCCCTGGGCAATCCAGCCGCGCCGGTAGAGCACGCCGATGGCTACGCCCAGCAGGAACTCGTAGATGATGTTGTTGCTGTAGAACCGCCCCAGCACGCCCAGGCCGGTGAGCACCTCGCTGACCGCGAACAGCGCCAGCGCCACCAGCCACAGGTGATGGCGCTGGCGCACCAGGAACACCAGCGAGAACAGCAGGTAGAAGAACATCTCGTAGTTCAGCGTCCAGCCCACGTTGAGCGTGGGGTACAGGCCGTAGCCGCCGGGGTTTTCCGCCGGAATGAACAGCAGCGACAGCAGCAGGTGCGACAGCTCCAGGGTCTGGTGCGGCATCCACTGGCTGGCCACCACCAGCAGCAGCGCCATCAGGCCGGTATAGAACCAGTAGGCCGGCACGATGCGCAGCACCCGGTTGAGCAGAAAGCGCCGGGGCGCCATGGGTTTGTCGCGGGTCGAGAGGTAGATCACCAGCCCGCTGATGACGAAGAAGATGTCCACCCCGACCGCACCGCGATCGGCCAGAAACTGCCCTACCGGGCCGCTGGCCTTGAAGTCGAAGAAGATCTGCATGAAGTGGTGACAGACCACCACCCAGGCGGCGAGCGCCCTCAATGCCTGAAGCGAAAACAGCATGTCGATTCCCGTCTCTCGTTACCCCACCCTGGCCCCGCACAAATCGGGACCGCTTGCGGGTGGGACTACGAAAGGCCGGGAAAGATCAGCCCGATCTGCCCGGCGGTTGCTTCAGAGGTTCTCGTAGCGGTTCATGTCGAGCACGCCGGCCTCCACCGGATCGGTCTGCTGGATGTAGCGGCTCAGGTCATGAAAGTACTGCCAGAACTGCGGGTGGCTGCGGCGCACGCCCCAGCGCATGACGATGCGCTCGAAGCGGGCCGGATCGTCCCGCGCCGCCTCCATGTCCTCGACCCACTCGGGCACGTCGCTGGCCGGAATGTTGAACATGAAGTTGGGGTAGCTGCTCATCACCCCCGGGTAGAGGGTCAGGGTGTCCAGCCCCGGCTGGTAGCGGTAGGCCTCGCCGAGCATGAAGGCCACGTTGCTGTGGGCGCGGTTGCGCAGCAGGCTGTAGACCTTGCGCTGGCCGCCCTGCCCTTCGATGCGCAGCATGGTCGCCTCGGGCAGCTGGCCGATCACCTTGAGCCCGGCCGCCGGGCGCGAGGCCAGCCGGCTCAGGGCCTGCTCCACGTCACGGAACTCCTCGCTGCCGGGCAGCGAGCAGTACGCGCCCTGGCAGCGGTTGATCGGGTCGGGCGCGGCGTTCAGGCTGCCGGTGCGCTCCACCAGCTTGAGGCCGAAGTCGCGCTTGGGGTCGCGCGGGTCGAGCTTGAGGGCGGTCGGGGTCTTGCTGTCGATCGCCTCGTAGTCCAGCCACATCTTGACCTTGCCGCTGTTCTGGTACCAGTCGCCGAGGATGTCGCTGCGCTGCTTGGCCGGCATCAGGCGCAGGAAGTTGACCTCGGCCCCGTTGCGGATCAGGTCGAAGTACAGGCGCGTCTGCGCCTGGTGCGAGACGTTGCCGTACACGTCGAAATTCACCGCCAGCTGGTAATAGGTGCGCTCGAACAGCGGGTAGTCGAACAGCCACAGGGTCTTGGGCACATCGCCGATCAGGCCCTTGCTCACCGAGGCGCTGTCGAAGTGGCGGAAGATGGTCAGCAAGGCGTTGTCGTTGCCGGCCCACAGGCTCGACCAGCTCGGTGGCGGCAGGTCGGCATAGGCGTCGCGGCGCAGTTTTTCGTACTCGTTGCGCTTGTCGCGGTAGGCGTGCCACAGGGTCAGGATGCTGCCCACGTCGTCGATCTGACCGGGCATCGCCAGCAGTGGCGTGGCCTTGCCGCGGTACTCGGCATCGGTGATGTAGCGGTCGTGTGCCGGCTCCTGGAACAGGGTCCAGAAGTTGTCGCGGATCACGTCGGTGGCGATCTGCCCACGGCATACCGGGCCGCGAATGAAGGTGCGCACGAAGTACTCGGCGTTATCGAGCATGAACTGGTAGCGCGCTATCGCCGGGATCGCCTCGAAGGTCTCGAACGGGTTGGCGCGGTGGCGCGGGCCGTAGCCGGGCAAGGCCGTGGCATGCCAGTCGCCGCTGTAGAACAGCTGCTTGACGCGCTTGAGCTTGTTCGGCCCCATCGGGTAGGTGATGTGGGTCTTGTGCACGATCACGCCCTGCACGGGCATCAGGCGGTAGTAGAAGTCGGTGCCGGGCGGATCGTTGGGGCGGCGTGTGGCGATCAGGTCGATCGGCTGGCCGCTGGGCGTGCGCGAGCGCACCCACTGGAAGAAGTGGCCCTGCTCGCCGCCGACAAAGTAGATGTGCGCCAGGAACAGGTGCTCGTACAGCCAGCGCCCCACCAGCGCCTCGGTGGACCCGGGGCGGTTGAGCAGCGCCTCCCATTCGGTGATCTGCGCGGCCTCGCTGGCACTTGGCTGGATCGGGTTGTACTCCACCGGCGCACCGGCGGCGAACCAGCGCTGCAGGGTCTGGTACTCGGCATCGGTAAGGCCGGTGACGGCCAGCGGCATGCCCTCCCTGGGGTGGGCGCCGGCGTAGGCGTCGAACTCGCCGGGCAGCGGGCACATGTTGTTGCGGTTGAGCCCCAGCACGATCTCCTCGGGCAGCTTGGCGTTGGGGGTGAGCGGCGTGTTGTGGCCCAGCTCGAGCATGCGCGCCATCAGCGCGGCCTGGCTGCCCTGGCTGTCGAGCACCGAACTGAAGCCCTTGCGCTGCCAGGCCTCGACGCTGTGCGCGTCGTAGAACAGCCGGGTCGGCGCGACCGCCGTACTGCGGTCGCCCTGATACACAGGCACCTTGGAGGCACCGCGCGCGGCGCCCTCGGCACTGCCCAGGTTCAGCTGGCAGGCCGCGTCGTTGCAGGCATGGCAGGCAACGCACTTCTCGGTGAAGATCGGTTGGATGTCCCGGGTATAGGAAATAGCCGGGCTTGTGACGGGGGCTTGTCCGAGCGCCGCGCCGCTGATGAGCAGTGCGAAGGCGCCGGCAAGTAAACGATGCACCATGTGCCGAATGTCCTGGGTATTGATAGCTTCACGATTCTACCGGTGGCGGCAGCGTGCCAACATGAATCAAATTCATGCAAACCGGCAACACGCCTAAAAACCGCGCAGGTTTGTTATTATTCCGCAACTTTTGTATTTGCCCGACCAGGTAGTCCTATGTCTGACCGCAGCGCCCGTTACCAAGCACTTCAGCAAGCCCTCAAAGAGCGCATACTGATCCTCGATGGCGGCATGGGTACTATGATCCAAAGCTACCGCCTGGAGGAACACGACTATCGTGGCACGCGCTTTGCCGACTGGCCTAGCGACGTCAAGGGTAACAACGACCTGCTGCTGCTTTCGCGCCCCGACGTGATCGCGGCCATCGAGAAAGCCTACCTGGATGCCGGCGCCGACATCCTCGAAACCAACACCTTCAACGCCACCCAGGTATCCCAGGCCGACTACGGCATGGAATCGCTGGTGTACGAACTCAACGTGGAAGGTGCGCGCATCGCCCGCCAGGTGGCCGATGCCAAGACCCTCGAGACCCCCGACAAGCCGCGCTTCGTCGCCGGGGTGCTGGGCCCCACCAGCCGGACCTGCTCGATCTCCCCGGATGTCAACGACCCCGGCTACCGCAACGTCACCTTCGACCTGCTGGTGGAAAACTACATCGAGGCCACCCGCGGCCTGATCGAGGGCGGCGCCGACCTGATCCTGATCGAGACCATCTTCGACACCCTCAATGCCAAGGCGGCGATCTTCGCCGTGCAGCAGGTGTTCGAGGACGACGGCATCGAGCTGCCGATCATGATCTCGGGCACCATCACCGACGCCTCGGGCCGTACCCTCTCGGGCCAGACCACCGAGGCGTTCTGGAACTCGGTACGCCACGCCAACCCGATCTCGGTGGGCCTGAACTGCGCACTGGGCGCCAAGGACCTGCGCCCCTACCTCGAAGAGCTGTCGAACAAGGCCGGCACCCACGTTTCGGCGCACCCCAACGCCGGCCTGCCGAACGCCTTCGGCGAGTACGACGAGACCCCGGCCGAAACCGCCGCGGTGATCGAAGAGTTCGCCGCCAGTGGTTTTCTGAACATCATCGGCGGTTGCTGCGGCACCACCCCGGGGCATATCCAGGCCATCGCCGAGGCAGTGGCCAAGTACCCGCCACGGGCGATCCCCGAGATTCCCAGGGCCTGCCGCCTGTCGGGCCTGGAGCCGTTCACCATCGACCGCAGCTCGCTGTTCGTCAACGTCGGCGAACGCACCAACATCACAGGTTCCGCCCGCTTCGCGCGGCTGATCCGTGAAGAGAACTACACCGAGGCGCTGGAAGTGGCGCTGCAGCAGGTCGAGGCCGGCGCCCAGGTGATCGACATCAACATGGACGAAGGGATGCTCGATTCCCAGGCGGCCATGGTCAAGTTCCTCAACCTGATCGCCGGCGAACCCGACATCTCCCGGGTGCCGATCATGATCGACTCCTCCAAGTGGGAAGTGATCGAGGCCGGCCTCAAGTGCATCCAGGGCAAGGGCATCGTCAACTCGATCTCGATGAAGGAAGGCGTCGAGGCGTTCAAGCACCATGCCCGCCTGTGCAAGCGCTACGGCGCCGCCGTGGTGGTGATGGCCTTCGACGAGGTCGGCCAGGCCGATACCGCCGCCCGCAAGCGCGAGATCTGCAAGCGCAGCTACGACATCCTGGTCGATGAGGTGGGCTTCCCGCCCGAAGACATCATCTTCGACCCGAACATCTTCGCCGTGGCCACCGGCATCGAGGAACACAACAACTACGCGGTGGACTTCATCGAGGCCTGTGCCTACATCCGCGACCACCTGCCGTATGCACTGACCTCCGGCGGGGTATCCAACGTGTCGTTCTCGTTCCGAGGCAACAACCCGGTGCGCGAGGCGATCCACTCGGTGTTCCTCTACCACGCGATCCAGAACGGCCTGACCATGGGCATCGTCAACGCCGGCCAGCTGGAGATCTACGACGAGATCCCGGCGCTGCTGCGCGAGAAGGTCGAGGACGTGGTGCTCAACCGCACCCCCGACGGCACCGATGCGCTGCTGGCGATTGCCGACGACTACAAGGGCGGCGGCGCGGTCAAGGAGGTCGAGAACGAGGAGTGGCGTTCGCTGCCGGTGGACAAGCGCCTCGAGCACGCCCTGGTCAAGGGCATCACCGCGTTCATCGTCGAGGACACCGAGGAGTGCCGCCAGCAGTGCGCGCGCCCCATCGAGGTGATCGAGGGGCCGCTGATGAGCGGCATGAACGTGGTGGGCGACCTGTTCGGTGCAGGCAAGATGTTCCTGCCCCAGGTGGTCAAGTCGGCGCGGGTGATGAAGCAGGCGGTGGCTCACCTGATCCCGTTCATCGAACTGGAAAAAGGCGACAAGCCCGAGGCCAAGGGCAAGATCCTGATGGCCACGGTCAAGGGCGACGTGCACGACATCGGCAAGAACATCGTCGGCGTGGTGCTCGGCTGCAACGGCTACGACATCGTCGACCTGGGCGTGATGGTGCCGGCCGAGAAGATCCTGCAGGTGGCGCGCGAGCAGAAGTGCGACATCATCGGCCTGTCGGGGCTGATCACACCGTCGCTGGACGAAATGGTGCACGTGGCCCGCGAGATGCAGCGCCAGGACTTCCACCTGCCGCTGATGATCGGGGGGGCAACCACCTCCAAGGCGCATACCGCGGTGAAGATCGAGCCCAAGTACAGCAACGACGCGGTGGTCTACGTGACCGACGCCTCGCGTGCGGTGGGCGTGGCCACGCAGTTGCTGTCCAAAGAGCTCAAGCCGGCCTTCGTGCACAAGACCCGCGAGGACTACGTGGAGGTGCGCGAACGCACCGCCAACCGCAGCGCGCGCACCGAGCGCCTGAGCTATGCGCAGTCGATCGAGGCCAAGCCGAAATACGACTGGTCTGCCTACCAGCCGGTGGCACCGACCTTTACCGGTACCCGCGTGCTGGAGAACATCGACCTCAAGGTGCTGGCCGAGTACATCGACTGGACGCCGTTCTTCATCTCCTGGGACCTGGCTGGCAAGTACCCGCGCATCCTCAACGACGAGGTGGTGGGCGAAGCGGCCACCGCCCTGTTCGCCGATGCACAGGAAATGCTGGCCAAGCTGATCGACGAGAAGCTGATCAGTGCCCGCGCGGTATTCGGCTTCTGGCCGGCCAACCAGGTGGCGCACGACGACATCGAGGTGTACGGCGATGACGGCCAGCCCCTGGCCCTGCTGCACCATCTGCGCCAGCAGACGATCAAGCCCGACAGCAAGCCCAATTTCTGCCTGGCCGACTTCGTGGCGCCCAAGGACAGCGGCATCACCGACTACGTGGGCGGCTTCATCACCACCGCCGGCATCGGCGCCGAGGAAGTGGCCAAGGCCTACCAGGACAAGGGCGACGACTACAGCTCGATCATGGTCAAGGCCCTGGCCGACCGCCTGGCCGAGGCCTGCGCCGAGTGGCTGCACGAGCAGGTGCGCAAGGAGTACTGGGGCTATGCCAAGGACGAGCACCTGGACAACGAGGCGCTGATCAAGGAGCAGTACGCGGGTATCCGCCCTGCCCCGGGCTACCCGGCGTGCCCGGACCACACCGAGAAGGAAACCCTGTTCCGCCTGCTCGACGGCACGGCGATCGGCGAGACCGGCCCGAGCGGCGTGTTCCTCACCGAGCACTTCGCGATGTTCCCGGCGGCGGCGGTCAGCGGCTGGTACTTTGCCCACCCGCAGGCGCAGTACTTTGCCGTGGGCAAGGTCGACAAGGACCAGGTCCAGAGCTACACCGCGCGCAAGGGGCAGGACCTGGCGGTAACCGAGCGCTGGCTGGCGCCCAACCTGGGGTACGACAACTAAGCGCTGGTGAGGTAAGGGTCTACACTGAGCTGAAGCCTTTTACAGGAGCAGATCATGGAAGACCCGGCCGAACACAAACCGCCGACCTTCTGGCAAATGCTGCACAGCGTGCTGGCTGCAGCCTTTGGCGTGCAGACCGGCAAGAACCGCGCCCGCGACTTCACCCACGGCAAGCCCGCGCACTTCATTGCGCTGGGCACGGCCTTCACGCTGGTGTTCATCCTGGTGCTGATAGGGCTGGTTCAGCTGGCGATGCACCTCACCGCACGCTGAGGCGACCGTGTTGGCGCCTTCGCCGGCAACGCCGGCTCCTACAGGTCATGTGTGGCCCTGTGGGAGCCGGCCTTGCCGGCGAAAAGGCCGGTACAGCCTCAGGGCTCCAGCCCGATCCCGCGCAGTATCACACTGGTCACCGTTTGCAACGCCCGCTCGAACTGCGGTTCGCTCAGCGGCTGGTGCGCGTTGAGCAGGTTCACCTGGTGGCTGAAGTCGGCGTAGTGCTGGGTCGAGGCCCAGATCATGTACAGCAGCCCCGAGGGCTCCACCGGCAGAATCCGCCCGTCCTCGACCCACTGGCGAATCTTGCCCTCCTTGAGCTTGGCCCATCCGTACAGGCTGTCATCCAGCGCCGCCCCCAGGTGCGGCGCACCATGGATGATCTCGTTCGCCCACACCTTGGAACCGTGCGGGCGGGTCCAGGAATGGTTCATCTTGGCGCGGATATAGGTGCTGAGCACGATGCGCGGGTCATCGTAGAGCTCGAAGCACAGGGCGTCCTGCTTCCACACTTCCAGCAAGCCGAACAGCACCGCCTGGTACAGCTCGGCCTTGGTGCTGAAGTAATAGTGCACGTTGCTGCGCGGCAGCGCGGCGGCCTCGGCGATGTCGGCCATGGCCGTGCCGGCGAAGCCCTTCTCGGCAAAGACCTTTTCTGCTGCCAGCAGGATGCTGTCGACATTGCGTTGGCGAATGCTGTGCTTGTGCGCGGCCATGGGCGGGTCCGTTGCGGATGACCCTGCAAGGCTACCACCGCCAGGGCGATTCGTGCCGCACGCTCAAAAAAGTTGTGCCGCGGGCGGTGTTTTTCAGCGCCGTGCGCTGTCCGATACTGCGCCTCACCGCATTACATCCCACACAAGAGGACGCACTCCATGACTATTCCCCTGCTCGGCCTGGGCACCTTCCGGCTCAAGGACCAGGTGGTCATCGACTCGGTCAGCCAGGCCCTCGAACTGGGCTACCGGGCCATCGACACCGCGCAGATCTACGGCAACGAGGCCGACGTCGGGCACGCCATCGCCGCCAGCGGCGTTGCACGCAACGAGCTGTTCCTGACCAGCAAGATCTGGACCGAGAACCTGGGCGCCGACAAGCTGATCCCCAGCCTGAAAGAGAGCCTGCACAAGCTGGGCACCGACTATCTGGACCTGACCCTGATCCATTGGCCGTCGCCCAAGGGCGCCGTGCCGGTGGCCGAGTTCATGGGCGCCCTGCTCGAAGCGAAGCGCCAGGGCCTGACCCGCCAGATCGGCGTGTCCAACTTCACCATCGCCTTGCTGCGTCAGGCCATCGAGGTGGTGGGCGCCGAACAGATCGCCACCAACCAGATCGAGCTGCACCCCTACCTGCAGAACCGCACGCTGGTGGATTTCATGCACGAACAGGGCATCGCGGTGACCTCCTACATGACCCTGGGCTATGGCAAGGTGCTGCACGATCCGCTGATCCAGCAGATCGCCGAACGCCATGGCGCCACCCCGGCGCAGGTGGCCCTGGCCTGGGCGATGCAGCTGGGCTATGCGGTGATCCCCTCCTCGACCCGGCGTGAAAACCTGGCCAGCAACCTGAAGGCAGCGCAGCTGCGCCTGAGCGAACAGGACATGGCGCAGATTGCCGGCCTGGACAAGGGCGAGCGCCTGGTCGACCCCGAGTCGCTTGCACCCGCCTGGGACTGATCAACCGCGGTCGGTGCACACCTTGGCCAGTTTCAGGTACTGCACGGTGTGCTGCCGGCCGGCAGAGTCCACGTAGGTCATGTACGCCTTCACCACGTCGCAGACCTCGGTGGCCGGCTCGTCCAGTTGCACCACGCGCGCCACGTCCAGTGGCATGCCGTACTGATAGACCGTGGTCGTCTGGGCCTGGGCGGCACCGGCCAGCAACAGCGCCAGGGGCAGCAGCGTTCGCAGCGTCATGACAGTTCTCCCGTGAAATGGAAGGCACGCCCGGCACCGGCGCGCACCGACCCTTTCAGTGTGGTGCCATGCCTGCCCTGGCGTCGCTTTCGCGGATCAACGGCATGCCCATCGCCTGCGCATAGCCGCTGGGGGCGAAGCGCCAGGTCACCAGCAGCATCAGCAGCACCGTCACGCTCAGCAGCAGCCAGGAGGCCTGGAAGTCGCCGCTGACGTCGCGCAACCAGCCGGTGACGTAAGGCACGATGCCGGTGATGATAAAGCCCACGCCCTGCACGAACGCCGCCAGCGCCCCCGCACTGGCCGGGGCCTTGAGGTGCTCGAGGGTCAGCGTGAGGCTGAGGCTGAAGCACGCGCCCAGGCCGAAGCCGATCAGGGCCACCCATAGCCCGGCGATTGCCGGGGCCAGCAGCAGGCCGACAAAGCCTGCCAGTTGCACGGTCAACGCCAGCCACAAGCCGGGGCGCCGATCCACCAGGCGACGCAGCAGCAAGGGCAGCCCGAGGGCGCCGGCCACCTGGAACACGGTCATCAGCCCCACCAGCTCGCCACCGCCCTGGGCACTGCCGCCGACCTGCTGGTAGTAGGCCGGCAGCCACGCCACCATGCTGGTGTAGCCGCCATTGATCAGCCCGAAATAGACCGCCAGCAGCCATGCCCGACGGCTGCCGAACAGGTGCCCGCTGGCACCTGCGCCGCCGACCGCCGCTTCGAGCTGCGGGCGCACCCAGGCCCATACCGCGAACGCCAGCAAGGCCGGCAACAGCCAGATGCCCAGGCCTGCCTGCCAGTGCGAGAACTGCTCGGCCACCCGCGGCCCGAGCACGGCGGCGGCCCCGCCGCCGCTCATCAGGGCTGCCGAATACACACCCATGGCCATGGCCAGGCGGTGAGGAAACCAGCGGTTGACCAGCCCCGGCATCAGCGCCTGAATGCAGGCCACCCCAAGCCCGGCCAATGCCGCGCTGGCGATCAGCGCAGCGGCGGAGTCGAGGGTCAGGCGCCAGGCGCAGGCCAGCGCGATGGCGGCCAGCCCGGCGAGCATCGCGCCCTGCTCGCTGACCCAGCGGCGCAACCAGGGTTGCAGCAAGGGCACCAGCCCCATGCACAGCACGGGCAAGGCGGTCAGCAGCGCGGCCTGCTGGTAGCCGATGCCGGTGCTCTGGCGGATGGCCTCCAGCAATGGGCCGATGCTGGTGAGGATGGGGCGCAGGTTCAGCGCCATCACCACCACCAGCAACAGCAGCAAGGTACTGCGAGCCTGCTCGCGCATCACCCCTGCACCTGCCGCCAGGCGGCGTACAGGCCCTGCTCGCCGGCTGGCTTCAGGGGTGCCAGGGGCAGCGACTGCTGCTGCGGCGGGCGTGCCATCTGCGCGTACACCGCTGCCGTCGACAGGCCATAGGGCTCGCCGTCTTCGTTGCTGTAGGCGAACCAGGCGCGCTCGATACCGCACAGGTGCATGGCGGCCAGGCACATCGGGCAGGGGTGGCCGGTGGCGTAGATTTCGCAGCCCTCCAGGCGCGGGCTGCCGAGCACCTGGCTGGCCAGGCGGATGGCCTGCAGTTCGGCGTGGGCGGTCGGGTCCTGGGTCAGGTGGATCTGGTTGACCGCCTCGGCGATCACCCGGCCCTGGTGCACCAGCACCGCCGCGAACGGGCGGCCGCCGGCCTGGATGTTCGCCCGGGCCAGCCCCAGCGCTTGCTGCATGAAATGTTCGTTGGCCATGGTCAGGCTCCTGTCAGGTTCAATGGGCATCGTGGGCCAGCAGCAACTCGACGATCCGCTGCTGGCCGCGTTCCCGGGCGTGCTGTAGGGGCGTCACGCCCTGGCGGTCGGCAAGATTGACGTCGGCACCGGCGTCGATCAGCAGTTGCACGATGGCCTGGTGGCGCGGGCCGCCATCGCTGAGCAGGATGGCTTCCAGCAGCCCGGTCCAGCCCAGCGAGTTCACGTGGTCGGGTGCAACGCCGGCGGCCAGCAGGCGAGCGACCACCTCGACATGGCCGCGCTCGCATGCGGGGATCAGCGCCGTGCCGCCATAGCGGTTGGTGCTCTTGAGGTCCGCGCCATGGGCCAGGGTCATCTCCAGGATCTGCAACTGGCCTTCGGCGCCCGCCAGCAGATACGGGCTGTCGTGCATCCAGTTGCTGGCGTTGACGTCGGCGCCGGCGTCGATCAACTGGCGCGCCGCCGCCACATGCCCACCGGCGGTGGCCAGCAACAGCGGCGTATTGTTGCGCGAGTCGCGCTGATCGACGTCGGCGCCCTGGGCCAGCAAGGCGCCGACGCGGGTTGGGTTGCCGTCGGCGGCGGCTTCGAGCAAGGTGTCAGCCGCCCCGGCGGCCCCGGCGATGCCGAGGCTGGCGCACAGCCCGGCAACCCCGTACATCCAGTGTCTGAGCAATGACATGGCGCCTCCTTTGGTGCAATGAAGCGGGATTATCCGAGGCTTGGGGTGTAGCATGAAATTAATTGATTTCATGCATACCAGTGGGTAATCGAATGCTTGACCCCGTACTGCTGCGCAGCTTCGTGACCGTGGTGGAAACCGGCAATTTCACCCGCGCCGCCGAGCGCCTGCACCTGACCCAGTCGACCATCAGCCAGCAGATCATTCGGCTGGAGCAGCACCTGGGGGTGCGCCTGCTGGATCGCAGCCAGCGCCAGGTGTGGCCGACCGAAGATGGCGAGCGCCTGCTGGGGTATGCCCGGCGCCTGCTGCGCCTGGACGAAGAGGCGCGCCAGGCGTTCAGCCCGGTGCAGGCGCAACGGGCGCTACGCCTGGGGGTGCCGGAAGACCTGGCCGGGGAAGTGCTGACCGAGCCATTGAGCCGGTTCATCGGCGAGCGCCCGCATGTGCGCCTGGAGGTTGAGAGCGGGCTGAGCAGCCCGCTGCTGCGCCTGTACCGTGATGGCGAGCTGGACCTGCTGCTGGTCAAGCAATGGGGTGCGGACCGCGACCGCCATGCCGGCTGGCACGAGCCGTTGTCGTGGGTGTGCAGTGCCGGGCAGACGCAGCTGGCCGACCCGGTGCCGCTGGTGGTGTTTCCGGTGGGGGCGCTGTACCGGCAGGAAATGATCAATGCGCTGGAAGCTCGTGGGCGCAGCTGGCGTATCAGCTATTCGAGCACCAGTCTGGCCAGCCTGGGGGCGGCGGTGAGTGCGGGGTTGGGCGTGAGCCTGATACCGACCCGCAGCGTGTTGCCGACCCATCGGGTGCTGGGTGAAGCGCAGGGGTTTACCCCGGTCCAGGGTCTGGAGCTGGCGTTGTACGGGCGCAAGGGGCTGGACGCCGATGGCCTGGCGCTGCGCGAGCTGCTGCAGACCCTGTGCGAGCAGCGCGCAGGGTGTCGAGGGGGCCAGCCCCCTACTCCCCCGCCACCCGCGCCCGGTAGCTCCCCGGGCTCTCCCCCGTCCATTTCTTGAACGCGCGATGAAACGCGCTGGGCTCCTGGAAGCCGGTCTGCTCGGCAATCTGCGCCACGCTCAACACACCATCGCGCAGACACTCGAACGCCAGTGCACGGCGCACCTCGTCCTTGATCTGCTGGTACGAACACCCTTCACGCTCCAACTGCCGGCGAAAACTGCTCGGGCTCAGGCCCTCGGCTGCCGCCATGCCCAGCAAGGTTGGCCACTGCCCGTACTGACGCCCGCGCAGATGCCGGTAAACCCGCGCCGCCAATCCGTTCTGGTTGCGGTAGCGCACCACCAGCCACTGCGGCGCACTGCGCAGGAAGGTCTTGAGCGCACTCAGGTCCTGCACCACCGGCAAGCGCAGGTAGTGCGCCGAGAACTCGACCTGGGTGCGGCCACTGCCCAACTGCAGGTTCGGCCCCCACAGCAACGCGTCGTCCTCCAGCACCGCACGCCCGTCGCGCAGTTCGGTACGGTCGATGGCGATGCGCCGCCCCCCCAGCCAGCACAGCAGGCTGACCACCAGCACCAGGAAGGTCTCCTCGGCATATACCCGAGTCTGCGCATCGTCGAAATGCGACTCCAGGCTGATCACCGCACGCTGCCCACGCACCACCAGGCGCCCGCGCACGTCACGCAGGAACAGGCCGAAGTTGCTCAGGCACTGGCGCAAGGCCTTTTCCAGCGTCGGCTCCTGGATCAGCCCACGACAGATCAGGGCGAAACTGCCCAGCGGCATGCCGTGGCTGTCGAGGTTGAAGAATTCGTCGCCCAGGTCTTCAATGAGCAGCAGCCACAGCCGTGCGAACGCCCTGGCCGGCACCCGTGCATCGGGTGCGTCCACCACCGCCGGGTCGATGCCCGCCTGCACCAGCAACGCACTGGCGCGCGCCGGCTGTTGGCGCAGTGTGTGCAGCATGATGTGCACGAAGTACACCGCGACCGAATCGTTTTCCAGCATGACTGTTTCCGCTATGCAGCGTAAGAATATGGCAAAAAGTGCCAGCCTCGCTGGGCAGTTATGGCATAGGCCCAGGCGTGACCTTTGCCTAGACTCGAACCCATCCCGAGCGTGGCCCCGGGCGCCATTCTGGCAGAGCCAGGCAGCGCCCCGCCACGCTTTCGCACACTGGAGTCGCGTATGAACACCCCGCAAATCTATGTAGTGAGCGCCGTTCGCTCGGCCATCGGCACCTTCGGCGGCTCGCTCAAGGACCTGCCCCTGGCCGACCTGGCCACCCAGGTGACCCGCGCCGCCATCGAACGCTCCGGCATTGCCCCCGAACAGATCGGCCACATGGTCATGGGCAACGTGATCCCCACCGAGCCGCGTGACGCGTACCTTGGCCGCGTGGCTGCAATGAACGCCGGCGTACCCAAGGAAACCCCGGCATTCAACGTCAACCGCCTGTGCGGCTCGGGCCTGCAGGCCATCGTCTCGGCCGCGCAGAGCCTGCTGCTGGGCGAGGCCGAGGCGGTGATTGCCGCCGGCGCCGAATCCATGAGTCGCGGCCCGTACCTGCTGCCGCAGGCGCGCTGGGGCGCGCGCATGGGTGACCTGAAGGGTGTCGACTACATGCTGGGCATTCTGCAGGACCCGTTCGAAGGCTTTCACATGGGCATCACCGCCGAGAACGTGGCGGCGAAAAACGGCATCACCCGCCAGATGCAGGACGAGGTGGCCCTGACCAGCCAGCAGCGCGCCGCCCGCGCCATCGCCGAAGGCCGCTTCACCAGCCAGATCGTGCCCATCGAGATCCCGAGCCGCAAAGGTCCGGTACGTTTCGAGGTGGACGAGCATGTGCGTGGCGATGTGAGTGCCGAGCAACTGGCCGGCATGAAGCCTGCCTTCAAGAAGGACGGCACCGTCACCGCCGGCAACGCCAGCGGCCTCAACGACGGCGCCGGCGCCCTGGTGCTGGCCACCGGCGAAATGGTCGAGCGCCTGGGCTTGCGCCCGCTGGCGCGCCTGGTGGCCTATGCACATGCAGGCGTCGAGCCCGAGCTGATGGGCCTGGGCCCGGTGCCGGCCACGCGCAAGGTGCTGGAAAAGGCCGGCCTGAGCGTCGCCGACCTGGACGTGATCGAGTCCAACGAAGCCTTCGCTGCCCAGGCCTGCGCCGTGTCGCGGGAACTGGGCCTGGACCCCGAAAAGGTCAACCCCAACGGCTCGGGCATTTCCCTGGGCCACCCGGTGGGGGCCACAGGGGCCATCATCGCCACCAAGGCGATCCATGAGCTGCAACGTATCCAGGGCCGCTACGCGCTGGCCACCATGTGCATCGGCGGCGGTCAGGGTATCGCCGTCGTGTTCGAACGTGTTTGAGTCGGAGTTAACCGTGAGTATTGAAAACATCGCCGTGATCGGCGCCGGCACCATGGGCAACGGGATTGCCCAGGTGTGTGCAGTGGCCGGCTACCAGGTCACCCTGATCGACGTGTCCGAGGCCGCGCTGGAGCGTGGCCTGGCCACCCTGCGCAAGAACCTGGAGCGCCAGGTCAGCAAGCAGACCCTGCAGGCCGAACAGGCCGAGGCAGCCCTGACGCGCATCGCCACCAGCACCGATTACGCGCAGCTCAAGGGCGCGCAGCTGGTGATCGAGGCAGCCACCGAGAACCTCGCCCTGAAGGTGAAGATTCTGCAGCAGGTGGCCGCCAGCGTGGCCGACGACTGCGTCATCGCCACCAACACCTCGTCGCTGTCGATCACCCAGCTGGGCGCATCGGTGAGCCAGCCCGAACGTTTCATCGGCGTGCACTTCTTCAACCCGGTGCCGATGATGGCGCTGGTCGAGATCATTCGCGGCCTGCAGACCAGCGATGCCACCTACGCCAGCGCCATGGCCCTGACCGAGCGCGTGGGCAAGACCGCCATCAGTGCCGGCAACCGCCCGGGCTTCGTGGTCAACCGCATCCTGGTGCCGATGATCAACGAGGCGATCATGGTGCTGCAGGAAGGCCTGGCCAGCGCCGAGGACATCGACACCGGCATGCGCCTGGGCTGCAACCAGCCCATCGGCCCGCTGGCCCTGGCCGACCTGATCGGCCTGGACACGCTGCTGGCGATCATCGAGTCGTTCCACGACGGCTTCAACGACAGCAAGTACCGCCCCGCTGCCCTGCTCAAGGAAATGGTCGCCGCCGGCTACCTGGGGCGCAAGAGCGGCCGCGGCTTCTTCACCTACTGAGGTACGGGCATGCCGCAGACCTGCGCCGAACGTTGCGCCAACTTTGAAGAACGTCGGGACAAGGCACTCGAACTCTTTGCGGTCAAGGGGTTCGGCCAGGTCAGCATGCGTGAACTGGCCAGCCACCTGGGGCTGACGGCGGGCTCGCTGTATCACCACTTCCCGAGCAAGCAGCACCTGCTGTTCGACCTGATCGAAGAGCTGTTCGAGGAGTTGCTGGCCACCCTGCAGCCCCGTGGGCGCGGCAAGCCCGAGGCCACGGCGTTGAGCCGGGTGATAAAGGCACACTGGGCGCTGCATGCCGAACGCCCGTTGCAGTTTCGCCTGGCCGAACGTGACCTGTGCTGCCTGAGCGAGGAACAACAGGCACGTATCGCCCAGCTGCGCCGTGAATACGAAACCCACCTGTTGCAGCTGATCGCCCCTCACGCGGCCCTGCCGCCGCCGGCCCGGGAGGCGACCGGCCATGTCATCGCCACGCTGCTCAACAGCCTGCCCGGCTGGTTGCAGGCCTCACCGCTGGGGCAGCCACAACGCCTGGCGCTGATGGAAAACATGCTGCTGGGGGCGATAGAGCGCACCCTGCAGACCGGTGCGCTGGACGCTGCCGCTTGAACTCACGCCAACGTCAGGCCTATTTCAGGAGTTCCTGAATCTGGTCGCGCAGGCTGTCCAGGTCGAACGGCTTGGCCAGGATCGGTGCCTTGAACGCGATCGGGCTGCCCGACTCGCGGATCTCCGCCGGGTAGCCACTGATGAAGATCACCTTCAGGTCCGGGCGCAGCTTGACCGCAGGTTCGGCGATCTGTACCCCTGAAATGCCGCCCGGCAGGCGGAAGTCGGTCACGATAAGGTCCAGGTGCGGCTTGCTGGCCAGGATCTTGAATGCCTGCTCGCCATCTTCGGCCACCAGCACGTGATAGCCCTCGCCTTGAAGATAGTCCTTCAGGATCATGCGAATGACCGGTTCGTCTTCGACGACCAGTACTACATCTTGCGCATCTTCACTCATGCCAATGCCTTCAACTCGTATTTGATTCATGGGGGATCGCTATACGACCCCGGCCTCACGCAGAGGTTGCCTGCTGCGCGCCACTTTCTTGCGGGCTGCGTACCAGTGGCAGGCGCACGCTGAATGTCGCGCCCTGGCCCTCGGTACTGCTGACCGTGATGCTGCCGCCATGGGCCAGCACGATCTGTTCGGAAATATACAGGCCCAGCCCCAGGCCGGCACTGCTCTGGTTGGAGCATACCCGCTCGAACTGCTGGAAGATGCGCTGCTGGTTCTCGGCACTGATGCCGATGCCATGGTCGCGCACCTGCACGCAGGCCATGCCCTGTTCCTCGAACACGCGCACCTGCACCGGCGACTTGGCGCCATAGCGCAGGGCGTTGGTGAGCAGGTTGGCGATCACCTGCTCGATACGAAACTCGTCCCAGTAGCCGACCAGTTCGGCGCCGGCCTGCAGGCTGATGCTCGAGTCGACCGCAGCCGCCTGGGCGGCGAAGTTCTCGACCAGGCCGCTGACCAGCTGGCACAGGTCGAACGATGCGGGCCGGATCGACAGCTTGCCGGTACGGATGCGCGACACGTCGAGCATGTCTTCGATCAGCCGGATCAGGCTGTTGATCTGGCGCTCGTCACGCTCGACCATGGCGTGCATCTTGTCCAGGGTGAAGGCATCGGCGTTGTTGCGCGCCAGGTGCAGCTTGCGCAGCTGGGTCTCCAGTATCAGACCGTTGAGCGGTGTGCGCACCTCGTGGGAGACGATCGACATGAAGTCGTCGCGCATGCGTACCGCGTGCTCCAGCTCGCTGCGCGTGACCTGCAGCTGCGCCAGCAGCAGCTCCTGCTCCTGGCGGCTGCGCTCCAGGGCCTCCAGCTGCTGGCCGAGGGCCTTGCGCTGGCGGTACAGGTCGATGAACACCGCCACCTTGCTCTTCACCGCCTGGGTGTCCAGCGGCTTGTGCAGGAAGTCCACCGCGCCGCTCTCGTAGCCCTTGAAGGCGTAGTTCATCTCGCGCGCCGCAGCGCTCACGAACACGATGGGAATGTTCTTGGTCTTTTCCGTACCGCGCATCATCTCGGCCAGTTCGAAACCGTTCATTCCGGGCATCTGGACGTCGAGGATGGCCAGCGCGAACTCGTGCTCGAGCAACAGCGACAACGCATGGTCGGCCGATTGCGCCTGGTACACGTTGCGGTCCGGCCCCTTGATCAGCGCCTCGAGCGCCAGCAGGTTTTCCGGCAGGTCGTCGACGATCAGCAGGTTTGCTTGGATATGGCTTAGCATGCACGTGGTTCCAGCTTGGCGAGCAATTGCCCGATGCCATTCAATGGGAGTATGTGGTCGGGCCGGTGCAGCGCCAGCGCCGCCTCGGGCATGACCGCGACTTGCGCCTCATGCGGGTCTTGAATCAGGGTAGTACCGCCGTGCTCCTTGATGCGCGCCAGCCCGCGCGCACCGTCTTCGTTGGCGCCGGTCAGCAACACGCCGACCAGGCCGTCGCCATAGGCATCGGCGGCCGACTCGAAGAGGATGTCGATCGAGGGCCGGGAAAAGTGCACGCGGTCCTCCTGGCTCAGGGACAGGCTGCGGTCACGCTCCACCGACAGGTGATAGCCGGGGCCGGCCACGTAGATCATGCCCGGCACCACGCTTTCCTTGTCGCGGGCCTCCTGCACGGGGCGCTGCAAGCGGCGGCTGAAGACTTCGGCCAGCTGGCTGTGGCGGTCGTCGGGCAGGTGCAGCACGCACAGCAGCGCAATGGCGTAGTCGGCGGGCAAGGCGGCAAACACCGTGAGCAGCGCCGACACGCCCCCGGCTGAAGCCCCCACCACGATCGCATCGGTGCCTTTCATGACTTTCGGTAGATCCGTTCTGGCTTGACCAGCGCGTCGAAGCGGTTGGCGTAAGCGGAAAAATCCAGGGTTTCCTTGCTGCCCAGCACCAGAAAGCCACGGTGGCACAGCGAGTCGTGAAACAGGCCGAAGGCCCGGTCCTGCAGGGTCTTGTTGAAGTAGATGAGCACGTTGCGGCACGAGATCAGCTGGGTTTCGGAGAACACGCTGTCGGTGGCCAGGCTGTGGTCGGCGAAGGTCACGTTTTCGCGCAGGCTGCTGTCGATGATCGCGTTGCCATAGGCGGCAGTGTAGTAGTCGCTGAAGGCCCGGCGCCCGCCGGCCTTCTGGTAGTTCTCGGTGTACTCGCGCATGTTCTGCATCGAGTAGATGCCCTGCTTGGCCTTTTCCAGCGAGCTGGGGTTGATGTCGGTGGCGTAGATGATGGTGCGTTCGAGCAACCCTTCTTCGCGCAGCAGGATGGCCATGGAGTAGACCTCCTCGCCCGTGCTGCAGCCGGCAATCCAGATCTTGATCGAGGGCCAGGTCTTGAGGTGCGGAACCACCTCCTCGCGCAGCGCGAGGAAGTGACCGGGGTCGCGAAACATTTCGCTCACCGGGATGGTGAGGTACTGCAGCAACTGCATGAACACGCTCGGGTCGTGCAGCACCCGTTCCTGCAGGGCCGACACCGTGGCGCATTCGAACTGGCGCACGGCATGCAGCACCCGGCGCTTGATCGAAGCGCCGGAATAGTCGCGAAAGTCGTAGCTGTACTTGAGGTAGATCGCCTCGATCAGCAGCCGGATTTCAATGTCGGTGTTACGTTCGATACTCAAATTCGCTCCAGTTGCGGCAGCCATACCCGAATCAGGGAGAACAGCCGGTCCAGCTCTATCGGCTTGGCCAGGTAGTCGTTGGCGCCGGCCTGCAGGCAGCGCTCCTGGTCATCCTTCATGGCCTTGGCGGTGACGGCGATGATCGGCAGCTTGCGCCAGCGCGGGTCCTTGCGAATGCGCCGGGTGGCTTCATAGCCGTCCATCTCCGGCATCATCACGTCCATCAGCACCAGGTCGATATCGCTGACCTGCTCGAGTTTTTCGATGGCCTCGCGGCCATTGCGACCGATCTCCACGATCGCGCCCTTGTGCTCCAGCGCACTGGTGAGGGCGAAGATGTTGCGCACGTCGTCGTCCACCAGCAGGATCTTGCGCCCCTCGAACACCTTGTCGCGGCTGCGCGCAGTCTTGAGCATGCGCTGACGTTCATGGGACAGCGTCGACTCGACTTTGTGCAGAAACAGCGTGACTTCATCCAGCAACCGCTCGGGTGAACGCGCGCCCTTGATGATGATCGAGCGCGAGTACTTGAGCAGGTCGGCCTCTTCGTCGCGGGTCAGGTTGCGCCCGGTGTAGACGATCACCGGCGGGAACGAGCGGATATCGTCGGCGGTCATGCGCTTGAGCAGCTCGTTGCCGAGCATGTCGGGCAGCTTGAGGTCGATGATCATGCAGTCGTAGATGTTCTCGCGCAGCAGCTCCAGGGCTTCCTGAGCCATGCCCACCGCGGTGATCTTGATGTCTTCGTCGCCGATCAGGCGGGCGATGCTTTCGCGCTGCAGGTCATCGTCTTCCACCAGCAGGATGTGCTTGAGCTTCTGGGTCAGCTTGGCTTCCAGGCGGCCGAACACGGCCTTGAGCTCCTCGCGGCTGGTGGGCTTGACCGCATAGCCGATCGCGCCCATGTGCATGGCCGCCTCGACACGGTCCTCGACCGAGATGATGTGCACCGGTATGTGCCGGGTGGACGCCTGCTCCTTGAGCCGCTGCAGCACGGTTAGGCCGGAATGGTCGGGCAGGCGCATGTCCAGCAGGATGGCGTCGGGAATGTAGCTGGCCGCCAGTTCGAAGCCTTCGTCGGCGGCCTGGGCCACCAGGCAGCTGTAGCCCAGTTCGTGGGCCAGGTCGAAGAGGATGCGGGCAAAGTTGGGCTCGTCCTCGATCACCAGGATGCAGCGGTTGCTGAACGGTGCCAGGTGACGGTCGTCGGCGAAGCTGGCCGCCGGCCGCGGGGCTTCGGCGGCCGGCAGCACGACGGGGGCCGCCACGGGCAACGGCGCGGCGGCGCGGGCCACCAGTGCCAGCGGCTGCGCCTCGACGCTCGGCTCGTACGACTCGGGCAGTATCAGGCTGAACACGCTGCCCTGGCCCAGTTGGCTTTCGACACGGATCTGGCCGCCCAGCAACTGCGCCAGGTCACGGGAAATCGACAGCCCCAGGCCCGTGCCGCCGTAGCGCCGGTTGGTGGTGCCGTCGGCCTGGTGGAAGGCTTCGAAGATGCTCTGCTGCTGGTCGTCGGCAATGCCGATGCCACTGTCGCGCACCGAGAACACGATGCCGGTGCCGGCCTGGTAGCCGATGGTCAGCGCCACCTGGCCGCGCTCGGTGAACTTCAGTGCGTTGGACAGCAGGTTCTTGAGGATCTGCTCCAGGCGCTGGCGATCGGTGAACAGGGTGGCCGGTACCTGCGGCTCTACGGTGACGCTGAAGGCCAGCTGCTTCTGCTGCGCCAGCGGCTCGAACAGGCTGCGCAGGCCTTCGGCCATGCGGCTGATGTGGGTGGTTTCGGCGCGTACATCGAGCTTGCCGGCCTCGACCTTGGCGATGTCGAGAATGTCGTTGATCAGGTTGAGCAGGTCGTTGCCGGCCGAATAGATCGACTCGGCGAACTTGACCTGCTCGGCGCTGAGGTTGTCCTGCGGGTTCTCGGCCAGCAGCTTGGCCAGGATCAGCGAGCTGTTGAGCGGGGTGCGCAGCTCGTGGGACATGTTGGCGAGGAATTCGGACTTGTACTTGCTCGAACGCTGCAGTTCCTCTGCACGCTCCTGCAACTCGACCTGCACCCGGTTCAGCTCGCCGTTCTTGCGGTCCAGCGCATCGCGCTGTTCGGCCAGCGCGTCGGTACGCTCGGCCAGTTGCTCGTTGGTCTGCTCCAGCTCGGCCTGCTGCGTCTCCAGATGGGCCTGGGACTCCTTGAGCACCCGGGACTGTTCCTCGAGCTCTTCGTTGGCGGTCTTGAGCTCTTCCTGCTGCACCTGCAGCTCTTCGTTGAGCTGCTGGGTTTCGGCCAGCACTTCCTGCAGGCGCTGGCGATAGCGCGCACTCTCGATGGACGTGCCCAGGTTGTCGGCCAACCGCTCGAGGAACTCGATGTCGCGGTCCTCCACTGCGCGCAGAAAGCCCAGCTCGACCACGCCATTGACCTGGCCGTCGTTGATCGCCGGAATCACCAGCACGTTGCGCGGGCACCCCTCGCCCAGCCCGGAGCTGACCTTGAAGTAGTCCTGCGGCACCTCGTCCAGGCGCATCAGGCGACGCTGCGCCACGGCCTGGGCAAGGATGCCCTCCTGGGCGCCGACAACCTGCTCCTGCCCCTGCTGCTCGCGGGAGAAGCCGTAGCTGGCCACGCGGCGCAGGCTGCCATGCTCGTCGCGCACGTACACGGCCGCCACCACGCTGCCCAGGTAATGGGCGAAGAACTGCAGGATGTTGTTGCCCAGCATCGGCAGGGTCAGTTGCCCCAGCACCTGCTCGGCCAGACGCGATTGCCCGGCGCGCTGCCAGGCCTGCTGTTCGAGGCGCTCGGCAGCGCGCTGCTGGGCCTCCAGGTTGGCCGCGTAGTTGCTGGACAGGTTGAGCAGGTCGCGGCGGCCGATATAGGCCAGCAATGCGCTGAGCAGCACCACGAAGGCCAGATAAAGGGAAATGGACCACTGCGTGGTGTTGCTGACCTGATCGTTGCGGGCAAGACGCAACTGTTGCTCCATCGCGACGAAATCGTCGAACTCCTTGCGGATCTCGTCGGTCAGGCGCTTGCCCTGACCGAGCTTGATGGGCGTGCGGTAGTCGTCATTGGCGCGGCGCAGGGCGATCATGTCCTTGCCGAAGTTGTTCCAGGCGGCCTGCAGGGCTTGCAGGCGGCTCAGGCGGTCGACCTGCTGCGGGTTGTCGGCCACCAGTTCCTTGAGCGTCTCGAGTTCGGCCTGTATGCGTGGCTTGGCCACTTCATAGGGGTCGAGGAACTGCTCGTCGCCGGTGAGCAGGAACCCGCGCATGCCGGTTTCCATGTCGATGGACAGCTTGACCGCCTCGTTGGCGTTGTTGATCACCCGGTCGGTGTGGGCGACCCACTGGATGACCGACAGCAGGTAGGCAATCACGGCGACGAAAACCACCGCACTGATCAGACCGACCCCCAGGGGCAGGCCGATGTTGCGGCTCAGCAGCTTGCGAAAGCTCTGCTGATCGGTCGAGGCTGGTTGACTCATTGGAAAGGCCCGAGCAAGTAGACGAACGAAAGAGTGTGACGGATTTTCGAGCAATTGTTCCAGTTTTCCGCCAGTTCAATGCCCGCAGCGTGGCGCCGTGCCCGTGTTGGCCGGGCATCGAGCCCGTATTTGAGCCAGTGCTGCGCCAAACGTTCCCTGTTTGGCCAGAGCCCGCTATGCTCACTGGCTGGTACGTTTGACGATCCAGGGAACTAAGCACCGCGTGCTGTTTACAGATAGTGTGTCACCCATTTTCACAGGATCCTGCCATGCCCGATAATCACCCTCTTCTGGTCGTCGAAGACGACACCATCGTGCGCATGCTGATGGTGGATGTGCTCGATGAACTGGGTTACCAGGTGGTGGAGGCCAAAGATGCCGAAGAAGCGCTGCAAGTGCTGGGCAACCCGGACAAACCCCTTGCCCTGATGATGACCGATGTCGGCTTGCCCGACATGGACGGCAAGCAACTGGCGGGCAAGGCCCGCGAACTGCGGCCGCTGTTGCCCATCCTGTTCGCCAGTGGCTATGCCGACAGCTTCGATGTGCCCGAGGGCATGCACATGATCGGCAAGCCGTTCAGCATCGACCAGCTGCGCGACAAGGTGACCTCGATTCTGGCCCTCTAGGCGCGCCAGCTCCCGCACCGCTGTACCTGCGGGAGCCGGCCTGCCGCCGAAGAGGCCGAAACGGGTGGCCTGGATTCTGGTTTAATACGCCTTTTTTGCCCAAAGGCCCGCCCTCCCCATGCACCCAACCGCCCTCCACGTCCTGGTCATCGGCTATGTCTGGCCCGAACCCCGCTCTTCGGCCGCCGGCGGGCACATGATGCAGCTGCTGGAGTGTTTTCTGGAGCGCGGCTGGCGCATCACCTTCAGCAGCCCCGCAGCCATCGGCGAACACAAGGCCGACCTCGCGAGCCTGGGCATCGCCGAGCAGGCCATCGAGCTGAACAACGCCAGTTTCGACCGTTTCATCGCCGACCTTGCCCCCGACGTGGTGCTGTTCGATCGCTTCATGATGGAGGAGCAGTTCGGCTGGCGCGTCGAGAAGCATTGCCCGGCGGCCCTGCGCGTGCTCGAGACCTCCGACCTGCAGAGCCTGCGCGATGCCCGTCATCAGTTGCTGCGCCGGCGCCTGGCCGAGGGCCTGGACAGCAACGACTTTCGCGCGCTGTTCAACACCTCGGGCCCCGACCTGTATCGCCAGATGGCCGGTGCCGACCTGGCCCAGCGTGAACTGGCGGCGATCTACCGCAGCGACCTGAGCCTGATGATCTCGGATGTCGAGATAGACCTGCTGGTCAATGGCTTCGGCGTGCCCGAGGCGTTGCTGCACTGGTGCCCGCTGATGCTGGCGCCGCCCACCGAAGCCTTCAGGCCGTTCGCGGAACGCGAGCACTTTCTCAGCATCGGCAACTTCCGCCACGCGCCGAACTGGGATGCGGTGCTGTGGATGAAGCACAGCCTGTGGCCGATGATCCGCCGTCGCCTGCCCAAGGCTCAGTTGCACATCTATGGTGCCTACACGCCGCCCAAGGCCACCGCGCTGCACAATGCTGCCGAAGGGTTTCACGTGATGAACTGGGCTGAGGACGCCCTGCAGGTGATGAGCGGCGCACGGGTGTGCCTGGCTCCGCTGCGCTTTGGCGCCGGCATCAAGGGCAAGCTGACCGATGCGATGCTGTGCGGCACGCCCAGCGTGACCACCCCGATTGGCGCCGAGGCCATGCACGGCGACCTGCCCTGGCCAGGCCTGGTGGCCGACACCGCCGAAGGGTTGGCCGATGCCGCGGCGCGGCTCTACAGCGAGCAACCGCGCTGGGAGCAGGCCCAGCGCGACGGGCGCCAGCTGCTGAGCGCCCGCTACGACAGGCGCTGGCACGGCCAGGCCCTGGTGCAGCGCATCGAACACACGCTGGCGCACCTGGATGAACAGCGCCTGTACAACTTCACCGGGGCCATGCTGCGCCACCATCACCACAAGAGCACCCAGTACATGGCCCAGTGGATCGAGGCCAAGAACCGGCCTAGCGGCGGCGCAGCAGATACGTGTCCATGATCCAGCCCTTGCGCGCGCGGGCCTGCTCGCGCTGAGCCAGGATCTGCGCCTTGACCTGCATCAGCGGCCCCTCGATCAGCAGCTCGTCGGCAGTGCCCAGATAGGCGCCCCAATAGATGTGCAGGTGCGGATCGTCCAGTTCGGCAAAGGCGCATTGCCCGTCCAGCATCACCACCACGTTGTCGATGCCTGACTCATCAGCCAGGCGTCGGCCCGGCAGGATATGCAGCGGCTCGCCGATACGGTTCAGTGCAATGCGGTGAGCGGCCGCCAGGGCCTGGACGCTGCTGATGCCGGGGATGACTTCAAGGCTGAACGCCGGCTGCGCCACCCGCTCCAGAATGCGCAGGGTGCTGTCGTAAAGCGTCGGCTCGCCCCACAGCAGGAACGCGCCGCATTGCCCCTCGGCAAGCTCGTCGTGCAGCAGGCGCCCATACAGCGCAGCGCGCTGGCGGTGCCAGTCCTCCACGGCACCGACGTAGTCTACAGCCGCCGCGTCGCGTTGCGGGTCTTCGACCTGCACCAGGCGATAGGGCCGGGTGACGTGGCGCTCCAGCAGCTCCTTGCGCAGGCGCAGCAGGTCGTCCTTGGCGGCGCCCTTGTCCAGCACGAAGAACACGTCGGCGCGGTTCAGGCTGTCGATGGCTTCGAGGGTGATCTGCCGGGGGTTGCCCGGGCCTATTCCAATCAGCAGCAGGTGTTTCATCGCAAGCTCTCCCAGGGGCGCGCGGCCATTGTCGGCCGGCCCGCGCCACTTGGCAAAGCCTGCGCCTACAGTACGGAGAAGTTGTAGCTGACGATCACCCGGGTCTCATCCATGTCGCGGGCGAATTTTTCGTAGTTGCTGCGGTAGGTGGAGTTGCGCAGGCGCACGCTGACGTCCTTGAAGGTGCCGCTCTGCACCTGGTACTTGAGTTCGCTGTCGCGCTCCCATTCCTTGCCCTGTGCCGGGCTGCCCGGCACCTTGACGTGATCGCCGCTGATGTAGCGGGTCAGGAAGCTCAGGCCTTCGAGCCCTACTGCCTTGAAGTCGTAGTCGTAGCGCACCTGCCAGGACCGCTCCTGGGCCGCAGCGAAGTCGTTGACCTGGGCGTAGTTGACCAGGTAGGGGTTGCTGCCATCGAGGTACGGCATGGCGTTCTCGCCGTACATGCGCTGCCAGCCGGCGCTGAGCTTGTGCCCGCCCAGGCTGTAGCCAAGCATGGCGCTGAAGGCACGGTGGTCGATGTCGCCGGCACGGGCACGACCGATGTCGTCGCTCTTGATCAGGCGCAGGTCGGCCGAGAGGCGGCCCACGCTCAAGGGCTGGCTGGCCACCAGCCCGAGGAAATGCTGGCGATAGATGTTTTCGAGCTTGGCCACCTGGTACTGCGCGCTCAGGCGCTCGTTGAAGCGGTACTCCAGCCCGGCCGTGTCGAAGTGGTCGGCGCGGGTGTCGCAGGCATAGCGCTTGTTCTTGCAGTGCACGCGGATGTCTTGCTGGTCGGTCGAATCGCGGGCGGTGTACTTGTCGAGCCGCGCGGCGCTGAAGGTGAGGTTGTCGACCTCTCTGGACGTCAGCATCGCGCCATGGAACATGGTGGGCAACAGGCGCCCGTCGTTGTACTTGAGCAGCGGCATGTCCGGCAGCATGGCACCGTATTTCAATACGGTCTGCGAGTAACGCACCTTGCCGGCCACACCCAGTTTTGCGTACTGATCGGCCGAATGGCGCGGGTTGTGGCCGCTGGACGGGAGCAGCCCGCTGTTGCTGTCGGCCGGGCTGGAATCGAGTTTGAAACCCAGCATGCCCAGCGCATCGATACCAAAGCCCACGGTGCCCTGGGTATACCCGGACTGCGCGTTGAGTATGAAACCCTGCGCCCACTCTTCACGTTTCGACGCGCCCTGGGAGGAGGCGGTGTGACCGTCACGAAAGTCACGATTGAAATACACATTGCGCGCCTCGATGTTGACACTGCTGTCTTGCAGGAAACCACTGGCCTGGGCCGAAACAGTAACGAAGGACAACAACGCGCCGACCACCGGGCGTTGGGCAATGAAGGGAGTTGGGGCACGCATGAAAAGCAGTATCCAGAACGAAGGGCAAGGTATCCATCAGCCCCGACGGGGCTGGGCAAGGGCCGCTGCACACAACTAGGCAGCGACCGCTTATTATCTCCAAAGCGCTCTGGCACGGGCCATTGGACCATGGTCTAGAACAGATGCCGATGCGGTAATTAATTCTTTAGTGTGGCGAGCACTGTGCAATAAGAAAGTTCCGTAGTGTGTTGTCGTAAAAGTTTGATGTTTATCGCAGGGCGATTGACTACACTCTTTTTACTGTGTTGTTTGTTTTCTACCCGGTGACGCGGCATCAATAGCGGCCTCAAGCGGTTGCGCCGCGCACGGCCCTTACCGACCAACAGGAGAGATGACAGTGTCCAGACTTGCAGAGTTTCGTGCTGCCGAAAAAGCCCTTCAGGAACAGCTTGCTCAACTGGAGGCACTGAAAAAAGACGCCGGCCTCAAACGGGAAATCGAATTCGAGCAGAAACTTGTCAGCCTGATGAAAACCTATGACAAGGGCTTGCGCGACATCATCAATATTCTCGACCCGGCGGCCACTACGCGCCGGACTGCCAGCGCGCCCAAACAACGCCGTGCGCGCGTGGTGAAAGTCTATGAAAACCCGCATACCGGCGAGCTGATCGAAACCAAGGGCGGCAATCATCACGGCCTCAAGGCATGGAAGCAGGAGTACGGCGCACAGACAGTCGACAGCTGGTTGCGCAAGTGAAACAGTACTTCACACTTTTTTCACATGTACTGGCTCAGGATGAAGACTGCTAAAGGATTAGCGCCCCATACGCCCGCTTCGGCGGGCTTCTAATTCTTGCGCCCCGTCAGGCCTTGCCGACGGGGCGCAAACCGTTTGCGCAATCGCTTCAGTTCCGTATCATTGCTCCCTGACTGTTTTGCTGGCGCGCCAAGCGCCGGCCCTATCTGCGGAGTGCCCATGAGCCTGCAAAACCTCGACACCCTCCCCGGCGTCACCGCGCAACCGGATGCCGCGACCCACAACTTCGTGTTCAACCACACCATGCTGCGGGTCAAGGACGTCGCCAAGTCCCTGGACTTCTACACCCGCGTTCTGGGCTTCAGCCTCGTGGAAAAACGCGACTTCCCGGAAGCCGAATTCAGCCTGTACTTCCTGGCGCTGGTGGACAAGGCGCAGATTCCGGCCGACCCGGCCAAGCGTACCGAGTGGATGAAGTCGATCCCGGGCATCCTCGAACTGACCCACAACCACGGCACCGAAAACGATCCCGCGTTCGCCTACCACAACGGCAACACCGACCCGCGCGGTTTCGGCCATATCTGCATTGCCGTACCGGACATCCGTGCGGCCTGCGAGCGTTTCGAGCAACTGGGCGTGAACTTCCAGAAGCGCCTGAGCGACGGGCGCATGAAGCACCTGGCCTTCATCAAGGACCCGGACGATTACTGGGTAGAGATCATCCAGCCGACCGAGTTCTGACAGCGGCCCCGGGGGCGCGCTCGTCGGCGCGCCGCCCCGGCGCACCTGGCTGTGGTATACCGGAGCTGATACCGGTTGAAGCCACCACAGCGAGGTAGCGCTCATGCACACCCTTGAATGTGTCCACCGCAACTACACGGTCACGGCAAACGTGGTCCCGCATGCCGGCATTCCCCTGCCGTTCGAAGTCGGATGCCGCATCACCTCCCCAGACAAGCACAGCACCCGGCGATTGTGTGCCCACGCGCCGCTGTTTCTGGCCGACCTGGAAAACGCCCAGCGCGCGTCGATTGCACTGGGCAAGTCGCTGGTCGACCAGCAACTGGACAAGGGCCGGTCGCTGTTCGAATAGGCCACGCAAAAGCCCTGACAGGCTGACCTGTCAGGGCTTTTGCGTTGTTCACCGTCACGGCCGGCAAGGCCGGCGATGCGCCTCAGGCCGGAGCGCTGGTACGGATCAGGTGGTCGAACGCTGCCAGCGACGCCTTGGCCCCCTCACCCACCGCGATCACGATCTGTTTGTAGGGCACCGTGGTCACGTCACCGGCGGCAAACACGCCCGGCACGCTGGTCTGGCCCCGCGCATCGACAATGATCTCGCCACGGGGCGACAGCTCGAGGGTGCCCTTGAGCCAATCGGTGTTGGGCAGCAGGCCGATCTGGACGAAGATCCCTTCCAGCGCGATGTCATGCTGCACGTCGCTGTTGCGGTCCTTGTAGCGCAACCCGTTGACCTTCTGGCCGTCGCCCAGCACTTCGGTGGTCAAGGCGCTGGTGATCACGGTCACGTTGGCCAGGCTGTGCAGCTTGCGCTGCAGCACCGCGTCGGCACGCAACTGGCTGTCGAACTCGATCAGCGTGACATGGGCGACGATGCCGGCCAGGTCGATGGCCGCCTCCACGCCGGAGTTGCCACCACCGATCACCGCCACACGCTTGCCCTTGAACAGCGGGCCGTCGCAGTGCGGGCAGTAGGCCACGCCACGGCTGCGGTACTCCTTTTCGCCCGGCACATTCATCTCGCGCCAGCGTGCGCCGGTGGCCAGGATCACGGTCTTGGCCTTGAGCGTGGCACCGTTGGCCATGCGCACCTGGTGCAGCGCGCCGTCCTGGCCCGGCACCAGCGCATCGGCGCGCTGCAGGTTCATGATGTCGACGTCGTACTGCTTGACGTGCTCTTCCAGCGCCATGGCCAGCTTCGGCCCTTCGGTCTCCTGCACGGAGATGAAGTTCTCGATGGCCATGGTGTCCAGCACCTGCCCGCCGAAGCGCTCGGCAGCCACGCCGGTGCGAATGCCTTTGCGGGCCGCGTAGATCGCTGCTGCCGCGCCTGCCGGCCCACCACCGACCACCAGCACGTCGAAGGCGTCCTTGGCGTTGAGTTTCTCGGCCTGGCGCTCGCTGGTGCCGGTGTCGAGCTTGGCGACGATCTCCTCCAGGCCCATGCGGCCCTGGCCGAACACTTCGCCATTGAGGTAGACGCTGGGCACTGCCATCACCTGGCGTGCCTCGACTTCGGCCTGGAACAGCGCGCCGTCGATGGCCACATGGCGCACGTTGGGGTTGAGTACCGCCATCAGGTTCAGCGCCTGCACCACGTCCGGGCAGTTCTGGCACGACAGCGAGAAGTAGGTTTCGAAGTTGAACTCACCCTTGAGCCCGGCGACCAGTTCGATCAGCTCGGCGCTCGCCTTGGAGGGGTGGCCACCGACTTGCAGCAGCGCCAGCACCAGCGAGGTGAATTCGTGGCCCATGGGGATGCCGGCAAAGCGCAGGCTGATATCGCCCCCCGGGCGATTGAGCGAGAACGACGGGCGACGGGCGTCGGCACCGTCCTCGCGCAAGGTAATCAGATCCGACAGGCTGGCGATTTCCCGCAGCAGGTCGTGCATTTCACGGGACTTCGCGCCGTCGTCGAGGGAGGCAACGATCTCGATCGGCTGGGTGACCCGCTCCAGGTAGGCTTTCAACTGAGTTTTAAGCGTGGCGTCCAACATACGGGCGATTCCTTTTCAAACGGTAGAAAAAAACAACGCCCGGGCAGAGTCGCCCGGGCGTTTTGCGGGGCGGGACAGACTTCAGGTGCGGTGGCCCGCCCTCGGCTGGTTCACGGTCTTAGATCTTGCCGACCAGGTCCAGCGATGGCGCCAGGGTAGCTTCGCCTTCTTTCCACTTGGCCGGGCAGACTTCGCCTGGGTGGGCAGCGACGTACTGGGCAGCCTTGACCTTGCGCAGCAGCTCGCTGGCATCACGGCCTACACCGCCGTCGTTGAGTTCGACGATCTTGATCTGGCCTTCAGGGTTGATCACGAAGGTACCGCGGTCGGCCAGGCCGGCTTCTTCGATCAGCACGTCGAAGTTGCGCGAGATGACGTGGGTCGGGTCACCGATCAGCGGATACTGGATCTTGCCGATGGTTTCCGAGGTGTCGTGCCAGGCTTTGTGGGTGAAGTGGGTGTCGGTCGACACACCGTAGATTTCCACGCCCAGCTTCTTGAATTCAGCGTAGTTGTCGGCCAGGTCGCCCAGTTCGGTCGGGCAGACGAAGGTGAAGTCGGCCGGGTAGAAGAACACCACGGACCACTTGCCCTTCAGGTCGGCTTCGGAAACAGGGACGAATTCGCCGTTGTGGTAGGCAGTAGCGTTGAACGGTTTGACCTGGCTGTTGATGATAGGCATCGGTGACTCTCCTCAGGGTTGAAAAACTTGATGGGAGAATCCTAACCATTCATCGCCAATAGCGCTCATTGGCAAAGCTGATGCTGGTGATTGGTTTTGGCTATAAAGCTCAGTACAGATAGACGATTTATGTTGATGCGATCGCGGGCCAAGCCCGCTCCCACAAAGACCGTTGCAATCGCTGTGGGAGGGGGCTGGACCCGCGCTGGAAGCACCGCTTAGCGCGTAGGCGTACGCAGGGTCACGAACTCCTCCGCGGCTGTCGGGTGCACACCGATGGTTTCGTCGAACTGCTGCTTGGTCGCCCCGGCCTTGAGCGCGATGCCCAGGCCCTGGATGATCTCGCCGGCATCCGGCCCGACCATGTGACAGCCCAGCACGCGGTCGGTGTCGGCATCGACCACCAGTTTCATCAGGGTCTTCTCCTGCACGTCGGTGAGGGTCAGCTTCATTGGCCGGAAGCGGCTTTCGAAGATCTGCACCTTGTGCCCCGCCTCCAGCGCCTGCTCCTCGGTCAGGCCCACGGTGCCGATCGGCGGCTGACTGAACACTGCCGTCGGGATGTTCCGGTAATCCACCGGGCGATACTGCTCCGGCTTGAACAGGCGCCGCGCCACGGCCATGCCTTCGGCCAGGGCCACCGGAGTGAGCTGCACGCGGCCGATCACATCGCCAATGGCCAGAATCGACGGCTCGTCGGTCTGGTACTGGTCATCGACCTGCACGTAGCCGCGCTTGTCCAGTTGCACTTCGGTGTTCTCAAGCCCCAGGTTGTCGAGCATGGGGCGCCGGCCGGTGGCGTAGAACACGCAGTCGGCAATCAGCTCGCGACCATCCTTGAGGGTCGCCTTGAGGCTGCCATCGGGCTGCTGGTCGATACGCTGGATGTCGCTGTTGAACTGCAGGTCGAGACCGCGTTTTTCCAGCTCTTCCTTCAGGTGCGTGCGCACTGCGCCATCGAAGCCGCGCAGGAACAGGTCGCCCCGGTAGAGCAAGCTGGTCTTGGCGCCCAGCCCCTGGAAGATTCCGGCGAACTCCACCGCGATGTAACCACCCCCCACCACCAGCACACGCTTGGGCAGGGTCTTGAGGTAGAACGCCTCGTTGGAACTGATGGCCAGCTCGCGCCCGGGGATGTCCGGAATCTGTGGCCAGCCGCCGGTGGCGATCAGGATGTTCTTCGCGCTGTAGCGCGTGCCGTCCACCTCGACCTCATGGGGCCCGGTGAGGCGGCCGTGGCCTTCGAGCAGGGTCACGCCACTGTTGACCAGCAGGTTGCGGTAGATGCCGTTGAGCCGCTCGATTTCACGGTTCTTGTTGGCGATCAGCTGTGCCCAGTCGAACTGTGCATCTTCCAGCGACCAGCCGTAGCCTGCCGCCTGCTCGAAGTCATCGGCAAAGTGCGCGCCGTACACCAGCAGTTTTTTCGGCACGCAGCCGACGTTGACACACGTGCCGCCCAGGTAGCGGCTTTCGACCACCGCCACCTTTGCGCCGAAACCGGCAGCAAAACGTGCTGCACGCACACCGCCGGAACCGGCGCCAATCACGAACAGATCAAAATCGTAGGCCATATCAGTCTCCTTGGCAGGCCGCCAGCATACCGCCAGCCAGGCCCATAAACAAAAAAGCCACCCGAAGGTGGCTTTGTGACGCAACCGACCGAGTGAACTCAGTAGGCCTTGCCGGTCTTGTAGAAGTTTTCGAAGCAGAAGTTGGTCGCGTCGATGTAACCCTCGGCGCCACCGCAGTCGAAACGCTTGCCCTTGAACTTGTAGGCAATCACGCAGCCGTCCTGGGCCTGCTTCATCAGGGCGTCGGTGATCTGGATTTCACCGCCCTTGCCCGGCTCGGTCTCTTCGATCAGCTTGAAGATGTCCGGGGTCATGATGTAGCGGCCGATGATCGCCAGGTTCGACGGGGCGTCTTCCGGCTTTGGCTTCTCGACCATGTTGCGTACACGGTACAGGTCGTCGCCGATCAGGTCGCCGGCGATCACGCCGTACTTGCTGGTTTCCTGCGGGTCGACTTCCATGATCGCAACGATGGTGCAGCGGTACTGCTTGTACAGCTTGACCATCTGCTTGAGCACGCCGTCACCGTCGAGGTTGACGCACAGGTCGTCGGCCAGCACCACGGCAAACGGCTCGTCACCGATCAGCGGGCGACCGGTCAGGATCGCGTGGCCCAGGCCTTTCATTTCGGTCTGGCGGGTGTAGGAGAACGAGCACTCGTCGAGCAGGCGACGAATACCGACCAGGTACTTTTCCTTGTCGGTGCCCTTGATCTGGTTTTCCAGCTCGTAGCTGATGTCGAAATGGTCTTCCAGAGCGCGCTTGCCGCGGCCGGTGACAATGGAGATTTCGTTCAACCCAGCGTCCAGCGCTTCTTCAACGCCGTACTGGATCAGTGGCTTGTTCACCACTGGCAGCATTTCCTTTGGCATGGCTTTGGTTGCTGGCAGGAAGCGGGTGCCGTAACCGGCTGCCGGGAACAAGCATTTCTTGATCATAAACGTCCTTAACAAGGGGCTGTGCAGTACGAAATTCGGCGCAGTCTAATCAGGCGGCGATGCGCTTACAATGCCCCCGTGGCCCGGCCGAATGAATGATAGAGAAAAACTCAGTGTAGATAGTTCCCGCAGGTTGCAAATAATCCGCGTATCCAGGCCCGCAGGCAGGCCTGGATACGCGGATGGGCGAGCGTTCTAGCCGCCTGTGCCCTGCCCGATCAGCACCCCGTCGACCTTCTGGCCATAGAGGTTGACGCCGTCATTGGCGTGGAACTTGAGCCGGGTTTTTTCCACCGAGCCTTCGACCAGGCGCGGGTCCTGAGGGCGCTCATGCGCGTTGATGAAGGCCGCCACGTCCCAGGCCTGCTGGTCGGTCAGCGTGCCTGGCTTGCCCAGCGGCATGTTGTGCTTGATGAACGAGGCCGCCGTGTTGATGCGGTGCATGCCGGCACCCCAGTTGTAGGAGTCCTTGCCCCACAGCGGTGGCATCACATAGTCCTTGGCCACCTTCTGGCCCTGGCCGCTGTCGCCGTGGCAGATGGCGCACTGCTGCTGATACACCTGGGCACCGCGCTTGATGTCATAGCCCTGCGCAGGCTTGTCGACCTCCGGGTAGCCACGCCCCGGTGTCTCGACGCCGATCGGTGCCTTGCTCGCCAGCCAGTAGGCATACACCGACAACGCCGTCATCTCGGGGCTGTCGGCCTCCGGCGGCTTGCCGTTCATGCTGAACTGGAAGCAGCCCTGGATACGCTCGGCAAAGGTGTTGACCTTGTCGTTTTTCTTGCGATAGGCAGGGTACATCGGGTAAGCCCCCCACAGCGGCGCCGAATGCGCCAGCCGTCCCTGATCCAGGTGGCAGTTGCTGCAGTTCAGGCCGTTGCCCACATACTCGGGGGCCAGGCGCTTGGTGTCGACGAACAGCGCATAGCCGTCGCGCACCATCTTGCCGAAGGCGTTGTCGGGCAACTCGCTTTCGGCGGGGGGCTTGAAGCTGGCCGGCGTGCTGGCCGGCGCCACTTTCAGTTGCGACTGGTCTTCCATGGCGATCGGGGCCGCCTGAACGCCGCCCATGAACAGGGTCAGGGTAGTGAGTAGCAAGCGATTCATTTGGCGGCCTCCTGGCTGGCGCGGGTGGCAAAGTATTCAGCCAGCGCCTTGACCTCGGTATCGGTCAGGGCCTTGGCGACACCGACCATCAACTGGTTAGGGTCGTTGCTGCGCCGGCCGTCGCGCCATGCGTCAAGTTGCCCGGCCAGGTAGCTGGCCGGCTGGTGGGCCAATGGCGGAAAGTGCTCGCCTACCCCCACACCACCCGGCCCGTGACATTGCACGCACCCGGGGATGCCTCGGCTCCAGTCGCCGTAAAGCGCCAGCGACTCGACCGGGTCGGTTGCCATCTGCTGGCGACGGGTATCAGGGGTGGGCGGTACCGGCATTGCCGCCAGCGTGGCGCTGATGGCGCTGATCTCGGCGTCGCTCAGGGCCTTGGCCAGCGGCTCCATGATCGGCTGCTTGCGGCTGCCGTCACGAAAGTCCTTGAGCTGTTTGCTCACATAGGCGGCCGGCAGGCCAGCCAGGCGTGGGAAGCCGGCGGCGGCCATGCCCAGGCCATCGGGGCCATGGCAGCTCATGCAGGCCATGGCAGAGGGGTTCTCCCCTCCCTGGGTGAATATTTTCTGGCCATCGGCGGCAGTGGCGGCTTGCATTGAAAGCAACAGCAGGCTGCCTATCAGGATTCGATCCAGTGGGATCATCACGGACTCCATTTTTCTTGTTATAAGCTTAGACTTATAAAATATAAGCCTACCGATACTAGGCCTATCCGGCCAGCGCTACAACGCGGGCAGGCACAGAAAAATGCAGGGACAACCACTGAATCGTTTAAACGCGGCTCACGCAATCACTTGGAGATGCACACGCTCACAGCCGCTTTGACATCCCCCGGGCGCAGGGGAAAATTGCTCAACCGCTCATGCAACTTGACCGCGCTGCCACTCGAGCGCTCGCTGATCTCCAGCACTGCAGCCGGGGACTTGTCCGAGAGCTTCTGCGGAACCACCACGCGCAGGCCGCTACCCCGCTCCTCGATGGTCAGCGGGCCACGGCTATCAGCCAGTTTTTGCTGAACGCAGGTGGCAAACTCGCGTGGCGACTTGCCCGAGATCACGCTCATGGTCTCGGGGCTCTGTTCGATTTCGGCTACATTGGCACAACCGGTCAGCGCAACTGCCAGCGCTGGTACAACCCATTTCATCGGTACCCCTCCATAAAAAACCGTTGGACCATGGCCAGGCCGATTTGCTCCCTGGATTGGCAGTTTTATCTCTGGCCTTGGCACTCAGCCCCACAGTGTAACCCGACATCGTGCTATCGTTTTGATTTGCCAAAAGATCCCTTGCGGAGAGCGACATGAAATTCGTACACCAGCGCGAGCACCTCAATGAAGACGACATCGTCGTCATCCACTGCTCCCAGCGCTGCAATATCCGCCTGATGAACGATGCCAACTTCCGCAGCTTCAAGAATGGCGGCCGGCATACCTATCACGGCGGCGCCTTCGTCGACTTCCCGGCGAAGATCACCGTGCCCAGCGACGGCTTCTGGAACATCACCATCGACACCGTCGGCCCGCGTGCCCTGTCGGCGGTAAGCAAGCCGACCTTCACCCACACGATCAAGATCATCCGCCGTTCGTCGTCGAAGCTGAGATAACCCCATGAGCGAAAACATCAAGTACGTCATCAAGTACAACCTCGACGGCGAGCGTCGTTTCGACTTCGCCGTGCTCAGCAGCACGGCGCCACAGCAGGTCGAGGAAGCCTTGCGCAAACTGCACGGCGAAGACTTCAGCAAGATCACCGACATCAAGGTAAGCAAGGCGCTGTAACCCACGCCCACACAAGGAGCCCCGCGATGAGCCAATGGCCGGACCCACGTATCCTCGACCTGCTCGGTATCGAGTTGCCCATCATCCAGGCACCGATGGCGGGCGCCACGGGGTCGGCCATGGCCATCGCGGTCAGTAACGCCGGGGGGCTGGGCTCGCTGCCATGCGCGATGCTCACTCCCGAGCAGATACGCCAGGAGATCGCGACCTTCAGCCAGGCCAGTCGCGGCCCGCTCAACCTCAATTTCTTCTGCCATCGGCCACCCGCCACCGATGGCGAACGTGCAATCCGCTGGAAGCAGGCACTCAAGCCGTACTACGAAGAAGTGGGTGCCGACTTCGGCGCCACTACCCCGGTCTCCAATCGCGCGCCCTTCGACGAGGCGGGCTGTGTCTTGGTGGAAGACTGCAAGCCTGCAGTGGTGAGCTTTCACTTCGGCCTGCCTGCGCCCGAGCTGCTGGCGCGGGTCAAGGCCAGCGGGGCCAAGGTACTGTCCAGTGCCACCACGGTCGAGGAAGCACGCTGGCTCGAAGCCCATGGCTGCGACGCGATCATCGCCATGGGCTATGAAGCAGGTGGGCACCGCGGCATGTTCCTGAGCGATGACCTCACCACCCAGATCGGCACCCTGGCGCTGGTGCCCCAGGTGGCCGATGCGGTCAAGGTGCCGGTGATCGCGGCTGGCGGCATCGGCGATGCCCGCGGTGTTGTGGCGGCCTTCGCACTGGGCGCCTCGGCCGTTCAGGTGGGCACCGCCTACCTGTTCTGCCCCGAGGCCAAGGTGTCGGCCGCGCATCGCCAGGCACTGCACAGCGCACAGGCCAGCGATACCGCGCTCACCAACCTGTTTACCGGGCGCCCGGCACGCGGCATCAATACCCGCATCATGCGTGAGTTGGGCCCGATGAGCCCCCTGGCCCCTGCCTTCCCCCTGGCCGGCGGCGCCTTGATGCCCCTTCGCGCCATCAGCGAGCCGCAGGGCAACAGCGATTTCAGCAACCTGTGGGCCGGCCAGGCGCTGCGCCTTGGCCAAGCCCTGCCGGCAGCCGAACTGACGCGCCAACTGGCAGAAAAGGCGCTGGCATTGATGTCACGGTAAAACAGATCTTTCCGTTTGTCGGGCAATCGCTATATATTCCAATGCATAACGATTACCTCATGCACATGGAGCTGTTTGATGAGAATGCGCGCCCCTCGTTTTGCCCTGACCGCCGTATTCGGCATGCTGACCCTCAACAGCGCCTGGGCCGATGAAGTCCAGGTGGCCGTCGCGGCCAACTTCACCGCGCCCATCCAGGCTATTGCCAAGGATTTCGAAAAGGACACCGGCCACAAGCTGGTCGCCTCCTTCGGCGCTACCGGGCAGTTCTACGCGCAGATCAAGAATGGCGCGCCCTTCGAGGTGTTCCTGTCGGCCGACGACACCACCCCCGAAAAACTCGAGAACGAAGGCGAAACCGTCAAGGGCTCGCGCTTTACCTACGCCATCGGCACCCTCGCGCTGTGGTCGCCCAAAGCGGGCTATGTGGATGACAAGGGCGAAGTCCTGAAGAAAAACGACTACAAGCACCTGTCCATCGCCAACCCCAAGGCCGCGCCCTACGGCCTGGCCGCCACGCAGGTACTGGCCAAGCTGAACCTGACCGAGGCCACCAAGGGCAAGTTGGTCGAAGGCCAGAACATCACCCAGGCGTTCCAGTTCGTTTCCACCGGCAACGCCGAGCTGGGCTTCGTGGCCCTGTCGCAGATCTACAAGGACGGCAAGGTCAGCAACGGCTCGGCCTGGATCGTGCCAGCCGACCTGCACGACCCGATCAAACAGGACGCTGTGATTCTCAACAAGGGCAAGGACAACGCCGCCGCCAAGGCGCTGGTCGATTACCTCAAGGGCCCCAAGGCCGCTGAAGTGATCAAGTCGTACGGCTACGAACTCTGATGCCACTGGACGCCAGCGACCTGGGCGCCATCTGGCTGACGTTCAAGCTGGCGTCGCTGACTACCCTGATCCTGCTGCTGATCGGCACCCCGATCGCCTGGTGGCTGGCGCGCACGCGCTCCTGGCTGCGCGGGCCGATCGGGGCGATCGTGGCCCTGCCCCTGGTGTTGCCGCCCACGGTGATCGGCTTCTATCTGCTGATCGCCCTGGGCCCCCACGGCTGGCTTGGCCAGGCCACCCAGGCGCTGGGCCTGGGCACCGTGGTGTTCAGTTTCACAGGCCTGGTGATCGGGTCGGTGGTGTACTCGATGCCGTTCGTGGTGCAACCGCTGCAAAACGCGTTCAGCGCCATTGGCGAGCGCCCGCTGGAGGTGGCTGCCACCTTGCGCGCCAGCCCGTGGGACTGCTTTTTCAGCGTGGTGCTGCCCCTGGCCCGCCCTGGCTTCATTACCGCGAGCATCCTGGGCTTTGCCCACACCGTCGGCGAGTTCGGCGTGGTGCTGATGATCGGCGGCAATATTCCCGACAAGACCCGCGTGGTTTCCGTGCAGATCTTCGACCATGTCGAGGCCATGGAGTACATGCAGGCCCACTGGCTGGCCGGCGCCATGCTGGTGTTCTCGTTCCTGGTGCTGCTGGCGCTGTACGCCAGCCGCCGCGGCAAGCCGGCCTGGAGCTGACCGATGAGTTCATTGATCCAGGCCCGGTTGCAGGTGGCCTTCGACGATTTCCGGCTGGATGTTGACCTGCAACTGCCCGGGCGCGGTGTCAGCGCCCTGTTCGGCCATTCGGGCTCGGGCAAGACCACCTGCCTGCGCTGCCTGGCAGGCCTGGAGCGGGCCGACCAGGCCTACATCGAGGTCAATGGCGAAGTCTGGCAGGATTCCGCACGCCAGTACTTCATGCCGCCCCACCAGCGCCCCATCGGCTATGTGTTCCAGGAAGCCAGCCTGTTCCCCCACCTGAGCGTGAAGAACAACCTGATCTTCGGCTGGCGACGCATCGCCCAGCACCAGCGCCAGGTCGGCCTGGAGCACGCCTGCGAGCTGCTGGGCATCAGCCACCTGCTCGCGCGCAAGCCGGACACCCTGTCGGGCGGTGAACGACAGCGCGTGGGGATCGCCCGTGCGCTGCTCACCAGCCCCAAGGTGCTGCTGATGGACGAACCCCTGGCAGCCCTGGACGGCCCGCGCAAACGCGAAATCCTGCCGTACCTGGAGCGCCTGCACGACCAGTTGCAGATCCCGCTGATCTACGTCAGCCATGCGCAGGACGAAGTGGCGCGCCTGGCCGATCACCTGGTGCTGCTCGAACAGGGCAAGGTGCAGGCCAGCGGGCCGATCAGCCAGACCCTGGCCCGCCTGGACCTGCCGCTGGCCCTGCAGGAGGACGCCGGGGTGGTCATCGAGGGCGAGGTGGACGCCCACGACGCGGCCTACCAGTTGCTGGACCTGAAACTGCCGGGCAGCGACCTCAGGTTGCGCCTCACCCACGAGGCGCTGGCCCCGGGGGCGCGCCTGCGGGTCAAGGTCCAAGCACGCGACGTGAGCCTGAGCCTGGCCGACGACAGCCGTTCGAGCATTCTCAACCGCCTGCCAGTGCGCGTGTGCGCGCTGCGCGCCGGTGACAACCCGGCGCAGATGCTGGTGAGCCTGGACGCCGATGGCACAGCCCTGCTGGCGCGGGTGACGCGCTACTCGAGCGACCAGTTGGGGCTGCACGAAGGCCAGCAGTTGTGGGCGCAGATAAAATCGGTGGCATTGCTGGGCTAACTTGCGCGAACGGCTGCTGTCCATCGTCAGAGCCCCTACGCGAGCGCCCAGCATGAATGTCGACCTGCCCCCTTTGCCCAGTGGCCTGCATTACGTGGATGACAGCCGCCCCGGTTTCCATCGGCGCCTGCTGCGCAAGCACTTCGCCTATTTCGACGCCCACGGCCAGCGCATCACCGCACCGGATACCCTGGCCCGCATCAAGGCGCTGGCCATACCGCCGGCCTATACCGATGTATGGATCTGCGCCGACCCGCGCGGCCACCTGCAAGCCACCGGACGCGACGCACGTGGTCGCAAGCAGTACCGCTATCACCCCGACTGGCGCGAACTGCGCGACAGCCACAAGTACGACCGCATGCTGGCCTTCGCCAAACGCCTGCCGAGGCTGCGCAAGCAACTCGACGAGCACCTGGCGCGGCCCGGCCTGGACCGCGAAAAGGTCATGGCACTGGTGGTCAGCCTGCTCGACAACACGCTGATCCGCGTGGGCAACCGTCAGTATGCCCGCGACAACCGCTCCTACGGGCTGACCACGCTGCGCACTCGCCATGTGCAGGTCGAAGGCAGCGCAATACGGTTTCGCTTTCGCGGCAAGAGCGGCATCGAGCACCAGGTGACCCTCAAGGACCGGCGCCTGGCACGCATCGTCAAGCGCTGCCTGGAACTGCCGGGCCAGGACCTGTTCCAGTGGCAGGACGCGCTGGGGCAATGTCACACCGTCGGTTCGGCGGACGTGAACGCCTACCTGCAGCAATTGACCGGTGCCGACTTCACCGCCAAGGACTATCGCACCTGGGCCGGCAGCGCGCTGGCGCTGGAGTTGCTGCGCGAGCTGCAATGGCAACCGGAAACCGAAGCGCGCCGACAGATCGTGGCCATGCTCAAGCAGGTGGCGTCGCGACTGGGCAATACCCCCGCCGTATGCCGGCGCAGCTATGTGCACCCGGCGCTGCTGGAGCGCTTCGTGCTGGGCGAGCTCCACGCGCTGCCACGGCCACGGGCGCGCCAGCGCATGGAGCTGGCCGAGGTGGCCCTGGCACGTTTTCTCATGACATTGAATGCATGCGATACGAATGAAAATCATTAACTAGCACATTAAATAACCCTACTTTTTAAACGCCGCCGTTCCATAGAAAAAAGACATATCCCCCATCAGGCAGAGAAATTTCCCATATGCGTTGAAGCCCCCTATGCTTGCGTCCATGGGCGATACCGGTTGTGCGTAATTGCCCATCTGCCCAATCGGAACCTGTGACTAAAGACCTCAACAGAATCTTGTGCTCGGGGAATTAATTTCCATCGAATGCGTCTTTAATGAAGGGAAAGACGGCTGTGCCACCGCGCACACCCGGCCTGTGCAGCTACCGCCTGCAAGGCATTCAAAGTTACCAAGGAGAAGTACATGCTGATACTCACCCGCAAAGTTGGCGAAAGCATCGTCATCAATGATGACATCAAGGTCACCATTCTAGGGGTCAAGGGGATGCAAGTGAGGATCGGCATCGATGCACCCAAAGATGTCCAGGTGCACCGTGAAGAGATTTACAAGCGCATTCAAGCCGGCAGCCCGGCGCCGGAGAAGGGGGATGATCACCAGTAACCAGGGCTAATCGAGTCGCACGGATGCGCTTGGTCCCGGCAACACGGTTCACTGAAGCTCTGGCGTATCCCGCCCGGCCTCCGCCACACCGATGAATGCCCTGACCCTGGCCACCATGCTGGCAGTATCGAACGGCTTGTCGAACACTGCAGAAAACAGGTCAGGTATGGCTTTGCCGATACTTGCCTGGGCCCCGCTCATGAGAATGACCGGTAGGTCCGCAAACTGCGCATTGCTGCGAATCGCTTTGGCCAACTCCTCGCCATTCATTATCGGCATCATGTAGTCGGTGATGACCAGGTCGATTCGCACCTTCTCCAGCACGTCCAGGGCCGTCTTGCCATTGGGCGCCTTCTCGACCTTGTAGCCGGCGTCCTCCAGGGCATACCCCAGGATATCGGCGATCACATACTCGTCGTCCACGACCAGAATCGTGCTCATGGCTGCCAGCCCAGGGCTTTCATGCCCCTTGCGCCGATGAAGCGGTGCCCGACATCACCGCGCTCGCCTGAACGAACGCCTTGTCGAGCTCGATGCCTGTCGAACGGATGACCAGCTCCAGCAGGGCCGGATCGTATTCACTGTCGCGCACCTTGAGGATCGACAGCAAGCGCTTGAGCTCGGCGTCCAGCTCGACGAAACGCATCAGGAACAGGTTGTCGACGATCGACGACAGCTCCGACGCGGGTGCGTTGATTTCAGAGCCGAACAGGTCGCGCATCTCCCAGGTCGCCAACACCGTCACATCCTCGGCACGCAGCTCGCCCATCAGCGCACGGAAGAACTCGTTGAGCCGCCCCTGGTTGGTGGCGAGCCGGGCAAACGCGCCCAGGCTGTCGATCAGCACCCGTTTGATGCGGTGCTTGCGTACATGGCTGAGCAAACGGGCGCCCACGCCATCGAGCAACCCTTCGGTAGTGGGCTGCCAGGCCAGGTGCACCGCCCCGCTTTTCTCCAGTGCCGGCAGATCGATACCGATGGCCCTGGCCTTGATGCGCAAGCGCTGCGGGGTCTCGTAGAAGCCGAAATGCAGGCCCGGCTCGGCCACTGTGGCACCAGCCAGAAAACTCAGGCCCAGGGAGGTCTTGCCAATACCCGACGGCCCCATCGCCAGCGAGACCGAAGCGCTGGGAAAGCCCCCGCCCAGCAAGCCATCGAGACTGGCCAGGCCCGTGCCGACGCGGGTCAACACCTCGCTGCCCGGACTGGAGGGGTGGCTGTAGAGTGCTTCAAGGCGCGGATACACCTTCAGCCCCTGCTCGGTGATCTCGCATTCGTGCACCCCGGACAGCGCCCCGCTGCCGCGGGTCTTGCGCAACTGGATGCGTCGCACCGAACGTGCGCCGTACAGGTCCTCGCCCAGCTCGATGACGCCATCGACCATGGTGTGTTCCGGGCTGCCGTCATCCAGGCGCGAACTGGTAAGCAGCAGCAAGGTGCAGCCGGCAAATGCGGCATGGCCTTGCAGCTCTGAAATGAACTTCTTGGTATCGAGCACGTTTTCGGCGCGTGAACGTGCATTGAGCAGGCCGTCGACAATCAGCAGGGAGGCGCCCTGGCGGCCGATTTCACCGCGCAGCAGCTTGACCACCGCCTCCAGCCCCTCGCTTTCGAGGGTATCGAAGGCACTGACGAACTGCAGCTGGTTGCCCACCAGCGCAGGGTCGAAAAAGCTCAGGGTGGACAGGTACTGGAACAGACGCTCATGGGACTCGCTCAGCAGCGTCGCCACCAGCACCCGCCCGCCCGTGGCCACATGGTTGAACGCCAACTGGTTGGCCAGGATGGTCTTGCCCGAGCCCGGGCGACCCTGGACGATATAGGACGAGCCGGCCACAAGGCCGCCCTTGAGCAGGTCGTCCAGACCTTCGATGCCTGTAGCAAGACGCTTGAGCTGCTCCACGATAGGTTCACTCGCTTTGAAGGTTGTCGGGCTGGGGTGGCTGCCATGCCGGCAGGCACAGGGTCATGCAGGTGCCGCGACCGCTTTCGCTCTCGACCCTGATGCAACCGTTGCTCTGCTTGGCAAAACCGTAGGCCTGGCTCAACCCCAGGCCGGTTCCCTTGCCAAAACTCTTGGTGGTGAAAAACGGCTCGAAAATGCGTGGCAACACCGCAGCATCGATACCACGTCCGGGGTCGCGCACGCTGATGAGCACATGATCGCCAACCAGCCCGTCCCACTCCCCCTGCAGCACTTGGTTGCGTGCAACCAGTTCGATGCGCCCCTCGACATCCATGGCGTCACGGGCGTTGAAGATCAGGTTGAGCAGCACCATCTGCAACTGGCCGCTGTCCACCTCGATATCCGATACCTCGCCCTGGATATCTACCTGCAATTCGATGCCCTTGGGCAGCGCCTGGGACAGCAACGCCTGGCTCGCCCGGACCAACTGCGCCACATCGACCCGGCTTGTGCTTTGCACCTTGCGCCGGGCAAACCCGAGCAACTGCTGGGTCACCTGGCTGCCGCGTTCGCCGGCATCGACGATATGCTGCAACAGGCGCTCGGTACGCTGCGGGTCGCGAGAGGTCATGGCCAGCTTGGCCGAGCCGATGATGATCGTGAGCAGATTGTTGAAATCGTGGGCCATGCCCCCGGTAAGCTGGCCGAGGGCTTCCAGCTTCTGCGACTGGAACAGCTGCGCACGCATGGCGTCCAACTGTAATGCGGCTTCCCGACGATCGGTGATGTCGCGGGTGATTTTCGCCAGCCCGACCACCTCGCCCTGCTCGTCCCGAATCACATCCAGTGCCGCCAGGGCCCAGAACTGCGTGCCGTCCTTGCGCATGCGCCAGCCTTCGTCCTGTGCCCCACCGGTGCTCAGCGCACGATTGAGCAACCAGCCAGGCCGGCCTTCGGCGCAATCCTGCGGTGTGAAGAACATCGAGAAGTGCCGACCGATGACCTCGTCGGCGTTGTAGCCCTTGATGCGCTGGGCCCCCAGGTTCCACGAAACCACATGGCCCTCGAGGTCGAGCATATAGATGGCGTAGTCCGCAACGGTCTGCACCAACTGCTCATAGCGGCTGGCGTGCATGGTTTGAAGGTCAGAGCGCTGGGAAGAATCCATGGCAAACCCGCAGGCACCGCAGTGAGGACAATGAGAAGGTAGACAACCGGGTGCCTCTGCAATTCCGTAATTTCGAAACAGTCGTATCGACCTGCAGGACGTGAACGATAAATCACTGGCGGAACAGTGGCGCAGTGATTGCCCGGTGTCAACGGGTGCTCAGCTATCCGGGCAGTGCCCGGGGAAATCGTTCCGGGCCGGGGGGCAACTTGTTATAGTCCACAGGTGCAAGCGCAACCGGGGGAAGGACGTTGACCACAGATGCAAGGATGAAAGGCATTCACGATGACCTGGAGCACACCGCCGCCGATCTGGAGCAGATCGCGCGCGAAATGGCCGGGCATGCGCGCTACCTGCAGCACTCGGCCCACCCGCAGGATGCCCTGGAAGTGCAGCGCAGCATCAATGGGCTGCAGGCATCGATCGACCAGTTGCGCAGCGTGGCCGACCGCATCGAACCCTAGCCCCGGAGACGCCCATGCTGCCAGAGCGCCCACAGGGCCAACGCGGGCCGCTGACTACCCTCGTCTACAAGCGCCGGGGCCGCGTCGGGTTGTTTTTCGTCGCTGCCCTGTCGGTGCTGGCGGGCATGACCGACGCCATCGGCTTTCTCGCCACCGGCGATTTCGTTTCATTCATGAGCGGCAACACCACGCGCATGGCCGTCGCCCTGGGCGATGCGCACTGGGCACTGGTGGCCCGCCTGGCCCTGCTGATCGGCGCCTTCATTGCCGGCAACGCGCTGGGGGTGATCATCGCCCGCCTGAGCGCCAAGCGTGCATGGCCGCTGCTCGCCCTGTCGGCGGCACTGCTGCTGGGGGCAGGCCTGTGGGGCGCGCAGGCGCAGTTGCCGGCGCTGCTGGGCGCGATCATCGCCATGGGCATGCTCAATGCGGCGGTCGAAGAGGTGAACGGGCTGCCCATCGGGCTGACCTATGTAACCGGCGCCCTGTCGCGCTTTGGCCGCGGCCTGGGCCGCTGGCTGATGGGGGAGCGGCGTCCGGGCTGGCGCGTGCAACTGGTGCCGTGGTCCGGCATGTTCGGCGGCGCAGTGCTGGGCGGGCTGCTGGAGCACCGCTACGGCCTGGCGGCGCTGATGGCCTGCGGTGGCTTCGCCCTGGCGCTGGCCATCGTGTCACTGCTGATTCCGCGCCGCTGGCTGCGGCGTTACATGGCAAAGTAGCGGGTGCGCGAGTTGACTCGAATATAACGATGAGTTATAAAGCCGCCTTGATCCGGAAGGTAAAGTGTCGCACACACCCTGTGCCTGACCTTGCAGCCGGATGATCCGTGCGAGTGTGGTGGAATTGGTATACACAGCAGACTTAAAATCTGCCGGCGTGAGCCTTGCGGGTTCGAGTCCCGCCACTCGCACCATCTTCTGAAAAGCGCCCCTTGGGGCGCTTTTCTGCTTTCTGCGTCCTGCGTTCTCCCTCGCCTTGCACCTGCCCCTGCCCCTGCCCCTGCGTCCATCTCCCTGCAGCAAAATCTGCAGGGATGAATTGACTTGTACAAATTTCCCTCTAACCTGCAAATATCTTGTACAAATAACAATACGTGTACAACTAAATGACCACAATGGTCATGGGTGCAGGCAATGTCCGAGTATCTCAAACGCTTTGCAGAGCGATTCTGCGCGATCGACGCGCACAACCTGAGTGTGCTGCGCGAGTTGTACAGCGACGATGTCCAGTTCCGTGACCCGCTGCATCAGATCCACGGCATGGCCGCGCTGCAGGATTTTTTCGCTCAGCTGTACGCCAACGTCGATCAGGTGCGCTTCGAGTTCCACGGTTATGACCAGGTCGACGACGGGAAGGGCTACCTGCGCTGGACCCTGCACTACCGGCATGCGCGCCTGAACGGTGGGCGCCCGGTTCAGGTACAGGGTTGCTCGCACCTGATGTGGCGCGACAAGGTCTACCTGCACCATGACTACTTCGACGCCGGGGCGCTGCTGTACGAGCACCTGCCGGTGATGGGCAGCGTGATCGGCTGGCTCAAGCGGAGACTGGCATGAGACGCATCTGGCTAACCGGCGCCAGCAGCGGCATTGGTGCGGCACTGGCCCCCCTGCTGCTGGCCCAGGGGCATCGCCTGGCGGTCAGCGCGCGCAATGTCCAGCCCTTGCAGGCATTGGCGCAGCGCTACCCCGACCAGGTACTGGTGGTACCGGGCGACCTTCGCGAAGGTGACCAGGTGCGCGCGATCGCCCAGCAGATCGCCCAGGCCTGGGGTGGCCTGGACCAGGTGATACTCAACGCCGGCACCTGCGAGTACCTGGACAGCGAAGCCTTCGAAGCCGCCATGGTCGAGCGCGTGGTGGCTTCCAACCTGTTCAGTGCCAGCCACTGCGTGGAGGCTGCCCTGCCCCTGCTGCGCCAGGGCCGACAGCCGCACCTGGTGGCCGTGGCCAGCGCCGTGACCTTTCTGGCGCTGCCACGCGCCGGTGCCTATGGCGCCTCCAAGGCCGCGGTGCGCTACCTGTTCGAATCGCTGCGCATCGACCTGGCCCGCGAAGGCATTGCCGTGACGCTGGTCAGCCCGGGCTTCGTCGACACCCCGCTGACCCGGCGCAACGACTTCCCCATGCCGCTGTGTTGGCCCGCCGAAAAGGCCGCACGCCATATTGCCCGGCGCCTGCACAAGCGCCCGTACACCATTGCCTTTCCGCTCCTGTTCATCGCCGGCCTGCGCCTGGTCGCGCTGCTGCCGGTGAGCCTGCAACTGGCACTGGGCAAGCACCTGTCACGGCCACTGCGTCAGGAACCCCACCCATGAAGATAGCCATCATCGGCAGCGGTATCGCCGGGCTTACCTGCGCCCACCTGCTGCAGCGCCAGCACGCCATCACGCTGTACGAGTCCAGTGACCGGATTGGCGGGCACACCCATACCGTCGACGTGCAGCTTGGCGAGCGACACTACGCGGTGGATACCGGGTTCATCGTGTTCAACGACTGGACCTACCCCAACTTCATCCGCCTGCTCGATCAGCTGGGCATCGCCTCGCGCCCTACCGAAATGAGCTTTTCGGTCCACGACCCGCAGACCGCCCACGAGTACAACGGCAACACCCTCAACAGCCTCTTCGCGCAGCGCCGCAACCTGTTGTCGCCGCCCTTCTGGGGCATGCTCTACGACATCCTGCGCTTCAATCGCCAGGCCCTGAACGACCTGGAGCAGCAGCGAGTCAACGACACCCTTTCGCTGGGCGACTACCTGTACATGAACGGCTACGGCGAGCGTTTCATCGACCACTACATCGTGCCGATGGGAGCCGCCATCTGGTCGATGCCGCTGGCGCAGATGCTGGGCTTCCCGCTGCAGTTTTTCGTGCGCTTCTTCAAGCACCACGGGCTGCTGTCGGTCAACGATCGCCCGCAATGGCGGGTAGTGGAAGGTGGCTCGCGCAGTTACCTGGCCCCGCTGTGCGCACCGTTTGCCGAACGCATTCGCCTCAACTGCCCTGTACTGGGCGTGACCCGCGATGCCGACGGTGTCAGCCTGTTCAGCCGAGCAGGCATGGAGCGTTACGACAAGGTGGTGTTCGCCTGCCACAGCGACCAGGCGCTGCTGATGCTGCATGATCCCAGCCAGGCCGAGCGCGAGATTCTTGGCGCGTTGCGCTATGCCGACAACGACGTGGTCCTGCACACCGACACCCGCCTGCTGCCGCGTCGCCCCCTGGCCTGGGCCAGCTGGAACTACCGCCTCGGCGGCTCGCAGTCCCAGCCGGCCGCCGTCACCTACAACATGAACATTCTGCAGGGCATCGATGCCCCGCAGACCTTCTGCGTGAGCCTCAACCAGACCGGCGCCATCGACCCCGGCAAGGTCCTTGGCCGCTACACCTATGCCCACCCGCAGTTCAGCCTGGCCGGGGTACGGGCCCAGGTGCGTCACGCCGAACTGTGCGGTGCCCGACACAGCTACTACTGCGGCGCGTACTGGGGCAACGGCTTTCATGAAGACGGCGTGGTCAGCGCGCTGCGCGTGGCCGCCGAATTTGGTGAGCAGTTGTGAACAGCGCGCTCTACCAGGGCTGGGTCAGCCACCGCCGCCCCGCCAGGGGGGATTTCGGCTTTGCCTACCGCATCGGCCTGCTGTACCTGGACCTGGACGAGCAGGCGCAGCTGCCAGCGCTGTCGAGGCTGGCCGGCGGGGGCCGGTGGAGCGCCTTTGCCTTCGACGAGCGGGACTATCTGCCAGCCGCCACTCACCAGGGCACGCCCCTCAAGAGCGCCGTGCTGGACCTGCTCGAACAGGTGCTGCACCACCGCCCCCAAGGGCCGGTGTGCGTACTGACCCAACCCCGCAGCTGGGGCCTGGCCTTCAACCCGGTGAGCTTTTTCTACTGCTTTGAAGGTGACGGGCGTCTGGCTGCGATTCTCTGCGAGGTCACCAACACGCCCTGGCGCGAACGCTTTCACTACGTGTTGCCCGCCGACGGCCCGGGGCCGTGGAACTTCAGCGTGGCCAAGGCGTTTCATGTGTCGCCGTTCCTGCCCGCCGACCTGGAATACCGCATGCACTTCTGCACACCTGCAGCGCGTATCCGTGTGCGCATGGAGGACTGGCAGGCACACACCCGGGTGTTCAGCGCCGTGCTGAACCTGGCGCGCATCGAGCTTGACCGACGCAGCCTGCACCGGCACCTGCTGAGCTTCCCGTGGATGACCGCCAAGACCCTGCTGGCCATCCATTGGCAGGCGTTGCGCCTGCTTCTCAAGCGTCATCGCCTGTTCGACCACTTCGCCGCCCGGGGCACCTGGCGGCGAGCCAAACCGATCAATGCACCCGACAGCGCAAAGGACACCCCCCATGAAGAGCCCTGAGGCAATCCCGGCAAAACGCTTCGCGTCCGCCGGCAACGGCATCGGCGTGATGCTGCTGCGGCGCGCTGTGCTGCGCCAGCTCGAACGCCTGCGCCACGGCGCACTGGTTGTCATCGAAGCCAATGTGGTGCACCACTTCGGCGACGCCGGCGCGAACCTGCAAGGGCATGTCCAGGTAGTGGACGACGCGCTATGGGGCCTGGTGGCCAGCAACGGCTCGATTGGCGCAGGCGAAGCCTACGTGCACGGCTACTGGACCAGCCCGGACCTCACCGCCGTGGTCCGCGTGCTGGTGGCGAACCTGGAGGTACTCGACGGCCTGGAAGGCGGGCTGGCACGCCTGGGGCGCCCGCTACTGCATGGCCTGCACTGGCTCAACCGCAATACCCGGCGCGGCGCCAGACGCAACATCGCCGCCCATTACGACCTGGGCAACGAACTGTTCGAGCGCCTGCTGGACCCGAGCATGATGTACTCGGCGGCCATGTTTCAGGGTGCCGACGATACCCTGGAACAGGCCCAGCACTACAAGTTGCAGCGCATCTGCCAGAAGCTCGCCCTCACCCGCGACGATCACCTGCTGGAGATCGGCACCGGCTGGGGCGGCCTGGCCATTTACGCGGCACGCCACCACGGCTGCCGGGTAACCACCACCACGGTGTCGGCCGAACAGTTCGCCTATGCCCGTCGGCGCATCGACGAAGCCGGCCTGCAGGACCGCATCACCCTGCTGCTGGAGGATTACCGCGACCTGCAGGGCCAGTACGACAAGCTGGTATCCATCGAGATGATCGAAGCTGTCGGCCATCGCTACCTCAGCAGCTACTTCAGGCAATGCGCGCGGCTGCTCAAGCCCGATGGCCTGATGCTGCTGCAGAGCATCACCATCCGCGAACAGCGCTACGCACAGGCGTGCCGCTCGGTCGACTTCATCCAGCGCTACATCTTTCCGGGCGGCGCCCTGCCTTCGGTAGGGGTGATGCTGCAGGTGATGGGCCGCGACACCGATCTGAACCTGCACCACATGGAAGAATTCGGCCTGCACTATGCGCGCACCCTGCGCTGCTGGCACCAGAACCTGCAGCAGGCGCGCCAGCCGTTGCAGGCGTTGGGTTATGACGACACGTTCTACCGCTTGTGGGAGTTCTACCTGTGCTACTGCGAGGGGGGCTTTCTGGAGCGTGCCATCGGCACCGCCCAGCTGTTGCTGGCCAAGGCCGGCGCACGGCCCGCACCGCTGCTGGGGCAACCAGGCTGAACCGGCGGACAGCGCATTGGGCACCGGTGCTGGGCAATGCGCTGCTGTTTCAGCTTGGCTGGTTCGCCTGCGTGCTGGGTGCTCGCCACCCCGCCTTGCTGGCAGTGGCAGTGGCCTGCCTGGTGACGCACCTGAGCTGCCTGGCCAGGCCCGGCGAGGTACGCCTGATCGTCGCCGTCAGCCTGTGCGGCTGGCTGACCGACAGCCTGCTGCTGGCGCTCGGGGTGTTCGAGTTTGGCGGTCATCGTTGGCTGCCGCCGTTCTGGCTGCTGTTGCTGTGGCCGGTGTTCGCCTGCACCTTGCGCCACAGCCTGCACTGGACCGCCAACCCCTGGTGGCGGGCCAGCCTGCTGGGCGCGGTGGGCGGCCCGTTGTCCTACTGGGGCGGTGTGCAGCTTGCCGGTGCCGGGCTGCCATTGGGCACCTGGCCGAGCCTGCTGGTGCTTGCCGCCGTGTGGGCCTTGCTGCTGCCGGTACTGCACCGTCTCGGCCGGCCTACTGCACCTGCTTGCGAAAGAACAAGGTGACCTGCCCGACTTCGATGCCGAACTTGGTCATGGAGGAGCGGTTGGCCAGGGTGTTATCGTCCAGCAGGTACATCCAGTCGTCGAAGCGGATGGCCCAGGTCTTGCCGTCCACCGGTACGTCGAGCACGTACTGCCAGCGCAAGGCGAAACCGGCGTTCTGCCCGCGCGCCTCTTCCACCACATCCCCGGCCGTGCCGCGCCAACGTCCCGGGCCGTCCGGGCGAATGGTCCAGGTGCGTTGCTGCCGGGTGCCGTCGCTGTAGGTGAAGTGCTCGTTCAGCACCACGTTATCGCCTTCGCTGCGCCCTTCGATCAGCACGTGAAAACGCTTGATGACCTCGCCGGAACGCTTCTGCACGATGCCCCAGCCGTCGACGCGGCCGTTGAAGTACTGACGCAGGTCGAACGCCGGTGACTGGTTGCGGTAAGCCTCGACATCGACATTGCCGCAGCCGGCCAACAGCAGGAACACCAACAGGTACCAGGCTTTCATGGGGAGGCTCCAAGGAGTTGCCGACGCAAGTCGGGGTAGCGGCTGCGAGGGTCCAGCCAGATGGCGAAGAACGCACGGGCGAATGCCTGGTCACGCACTTCGTGCTGCAGGCGCTCCCCCACATAGAAGCGACAGCCAAGCCCGGGAACGTACACGCCCGTGATGCGCATACCCACCTCGACATCCACGAACGCCTGCTGCATCTGCGCCTGCCACTGGTCCCGTTGCGCTGCCGTCAGCGGGGTGGCAGACAGACGCTGGATCTCCTCGAGGCTGACCTCGACCAACCGCTCGCGACTGACCGCGCGCCGGTAGGTGATCTCGAGGGCGAAGCCATCGCCCTCGTTCAAGCGTGCACCGGGGGCCCACAATCGCGCCGTATAGATATCCAGGCCCCAGGTCCTGAATTCAGCACTGCCTACCAGAAGCGCATCCGGCAGGTCGGCCCGCCACCCCGCCTGGGCGTAACCGCAGGCCAGCACACCGATCAGCAACAGCAGCCTGCACAGCGCGATGGGTGGCGGTCGCATGCGGTACTCCCTGGCAGGCCCTTGGGCGGGGGGTTGCGGCGATACTTGCACATGGAAAATTTTATGTACAAGTTAATTGCCGTATCTGTACACGCTAGCACAGCCTGCAGAAGTCACTGCTTGACGAACACTACCCACGACGGCGAGGAGTCGATGATCTGCTCCTTGAACTCGATCTGGACCTGCCCTGCCCCGAACAGGCTGATGTCCTTCAGGCCCAGGCCACCCTGAACCACCACCCGTGCATCCTGCGGAAGCCGCGACAAGGCTGCCACCAGCTCGCCAACGGTCTTGTACTGCGCCATATCAACCTCACTGTGCAAAAGCCAATCGGCCATCTTCGCCGAGGCCCGCGAAGCCTCGCAAGGGCGCACCACGTTTTTAAATGGCGCGACCGGAAACCAAACCTTCGGCGCGCGGTCTGAACAGCACCAAAAAATCATCTTGCAGATCAAGTACCTGAGGTTCACATCATGCGTTTCACCCTGCCTATCCTCGCCCTGGGTATCCTGCTGCCCCTGACTGCCGCTGCCGGCGACGGCACCACCGCCATCGGTGGCGGGCTGGGCGGCGCACTGGGCAATGTCGTTGGCCAGCAGATCGGCGGCAGCACCGGCGCCGCCATCGGTGCCGGGCTGGGTGGCGCTGCAGGTAGCGCGGCTGGTGCGCGCAAGGGCAACCGCACCCAGGCCGCCGTGGGCGGTGGCCTGGGGTCGGCTGGCGGCTCACTGATCGGCAATGCGCTGGGCGGCTCCACCGGTTCGACCGTCGGCGCCGGCCTGGGCGGCGCGGCCGGGGGCGCGGTGGGCAATCATCTGGCAGATGACAACAGGCACAGTGCCAGCAAGCACAAGCGCAAGCACCGCCACCGTTAAGTCGCCTGCCACTACGCAAACGTCCGGCCATGTGCCGGACGTTTGCGTTTTGCATTGCAGCACAGTCGCGGTCAAACCACGCTGTACCACAGCACAAATGCCGCCATTGCGATGCCCTGCACGATCAGCAACACCCGAGCACCATCAGGCCGGAACGCCAACAGCCAATAGGCAAACACCAGTGGCAGGCACAGCAGGTTGGTCAGTGCCAGCGCGAAGATCGCCAGCACCGGGCCCAGCGAGGGGAACATGCTGGCCGGGCTCAACAGGCAGTACAGGGAAGCATAGAGACCAACCGCCGCAATGATGACTGCACAGACAACGCAGAAACGACGCGCGACGTCGCGCTCATCCAGCTCCCCAACCATGCAGCACTCCCTTTACCCGATCCGATCGCACGGATCCTACCACTTTTGCTCCCTCGCGCCGGTGCCTGCAACTGTCGATCAGTCGCCGCGATGGGCGAGCGCCTGCAGCACCTGGTTCACCTTGAGGCTGGCGGTTTCCATGCTGTCCAGCGAGGCCACCACCGCGCTCCAGTCCTTGTGCTGCGCCTGGTGCAGCGCATGGCTGGCCGATTCGTGGCAGATACGGTGGGGGTCGTCGAGCTGGGCGAATGCCCGGTCGTGCTGGTAGATCTGCTGGGTTTCCGGCATCAGGTACCACTTGCCCAGGCGGCAATGCTTGTGGTCCGACAGCTCAAGGTTCGGGTCCTGATTGAACAGGCGCAGGTACACCATCAGCTTGAACAACAGGTGGTCGAGCTTGACCGCCTCGCAGAACGAACTGAGTGCCATGTTCTCGATCAGGGTGGTCATGTGGTCCCCCATCACCACCATTTCGTCCAGGGTCTGCGCCGAGGTCGACACGTCGCCAGCCAGGCGCGTGGCTTCATTGGAGAGGTTGCCGATCGAGTTGCTCGCCGCCGTGGTATCGACATTGATGGCGTCCACCAGCACGCTGATGTCCTGGGTGGCCTGGTGGGTGCGCTGGGCCAGGGCCCGTACCTCGTCGGCCACCACCGCAAACCCGCGCCCCTGCTCACCGGCCCGCGCCGCCTCGATGGCGGCATTGAGTGCCAGCAGGTTGGTCTGGTCTGAAATGGCCTTGATCAAGCCCACGATGCTGCTGATTTCGCTGACCCGCGCCTGCAGGTGGGTCACGCTCTCGACACTGCTCACGCCTTGACCGGCCATGTGCGTGAGCGAGGTGGAGAACGACGAAAGCAGTTCGGACGTCTCGCTGAACACGCCGCTGTTGGCCTTGAGGTGGTCGACCTCCCCGCGCAGGGTTTCGGCCTGGCTGACCACCCCATCACGGGTCTGCTTCATCGACTCGTCGAACATGCCCATCTTGCTGTGCAGATCACATTGGTAACGGCTGTAGGCATTGAGCTCGGCCTGCTCACCCTGGGTTTGCGCCAGCAAATCGGTCAGTTGCCGGTTTTCCTGCTGGAGCGCCAGATTCTGCTGCTTCAGCTCCTGCAACTCACGCGCCTGTGCGTTGACCTGTTCTCGCCACTTTCCACCAAACATTGCCACAACTCCCCGGCACGCAACGCCTATCGATATGTGCCTCGATTTTAAAGGCGCAGCAGGGAGGCAATATTGACATCAATCAGCCATCATGCATGAATTGGCCCCTTGCGCACTGCCCAGAGCGTCTACATCGCGTTTTTCGCGTCCTTGAAAATGCCCATGGCCATGGCACAGTGCGTGGGCTGCAGTGTTTTCTCTTCGTTGTCGCAGGTAGCTGTATGGACAAACTCACCACCTTTCGAATGGGCCTCACCCTGGCTGCCGTACTGGGCCTGATGCCCCTGACGCTGCTGTTCATTGCCGGGTGCATCGGTTTTTTCTTCCCGATGTTGGTCATCAGTGAGCAACCGCTGTTCGCGATACCCATAGCCATGGGCCTGATGTCGATTTCGTTGTTCGGCCTCTGGTCGTGCTGGAAGATCTACCTGCTGTCGATGGCTGAAATACCGGTGGTACCCAACCGCCGCCTGCTGATCTGCGGCGTGGCAGTCACGCTGATATGGGGCGGCGTGCTGGCCGGCTTCACTCACAAGTTCCCGCAGCTCGTGTACATCTTCATGATGCCCGGCCTGCTGTCGGCCGCCCTGTTGTGGCATACACTGCGGCGGGAACGGCAGGCGGGGTGACGCGCCCCTTCACCCCCCCTTGGTCATCGGCTTAGCGCTGGTCAGCCTCCAGCGACCTATCGGGCCTGCGCCGCTCGAGGGCGACCGCAAGCCCCGCCAGCAGAATGGCCAGCGCGTAGGCAAAAAGACCAAGGTTGACGCCCAGGATCATCTTCTCCGAACCGTCTGTGAGTACCATCGAGCCGCCGTAGCCATCGCGCAGCCAGTACGCCATCAGGAACCCGCCGGTGACGAACAGGGTCAGCAGGCTCGCCAGCCTCAGGTTATCGCGCCCCCACACCAGCCAGACGCTGTACGCACCAATGGCGGTATTGGTGAAGAGCTGCCAGGTTTCATGCAGGCGCGCGTGTGGCTCCCAGGCCTGATTGAAGACGTGGGTATCATTGATTTCGAGGATCGGTACCACGACGGCGTAAAACACGATACCAACGGTGACCATCAACTTCGCTATCATCGCAAACTTCCTTGTTCAGACCATGACGGGACTATTCGGCACTGTAGCGCCAAGTTGCGTATATCGCGACTTTTATGGATTCAGTGTCCCTTAAGTACACTTCGCGGCATCAAACCGACAAGGCGAGACCATGAGCTTATCCATCAGGCAGGCCCTGGCAGAGGACATCCACCACCTGACAGGCATTGACGCTGTTGCACGCAACGATGAACGCCGCCGCGAGCAGCTTGCGCAGGCCATCCGCGCACGTGAGTGCTGGATTGCCTGCAAAGCGAACGACGCCGCCACCCCCTTGGGTTATGGTTGCCTTGACCGAAGCTTTTTCGGTGAGTACTTCATTCCCCTGGTGGTCGTTTCAGATGCATCCAGGCGCACCGGTGTCGGCCGCCAGCTGATGACACACCTGGAGCGAGTCGCCTCGGCGCAGAAGGTGTTCACATCCACCAACACCTCCAACCTGCCGATGCGCCAACTCCTGGCACAGCTGGGCTATCAACACAGCGGGACAATCGAAAACCTCGACCCGGGCGACCCGGAACTGGTGTTCGTGAAGTTCATGGGTTGAGCGGGCTTGTCGCCAGGCTTCTACAGAACAGAAAAGGATTTCATCGATGGCATTTTCCCCGACAGAACGTACTGCCCTGCTGGCGCTCAAGGGCGTAGGCCCCACCGTTATCACCCGGCTCGAGCAGATGGGCATCGATTCCCTGGCCGAGCTGGGCAGATCGGATGTCACTGACATCCTTTCCCAGGCATCTGCCGCATTGGGCTCGACCTGCTGGAAGAACAGCCCCCAGGCCAGGGCCGCCATTACCGCAGCCGTGGACCTGGCCAGAGGGCTGGCCGACGGTGAGCCCGCGCGCTAGCGAACTCCCCATCGATGGCGGAACCGCCCGGCGCAGCACTGGCATCGCCCGGGCGAATCTTTCAAAACGAGACTCAGTGCAGGGTAATGAAAACCCTCACCCTGTAGTCTGCAGCGCTAACGCAACAATGATGCAACTACCAGGACCCGTGACCATGAAGTGCAAGTACCTGTTGCCCCTGGTGCTGCTGGCCGGCTGCACCACCCAGCCCAATCATCAGCCCAATCATCAAGGCATCGACTGGGGCCAGGGCAATTGCCCGGCCCCAGACCCGCAGAGCATCTCGCCCAACCACCAACTGGTGATCGAAGATGGCAAGACGCTCAAGTGCCAACTGCGCCCCTACGTGTCGAACATGGCATGCCAGGGCATCGTCGACAGCCAGAATGAAGGCGTCATCTGCCAGGACAACGTGGGCAACCAGATCATCTTTCTGTTCGACGACAAGGGCGTGCTGAGCCTGCATCGAAGCCTGAGATCACGCTAAGCCACCCGGTGCAATGGAACCGCAAATGACCGTATGGAACGCCCTGGGCGCCGCCCTGCTTGTCCTGGCCAGCAGCCACGCTGCGGCTGCCGAAAACGCCAATCCGTTCGATAAGGCGCTGATGTACACCACGTTCGTGCCGAGCATTCTGGTGGCGGGCACCACCGCGCTGACCTTCAATGCGCCCGATCTGTTCAAGTCGGCCAGAAGCGATGCGCTGGCCTTCGTTGGCTCGGATGGCCAGATACGCGGCGCACAGTTCGAGCAGGCGTCTCGGCATTATCGTGCGACCGCCCGGCCACCTTTGATGACAGATCGGCAGCTGGCTCAGGCGATCACCGCCACCTACTGACCAGGCGAGGGTTCAGGCACCGGACTCAGGATCGCTCGCAGGCACGTCGCGCGTCTCCTTTCTCTCATCGCCCTGCTCGCGCAATGGCGAGCCCGCATGCGGGTGGTCGTCGCGACTGTGGTTTCCTGCCTCGGGATGCTCGCTCAGTACCGAGTTGCCGGCCTCCACATCGGTCATGTCTTCTTCGACCGCCGCTTCGTCGTCAGGCGGCAGTGGCACCTCTGGCGCCTCGCGCCTTGGATCGTGACCGGTTTCGTTGTCGGTGGTGCGCGTAACGCCCTGCTGTGACCTGTTGCCAGGTGCGTTCTCGTCGATGTCCATGGTGCTTCTCCAGGCTGCTGCACGGGATGCCCGCGCATAAGCGTGAGAAGCCTCGCAGGGTGTGGGAGTGCCGGGCACTGGACGAACGGTGCGCACAAGCGCAGGGCACCGGCACCCCCACCGCGCAGTACGGGCTAGAGTTCAGCGCTCGATCGAATGGAGTCAATGAGATGCAGGTACAAGGACGATGTGACGCTGCTTTTGAACCGGTCCGCCAGGCCTTCGCCGCCATCCTGGAAGAGCCCCACGAGCGCGGTGGCGGTGTCTGCATACAGGTCGGCGGCAAGACCGTCGTAGACATCTGGGGCGGCGTGAAGGATGCGCACGGCCATGCACCCTGGCAGCGCGATACCCTGGTCAACGCCTATTGCACCATCAAGCCGATCACCGCTGTGGCGGTACTCATGCTGGTGGAACGGGGCCGACTGGGTCTGGATGATCCCGTGGCCAAACACTGGCCTGAATTCGCTCGACACGGCAAAGAACGAATCACCCTTCGCCAGGTGTTGAGCCATACCAGCGGCTTGCCTGCGCTGCGCCTGCCGGATCGCACGCCCCACATGTACGACTGGAACCACATGGCCCAGGTGACAGCAGACGAACAGCCGTGGTGGTCGCCAGGCACACAGGTGGGGTACGGCGCGACCACCTATGGGTGGATCATCGGTGAGCTGATCCGCCGCGTGGACGGTCGCGACGCCGGGGTTTTCATACACCAGGAGATCCTCGAACCCCATGCGCTGGATGTGTTCCTGGGCGTGCCTGCCGATCAGTTCAAGCGTATCGCTCACTTCGAGCATGCGCCCGGTCGAGTAGGTGACCGGTTCGCACAGGACCTGCGCACCCTCATCCTCAATGAGCCTGCGCATGTGGCGACCCTGGCATTCACCAACCCCAGCCTTTCACCCACCCGTACGGGTAATCCGCGCTGGTGGGGCTACCACCAGCCGGGCGTCTGCAGCCATGGCAACGCCCATGGCCTGGTGGGATTCTACAGTGCCCTGCTGCAAGGCAAGTTGTTGGGGCCACAACTGTTGAAGGCGTTCGGCACAGAGCAAAGTGCAGGGTTCGACCAGACCCTGCGGCGCCCCATGCGCTATGGCCTGGGTTGCATGATGGAACATGCCGCCGACCCTGACGCGTCCTATTGCATGGGGCCGCAGGCATTCGGTCATGTTGGGCTGGGCGGGCCGGTGGCGTTCGCAGACCCAGACCGGGAGATGAGCTTTGGTTTCGTGACCACCACCATGGGCAGCCATGTGCTGATGGACCCTCGCGCCAGAACGCTTGCGGCACTTGCCTTCGCAGCGGTTGAGTGACGCATCGTGCCAGCGCTTACCGGGCGCTGGCGTTTCAGTCCTGATCGGCCAGTTCGCAGACGCCATTCGCACGATTCTTGCCGGTGTACGACACATCCGGCGAGCCGTCGGGCCTGATGGTGAGCGACACGGTTATCCCGCTGCCCTTGGCTTCGAAATAGTTGTCGTTGAATTTCTTCAACGTGGCCTCTTTGCCATTGATATAGATCGGCCCGCCTTCATCGGCGTGAACCTCGATGTTGCCTGGGCAGGTGGCGTTAAGCAGCGGGATGTCCGCATGGGCAATGCCGGCAGCGCTCACCAGCAAGGCGCCCAACAGTAGCTGTTTCATCGAATGGTCTCCTGAGTCGGCCAGGTGCCGAAACATCAGCAATAGCTCACTTCAACGGTGCACGCCACCCTGGTGCAGGGGCGGATGAATCGAATGCGCTACCACAGCGATGGATTCAAGATGAAAAGAGCCCCTCTCGGTCAACCAGCAAAGTGGCTGCAAGCAAAATGCCACCAAGTGCAAGAATGTTCGGAGCTGTTTTAAAATGCGCACTTTGTCATTTCAAAGGAATGAACTAGTGGTAAGTCACAATGCCGTCGCGTGCCCACACTGTCACGGGCAAAATGTTCAACTGCTGTCCGTTATCCATGCCGCAGGCACCTCCCGCATCAAAACCACGCATCAAGTGCAATCCGGAGTAGGGCCAAGTGTTACGGTCGAGACGACGGGTAAACATCAGACTGACCTGGCCGCCAGCGTCTCTCCCCCACCAGGCAAACGCTTGCTGGGGCCCGTCATACTTACGATCGTGGGCTCCATCATCCTGTATGACGGCCTTAAACTCATGAACACCTGGTGGGGAGTCGATTGGACCAGGTTCTTCATTGGCGTTGCGTTCATTGCAATCGGCGTGATCGGTTTTGTTCGTCATTGGCGGTTCAACGTCGCGCAATACGACAAGTTGGAAGTCTGGCGCCGTAGTTGGCTGTGTCATGCTTGCGGCACCCGATTTGAGCCCTCATAACGTGTGAGGTCACTGTCCCGACGCATACTTGAGCCCGTCTAGCGCGGGCTTTTTTTGAGCCATTTTTCTGCATGAGCATAATTTAAGGGCCGCCAGCTTCTGGTTGCACTCGTCGAGGCTCATGCCGCAGGCGCTATCACTGTAGTTATTGGCCAGGTTCAGCTTTTGCTGGTTGATCCGGTCGGCGATGGTGGCGGCATCGGTCTGCTCATCACGCCCCTGGACATTGAAATAATGGTGGGTTGCCGGTATTGGTGAACATCAAGTCATCCGCAAGGCAAATCATGCAGCTAACGTTCCGACATCTCAGCGATGTTTCAACCGATGACATCATGGCGCTTAACAACAATCCAGATGTCTTACGCCAGATGCCCTTGGGCCGCCCCGACTTTGACGAAAAAAAATGCAAGGCATGGGTCGCCCAAAAAGAGGCCCAATGGGTCCTTAACGGATATGGGCCCTGGGCCTTCTTCGTCGAGAATGAATTTGCCGGTTGGGGTGGGCTACAGAAAGAGGGCGACGAGGCCGATCTTGCCTTGGTGCTCCATCCACACTACTGGGGATTGGGAAAGGTAATTTTCAATGAAATCGTACGGCGCGCTGTTCAGGAGTTGAGGCTGGAGTCGATTACCCTACTGCTTCCACCAACCAGAGTTCGAATCAAAGGTGTACTGCGCCTAGGGTTTCGCCCTGACGGAGAAGTTGATATCGACGGTACGTACTTCAGGCGCTATCGGCTCCTTGTCGGTCCAAGCGCACAGCACCCGTAACCCTTCAACTCGCATCCAGAGGAGCAGGCGCGCCGCCTGAAAAGCCTGATGCGAGCTTCTAATAGATCGAGCTTAATCCAGCACTCCATTTATCACTTCGTAGATGATGCCAGTGGCAATAGCAACGAGAATCAAGTCTGTTCCAGCTTGTTGCCACTCATAGCCATCGTAGCGCGGTAGATGGCCGATAAGTCTTGCGTCGAGCTTTTTCGCGATGCCAGGAGGGAGCGGTTTTCCTCGTGCCAAGTTCTTCTGGATGCCAGGCGGTAGTGCTGGACTTGGGGCCCAATAATTGCGGTAACTGTTCAGTACATTCAGGACGCTGCCACGATCAATGTTCGGGCCGTGGTCCCAGTCATTTTGCCCTGAACGCGTTCCCTTCGCCCCGCTCCCCTGGTTGCCGTGGCCTTGAGCATTGTGGGCGTTACCCTTTCCGTTGCCTTGCCCTTTTCCATTACCGGGGTCAGCGCATGCGCCGACCGAGCCTGTAATTAAAACAAGGCTTGTAAGCACTGAGATCAACATTTTCGATTTGAGCATGGCCGTACTCTCAGAAAGGGGATAGCCCCTCCAATGTAGACGACGCTGGATGAAAAGATTCATTCACCCCCATGCCGCATCCGGCCACGGAGGGTCACCAGAGTCACCATCTGCCTGCCAGGTAGAACATGCCTCCTGCAAACACAGTCAAGATGATGCCGTCCAGTACATCGCCAAATGCGGCGTTATCTGAGCGCCATGCTTCGAGCTGTGCGGCCAGAAAGAAGACCGCGATGAACAAGACGACGCCCGCGATGCGCCGCTGAACCTTGAACCTGGCTTTGTCGGTTCCGAACCACAGCATTCACGCCTCCTTCAGTAATCCATCCATAACCGCACGATAACTTGCGTAGGCGCTCAGGTCACAAAGGGCGGCGCATGCCGCCGCGAAGCATTACGTCTTGCCCCACCTGAATGCGCTCCCGCATTGACCCTGTTCCGACCGGTTGATGTTGATATTTGGGCCTCACTACACGGTGCAGGTGCTCGATGAAGATCGACCCGCGACCTTCGCCGAATTTATCAAGGCCGGGGACTACGGCCTGATGGAAAGCTTCACTGCGCACAAGCGCACCCTGAACCAGTTCAGGCGCTACCCCGGTCGAGCAGAGGGTTTGTCGATCAGCTTCGAGCCTCACTTGCTCGGCTCCAAGATTGAGTTCGACCAGGACAGCAGCAGCCTGACTATCCGCAACCTGCCAACGCAGCTTACTGATCAACTGAAGCGCCGCGCGGCCTGCCCCTTCGGCGCCGCCCGCCAGTGCCTCAGCGCTTGTCATGGAGCTCGGGAGGCCAAGCGCTCATGAACCACATCATTCCGGGAATCATCACGTAGATCCAGTGCTTGCCAGGGTAAACGCAGATGCCGACAGTCCAGATGACGAGCAACGTACCGCCCGCTCGCCGACGCCGCCGCGGCGTGAACCATTCCTGAAATGCCTTATGCTTTTCCCGCAGTTTCACTACCACTCTCCCTGTTTGGTAAGCGGCGAAGCATAACACCAGCAGCGCTGCCCGCCAGCGCCTTCCCCCCATACGAAAACGCCGCCTGATGAGGCGGCGCTGACTGTAACGGACGTTACCAGGTCTTTGGCTCTGACTTTTTGTACGAGCCACCAGTCATGCACTTCTCGACCAGGTCTTCGCGAGCCTTGTTGTCTGGAAGCGACTTCAGGTAGTTGGGCTGGCAGTGTTCGGTAGTCGGCTCGTAAGCGGCAGTATCTACGGCGTCTTCTTTGCAGCCAGCCGAAATGGCTGCAGAGGCTGCTACGAGGGAAAGAAAGAAGACGGATTGGCAACTGACCAGGCGTGCAGCGTAAAGCGCCAAGAACAGTTATCCGGCGGGCAGAAGGCCGCGGCCGGAGGAACAAACAACGATGTGCACCCGGCCTGTCGCCAGTAGCGAGGCCGGGATGGTTTCACCGACTGGCCTTGGCCACAGGGCCAGACGGGAAATCAACAGGAGGGTCGCCATCATGAAGTAGGAAGCGAAGTGCCTCGCCCAGCCATGGGAATTGGCAGCTCCTGGCCGCTACAGAGCCAGGCGCTGGCAGGCCGAGAGAATAGCCTGCCCGGAGCGCGCTGGAGCCACCAGCCCCGATAGCCAGAAGGTCTTCGGACGGTCCTGAACCAGTCGCGGTCGATGGCAACGACGCCGGAAACATAACCGGCCCAATCACCTGGTACTCCCCAGCACCAGGCTGCATTGGTCGTGACGCTCGCCCTCCCCTGGTCCGGGAGTTTTGCGGCGGCGAGCGTTACGACCAATGCAGCCACACACCGAGGCAAATCATGGAATCGACAATCGTCAGCGGCCAGTGGAAAGGTCACCTCGGGCGCGGCCTGGCCCCGCGCGAGCTTCAATGCCTGCTCGCAGTTGCCCAGGGCATGACCGCAAAAGAGATCGCCCGCTCAATCGACATTGCACCGGGCACGGTTGCGAAGCGGCTGTCGGCGGCGATGTTCAAGCTCGGCGTGCAGCGCCGCGCCGCGATGGTAGCCGAGGCCATGAAGCGCCAGATCATCAGCCCGATGTGCTTCGTGCTCGTCGCGCTGATCGCGATGCACTCACTTGCCGCCGGTGGCGGCGACCCGATGCGGCGCGACCGCCGGGCACCTGAACGACGCATCGCCCAGGTTCGCGTGCTGCGCCGCGCCGAGAGCGTGGAACTGCACTCATAGGTGGCCACTGCCTTCCCAGTGGCGAACAACGGAGGATGCCGCCATGTAACCGCCAGCTCTTGCCGGACCGCCACATGCGGCCTCGGTAGCTCACGTGAGGTGGTACTTACTGAGCCAGCCCGGTACGCCGGGCTTTTTCTTGCCCGTCCCTTGGAGATCCCCATGCACCCATCCATGCAGCAGCGCGTCGACGGCCTGGCCGCGATGCATGCACGAACCACCCTGCCGCCGGCAAACCTCCACGTCATCCTCGGCCTGACCGCGCCGGCCCAGTCGGTGCGCTACCAGGTCGTCGCCAAGGGCAAGGCCTACCACATCATCGAGCGCGCCACGGGCAAGACCCGGGTGTTCTGCTTCACTACAAGGTTGCGGTCAACACCGCCCAGGCGCTGGAAGCCGCGGCTGATCGCAAGGCGGGCCGCCAATGAACATCGGCAGCCCTATCCCCGACCCACGACTGCAAGTGATGGCCGACCTCAGCGCGCAGATCGATCAGTTCTTTGCGGCTGGCAAGCGGCCCATGCTGATCGAGGCCGGCGTGAGCGGCGAATGCTGCGGCATGAAGAACCCGCACCAGCGCAAGCAGCGCGCCGCACGTGACGCAGCAGCGCCGATGGTGCGAGAGCTGGCAGCTCAGGACATGAACGCCCAGGAGATTGGCAAGGCAATGCAGACCAGCCACACGCGCATCAGGCTGATCGCCCAAGAGAACAGCATCACCCTCGGCGGGTCGGAATGATCCAGCGAGTACTCAACCGCGCACGGCATGGCCGGCGCCAGCAGCAGATCACTTTGCCGCCCAGCGGCCTGGGAGGTACCGGCCATGGCCGAAAAGAAGACGGGAGCAGCGAAGCACTCGGCGGATTACCGCGACAGGAAGAAGGCCGAGGCCGAGCGCTTGGGTATCGAGACGCTGCCTGTGGAGTCGGCGGCCGGGACGCGCGCGGAGCTGACCAAGGCGATGAAGGCTCACGGCTACACCCAGCTGCAGGAGCTACTACAGGACCTGCACCGGGCGTTCATCGCCGTTGACCATCGAGAGCAGGCGCGCCGCCTGAAAAAGCCTGACGCGCCAGCTTTTAAGATATCGCCAAAACTAGCGCGCAAGTTTGCGGCAGCCACTCGGGCTGAGTTGAGGCGCGATCCGGGCGATGAAATTGCCACGCCCTGACAAATCAGTCTGCGTGGAAACCAACACGATACGGCTTCTCTTCCCGCTTTCTAACGGCAACCAACAAGAAGCTGAGCTGAGAGACATGCTGGACGAGTTGCACCCGGTCCCCAGCATCGGTCACACCAATAAAGGTCACGAGGCTTGGCGCTTTATACCCAACGCTCTCGACGTGAAATTGAATTGCACTGCCGAAACTAACCAGCCTCGCGCCGACCTCATGCTCATCGTCGAGCTCGGACTCGAATGCCTGTATGTACTCCGTCAGCCCCTTGAACGCGGGGATTACCGGGTCTGTAATTTTCTGCTGCTGCACAGCCTGCGCGCGTATTAGGTCGGACATTCTCCGGGCGCCGCCATTGTCAATTATGTGATCCAAGCTGACCTCCTTGATCCGGCCTCATTGCCGACCTGTCGTAATACCCCATCCCAAACCAAATTGCCACCATGCCGCATCCGGCCACGGAGGGCGGCGCATGCATGGAGAAAGCCATGGCCAAGTTCTACTACCAGATCAAGGGGCGCCGCCCGGCCAAAAACGCATACGGCGAGGATGAATGGGCCTGGCCGCCAGTGTTCAGCGGCATGGTTGAGGGGCCCGACCGCAAGGCAGCGAAAGCCGTGGTCGAGGAGCAATACGAACGCCAGTTCCCGTCGCGGGTACTTCGCAAGGACATGGACGCGCACGAGTATCTGCTACACATCCAGCCGATCGACGAACACGACACCTACCTGCTGAGTCGCTTCGAAAACAGGTCGTGCAAAGAGTGCGGCACCATCTTCAAATTGATCGACAAATACAACGATCCGCACACCGAAACGAAAAGCCACGACTACTGCACCGAGAAGTGCCAGGCGGCGGCCAAGTTTCGCGACCTTTCGGAATTCAAACTGGCAAGCGAGGGTCGTTCGCCGCCGGTGATCTACCAGGTGCGCCAGAAGTCCAGCGGCCGCGTCTACGTCGGCCAGACCACGCAGCCGTTCACGCTACGGTGGTGGCAACACCTGAGCAACCCAACCAGCTGCAAATTCCACGCGGCCCTGGGCGGCTCCGATATCACCGACTGGGAGTTTTCCGTGCTCGAGGTGATCGCCTACCCGGCATATTGCACCAATCGAGCGGCCTATATCACCCAGCGGGAACGTCACTGGATCGAAAACCTGGCGGCGGTTGAGACAGGGTTCAATACCGTTCGCCCTGCCGGTGCCGTCGATCAGGCCCAGGTGCTGCTGCCTCTCGCCGATCCGGCCTGACCCTCCGTCGCTGCCCCCAGCGCCTTCCCCTATTCAACGATAATGCCAGGACCAACGACATCAATTTAGGTCAGCGATCTGCTTTGCTGCCGTCTTCACCATGGCCGTCCACAGTATCGCTTCTCCCATACCTAGCCAGGTGGGGAGGTATTGCTGCCGCTGGGCCTCTCGCATACCGGCCTCCAAAGCTCGCATCGCGTCTCTCAAATTGCAGGTTGGCTCCAGCATATTTTCGGCGGGCAAGTTCAAAAGGTCGATCTTTTCCAAAGTGGCGCATAGTCCCGTGATGAGGTTCATCTGCCCATTGAGGGTCATTGAGCTGACCGACTCATTTGAAACTGCCCTATCAGCCCTGGCCGCAACAGTTTTGATCAGATTCAACACCAATTTTGCTTTTTCTTTTTCGGAACGAACCTGGGATCGCCGTTGCGAGGAAGCAATCCAAATCGCGATTCCAATTGCCCCAACTGATCCTACGGCCTGCACCCATGACGCCACGCCTGGGTGGTTTTCGACCCAGCTTAGAACGCATTCCCAGCCCATCTCTGCTCCCGCTGTTCCCCATATCCAGCGCCTGATCTAACCCCAAATCTATCCATCACGCCACCCCCGGCGAGGACCGCCTATGTCTGCATTTCAGAAAAAGAACCCGCTCGACTTCAAAACCCAGTACGGCCTTGGCTTCGACCCGCAAGACGATGAGATCGTGGTGGATTTCTTCTGTGGCGGTGGTGGAGCCGGTACCGGCCTTGAGATGGGCTTGGGCCGCGCGGTCACTGTTGCCAAGAACCACAGCCCGGCCGCGATCAGCATGCACACCGCCAACCACCCGGCGGCGCGCCACTTCACCACTGACGTATTCGAGGGTGACCCGGACGAGGAATGCCAGGGGCGGCCGGTGGGTTGGTTCCACATGAGCCCGGACTGCACCCACCACAGCCAGGCTGCCGGCGGCCAACCGCGCAAGCGCGAGATCCGGAACCTCTCGTGGATCGGCCTCAAGTGGGCCGGCATGAAGAAGCCCCGGGTGATCAGCCTGGAGAACGTGAAGCAGATTTTGCAGTGGGGCCCGCTGATCGCCAAACGAGACAAGGCCACCGGCCGGGTGATGAAGCTTGATGGCACCGTGGCCGCCGTTGGCGAGCGCGTACGGGTGCAGCAGCAATTCCTGGTGCCCGCCCCAAAACGTCGCGGCATCACCTGGCGCCGGTTCGTGCACTTGCTCGAAGACATGGGCTACCAGGTGGGGTGGCGGATCATCAAGGCCTGCGACTTCGGCGCGCCCACCAGCCGCGAGCGCCTGTTCATGATCGCCCGGTGCGATGGACAGCCAATCGTGTGGCCAGAGCCAACCCACGCAAAGAACCCCGCCAAGGGCCAACAGAAGTGGCGCACGGCTGCCGACTGCATCGACTGGAGCGTGCCGAGCAAGAGCATCTTCGGCCGCAAGAAGGAGTTGGCAGCCGCAACGCTGCGCCGCGTGGCAAAGGGCATAAAGAAGTTCGTGTTGGACAACCCGCAGCCTTTCATCGTGCCAATCGCAAACTGGTCAGGTGAGCTAACCCAGTCGGCGCAGGAGCCTCTGCGCACGGTTACCTCGTGGCCACGTGGCGGTTCATTCGCCGTGGCCAGCCCGACCCTGGTGCAGACCGGATACGGCGAACGTGTCGGCCAAAAGCCGAGGGTTCCAGGCCTGGATCAGCCGTTGGGCACAGTCGTCGCCGGCGGCGTGAAGCATGCGCTGTCGAGCGCCGTGATTCTGCCAGCAACCCATCAGGGCACTGTCCGGGTGAACGATCCGGGTGAACCGCTGCCCACGGTTACAGCCGCCAACCGCGGGGAGCTGATGATGGCCAGCCCTGTGATGATCGGAGCAGGCGGCCCGGTGTACGCTGGCAAGCCTGCGCCAGCCGATCAACCCATGGGCACGCTGATGACGCAGAACCATCGCGCCCTGGTCACTGCCTTCATTGAGCAAGCGAATGGCGGATTCAACACCACGCCAGCAAAGGGCGCGGACGAGCCGCTAACCACGGTCACCAACACCGGCAGCAAGCAGCGACTCGTGACCGCCAGCCTGGCGACTCTACGCCGCAACTGCGTCGGCCGGGCCGTGGATGAGCCGGTACCGACAATGACCGCCGGTGCCGAGCATCACGCCCTGGTCGAGTACAAGCTGTCACCAGAACATGAGGAAGGCGCCCTGCGCGTCGCGGCATTCCTGATCAGCTACTACGGCACTGAAAATACCAGCGCAGCAGACGCGCCAGCGCCAACGATCACCACCAAGGACCGCCTGGGCCTGGTCACCGTCTTCGTGAAGGGCACCCCATACGTCATCGTCGACATCTGCCTTCGCATGTTGCAGCCGCACGAGCTCTACCGCGCCCAAGGCTTCCCAGCCAGCTACATCATCGACAAGGGTGCCGACGGCAAGCCATTCACCAAGACCGAACAGGTGCACATGTGCGGCAACAGCGTCAGCCCTCCACCTATGGCGGCTATTGCGAAGGCTAACGATCCATGGAAACCCCCAGCAATACAACCAGAGAGCTGCCTGATCCTGGTCAAACGGTGATGGGAGAGCCCTCAAGGAGCTCGTTTCCTTTCACCTGACCGAGCGAAGCACTGACGGATGACTTTTGAATGAGCTGATGATTCCACCGGTCAGACTTAGGAGCATAACCGGAGAAGTGGAAGTCGACGGGGAACAAGGATCCGAGAATTTTCAATCTTGAAAGGATGTCCGCATGCCTCATGCTCTGCGAGTTTGAGGAAAATACAGATACGTAAAACGCACCCCAAATAGCAGCGGCATGGTCAAACTGGATCTTCTCGGCCGGAGCAACAATTGAATGCATGCCTTTGTTGGTTCCGGAGAGGGACAGAGTGAACATTTCGTTGCCTAGTTCACAAGCCGAAAAAAAAGCTCGCCGCTCCTTCAGATACCCCTTGCACGTCTGAGCAAACTCTGCGTAGGTGAAGGTATCCTTATTTGTGTAGATCCTGTCAAGCGAGGCATGGGAGGACATGTGGAAAAAGCGATACTTCGATTGCTTGAAGATTTTCAACAGGTGCGGAAGCTCGCTCTTTTCCTCGAAGTAGAAATATTTAGGCTTTTTCCCCGCCATGCGGAGAATTTCGGCGAGCCTCCGCCCTTCAAACCGCCGCTCTCTCTCGTCAGCTAGACGAAGGCTTTCTACGATGAATACATCTGCGACAGTCCCCACTTGAACTCCTTGTGACCCACATCGGAAATGAAGCCGCGGATCATATCAAGCGGATCACCTTGCGGCTAACGCCTTAGCCGTAGACGGCTGAGCACATTTGTACTCCACCCCGCTGTAACCCCTCTCCCCTCTATTCACTGCCGCGATATGGCGGCCAAGGACGAAGTCATGCCTGAAGAAAGCAACTGATTCAGCCGGTAGCCATTGAGCGTGATGAGCACGGTTTCTGGACTCACCCTGCGTGGCCATCCACGGAAGAGGAGTTGATTCCCTATGCCTGGTTCTATGATCGCAGCCTGGACGTAAAGCAGGTTGAGTTCGAGTACGACGCACCCGAAACCCTGCAGGCAGCCTGGTACCACGACGGAACGGCAGATTGCACCAGTTGGAACCCTACGCAACCGGCGGGTGACGGCTGGTTCATCTTTTCCATCCATGACACCGAGGACGGCCCGATCTGCGTGTGGGTTCGCCACAAGGTGCAGCCATGAGACTGAAACAGCATCCGCTCGACGTGCAGAGCGTTGGCGAAGACACCTACATCGTCATGAGCAAGGGGCATCACGACCTTGAGCAGTTCATGGCCGCAGCCATCAAGCGGTATCCGGGCTGGGCGCTTGGCGGCCCTGTCCACGTCTGGATCAAGACAACCCCGGGTCGCGGCACCTACGCCTGCATGTACAACATGGTGCCAGAGGGTACCCGGGGTGCCTGGCCTGCGACCTACTGCCATGAGTACGGCGAAGGCTACGAGCGCTACAGCGGCGAGGTGCAGCCATGACCCGCCTCACCCTCAGCCTCCTGCTGGTGGCCACCCTGGCCGGCTGCATCGAGCAACCCGGCCACCTCGAAGTGAAGGAAGACAAAGCCCGCGCGGTCACCTGCTGGCAGTCGGATAGCGGTATGGCCTGCCTGCCCAACTGGATGCTGGCCCCGCCCGAGCCGGAGAAATGCCTGATCAATGACCTGGGCAAGTCCGAGGCCTGCAAGAAGCTTTTCCGGGAAAACGCCAGCAACCAGCGCCAGCTGTCCCCGCACGAAACAGACCCCGAACCTACACCCGCACTGGCGCCTGGGCGCTGGATTGATGAGAGGTATCAGCTGTGAAAGACGCATCAGCACTGGGTCGCGACATGTGGATCATGCTCCGGCCAACCTTCGACGATGTTGCAGCGGCTAACGGATTCGACGGACCAATCGAAAAAGGTCGGCTCTGGGCCGGGTTTATGGCGGCGGCGAATGGTGCCATGTATGCACAGTTGGGCGCGGTCAACGCTCGTATCATCAACGACGCAATCCGCGATGCTGTTACGGACGTAGCCAGGAGCAAAATGCAGGCTGTGAAGCCATGAGCGACCTGATCGAAGTGAAGACGGCAGACCTGGTAGGCGAGCAGTTGGCCTGGGCGGTCGCCAAGGCCGAGGGGCTGGATGTGCATGTGGCCAAGCCGCACTACGGCGCGCCGGCCAGGGTGTTCGTCCAGTACCGCGGCGAAGCAACCGAACGCTGCGAGCGGTACAACCCGCAAGAGAACTGGGTGCTTGGAGGGCCGCTGAAGACAAAGCATCAGATCGGCGATGGCCCAGTGCGGGGTGGCTGGACGGCCTACCCCAGCCGGCCGAATGAGCCCACCAACTGGCTGATGGGCCCGAGCCCGCTTGTAGCGATCTGCAGAGCCGTCATAACCAAAATCACCGGCTGGACAGTCCAGGTGCCGAAGGAGCTGATGTCATGACCGAACAACGTCCCAAGGAATTCTACTCTGCCGATCAAGCCTCTCAGCATGCTGCTGAATGGTGCAAGCGCAATCCCGCATGGCGCAGGATCTGCGATATCCCTGATATCTCTGTGTTCGAAAAAACCTACGATGAGATCCCAAAGCGCGAGCGCGCCTACTGGGAAAAGAACGGCGGCAAAGAATGCTGGCGTGAATTCGGCGCCGGGGGAACCAAGGTGCCTACCGGATTCATCTCTGGAAAGGGCGAGTTCTTCGACCACGTCCTCAAAGTTCCGCTCCATCACAACATGATGATGGTTTACCGCGTGGGCAAGAGGTGGAAGCCATGATCGCCCTCGCCTATATGGCCTACCTGATCTACAGGGGGCCGCGATGAAGCTGCTCTACCGTATCAATCGCTGGCTCCCATTCGGTGGCCTGCCGATCGCCAAGATCCAGCATGGCCGCAACACCTGCACCTTGTACAAAAACGGCTGGGTACTCATCAGCGACGGAAAGAGCACCGACGCTCTCCCGATCAACTTCACCAGCCAGGCCCTGGTCGACGCCTTCGCAGCCGAACTCGCCTAACCCCTCCCCCTACTACTCAAGCCCGCCGACATGCGCGGGCATGGAGAGCTATTGCCGCCAATCTGCGGCTTGGAGCCTACCCATGGAAACCGAGATCCTTTCGGACGAAGAGCTGGCTGACCTGACTGGCTACAAGGCCAGGGGCTGGCAGCGTCGCTGGCTCACTGATCGCAACTGGCACTTCGTCGAGAGCCGCGGCGGTCGCCCCCTGGTGGGCCGCCAGTACGCGCGCATGAAGCTTGGCATCACGCTCGGCGTTCTGCCTGTTACACCCCCACCCCTGCCGACCGCGGCGTGGACACCTGACTTTTCCCGAGTGAAATGAAATGCGCCCCAGAAGTACCGAGAATCGCGACCTGCCGCCTGGTGTTTACCGGCGCAAGCGCACTAGGAAGAGCGGCAAGGAATGGGTCGGGTATTACTACCGTGACCCCGTCGGCAAGGAGATTCCCCTCGGCACGGATCTGACCCAGGCCAAACTCAAATGGGCCGAGCTGGAGGCGAAAACCATACCGGCCGAACTCACGACCATGAAAGGGATCTTCGATCAGTACGAACGACACATCTTGCCTAAGAAAGCGCCCCGCACCCAGAAAGACAACATCTACGAACTGAAGCAACTGAGGATGGTGTTCGATTCGGCGCCTATCGATGCCATCACACCAGCCATGATCGCGCAGTACAGGGATAGCCGATCCGCGAAGACCAGGGCCAATCGTGAGATCGCGCTTCTGTCGCACGTATTCAACACGGCTCGCGAGTGGGGGCTGACGACGCAGCAGAATCCATGCCTGGGGGTGAGAAAAAACAAGGAGAAGCCCCGCGACTACTACGCTAACGAGGCAGTATGGCGAGCGGTGTATGAAGAGGCCCCGGTAGAGCTGAAGGACGCGATGGACCTGGCATACCTGACCGGCCAGCGGCCAGCGGACGTGCTGTCCATGCGAAAGGACGACTTGGAAGGGGCCTACCTACTGGTCAGCCAGGGCAAAACCGGTAAGCGACTGAGGATCATCTTGGAAGTTAATGGGGTGAACAACAGCCTGGGCACGCTTCTGGATCGCATCAAGCTTAGGAATCGAGATCATCTGTCGCCATTCTTCATCCTGAGCGCCAGCGGCAAACGGTTGTCTTGGGGGATGCTGCGCAACCGGTGGCAGGAGGCACGGGAGTCTGCCCGACTGAAAGCCATCAGCGAGAAGCAGCCTGAGCTCGCCAACCGAATCGCGCAGTTTCAGTTCCGCGACATCCGCCCCAAGGCGGCTTCGGAGATCACAGATCTGGGGGATGCCAGCTTGCTGCTTGGCCACTCGAAAGAAGGCATTACCGAGCGCGTTTACCGCAGGATCGGCGCCATCGCGAAGCCTTCTAAATAGAAAAGTTTCGGAACTCCACCCTCAAAGTTTCGGAACTCAGGCCTTTTCTTTCGCCCAAAGAAAAACCCCGCAGACGTTAATCTGCGGGGCTTTCAATAATGGAGGCCGAGGTCGGAATCGAACCGGCGTAGACGGATTTGCAATCCGGAGCATAACCACTTTGCTACTCGGCCTCAAATGACTGAACCCTCTGAAGCAGCTCAATCACGTACAAACTGTAGAGATTTGCATCTCATTGAAAACGTTGAGATTTTTATTTCTCGTCGCTTTCGATGGACGCCATTATGTCCGCATTCGGGAGGGCTTGCAACCCCCTGATTTAAAAAAGATTTGGGGTGGGTTTTCGCCAACGGGGTCATGCGGCGGCAGGCTCTCCTGCCCCGCGGCTGACTTCGAACACGCCCACCAGCTTCTGCAGCTTGTTCGCATTCAAGCGCACGGTCTCGGCACTGGTGTGCAACACCGTCACGGTCTGGCGCATTTCCAGTGACGCCTGATCGACCTCCTTGATGGTGCGCCCGTACTCGAGGCTGCGCTGGTTGAGCTGCTGGATGATGCCGAACATGTTCTCCACGGCCCGGTGCAATTGCACGTTCTCGGACGAGGCCTGCTCGGCCAGGCGCAGGCTGTCATCCACGTCCTGCACGCCGCTCTGCATGAAGCCCACGGCCTGCTGCGTCTCGCTGTGCAAACCGTCGACCATCGTACGGATATCGTCGGCCGCCCGTGCCGTGCGCGCCGCCAGGCTGCGCACCTCGTCGGCCACCACCGCAAAGCCGCGACCATGCTCGCCGGCACGCGCCGCCTCGATGGCGGCATTGAGCGCCAGCAGGTTGGTCTGGCTGGTGATGTCGCTGATCAGCCCGGTGATGTTGCCGATCTCGGCCATGCGGCTGTCCAGCAACCTGACACTGGACGATGAACGCTGCACCACATCGCGTATCGACTGGGTGCCCGCCTGCACGGTCAGGAACTGCTCCCGCGCCCGGCTGACCACCTCGTCCATGGCCTGCTTCATCTGCTCGGCGCCGGCCGAGGCCTGCTGGATCTCGCCCAGTTGCTCCTCCACGATCACCATCATGCGGTGCACGGCATCGGCCACCTCCTCGGAGGTGAGGCTGGCGGCCTGGCTGCGCCCCAGCATCATCTGGTTGGTGGTGCCCACGCTGTGGCTGGCCTTGATCACCTGCCCCACCACCGCGTCCAGATGGTCGATGAAGCTGTTGATCCAGCGCCCCATGTCGCCGGTCTCGTCATTGGCCATGCGCGTGGTGTCCAGGCGCTGGCGCAGGTTGCCCTCGCCTTCGGCGATGGCCCTGATCACGCCGGTCATCTCGCTCAGGCGCGCGGCGAGGCGCCGCGGCCCCAGCACGCTGAACACCAGCGCGGCCAGCAGTAGGCTCACGCCCTCGCACGCATCGATCAGGCCCTGGTCGAGGCCGCTGTAGTGCTGCACCAGGTAGTTGCTGACGAACAGGCCGAGCATGGTCGCCAGGTACGGCTTCATCAGGCCGTAGCTCAGCGAGCGCCGCCGGTACACCTCCTCCAGGTCGGCTTCGCACATCATGCCCCAGCGGTCCGGCGAACCGGGCAACTGAAAGGTCACACCCTTGCCCACCACGGGAATGTGGCGGTAGTCCGAATAGCCGGGGTAGCTCACGAACAGGTTGGCGCCGGTGCGGATGGTTTCGCGCACGCCGGGGTGCAATTGCCCGGTGGCCGGGTCGGTGAAGCGCAGCTCAAGCTCGGTGTGGCGCTGCACCTGCACGGTCTTCCACGGAGTGTGCACGCCGCTCTTGAGGTTCTCGCCGTGGCTGAAGGTGCCGTCCTCGAAGCGCGAGCGCGACAAGGCCACCCCCGGCTGCAGGCCGGGGTCGAAACGCGACTGCACCATGAACAGGTAGTTGTCCCCGGACTCGGCAAAGATATGCCCGGCCTCGCGCTGGATCAGGTCGCCCAGTACGTCGTTGGGCACCCGTGCGCACAGGCAGCCCACCACCTGGCGGTCGACCTTGATCGGCTGGTAGAACATCAGCGTCACTTCATCATGAAAGCTGGAGGTCGACGGGCCGATCGCCAGGGTCAGCGGGTCGCTGTAGGGCCCATGCAGAAACGGCGCCTTCAGCCCCTCGGCCAGCGGCCGTGGGTCGATGCGCGGGCGCGTGCCCTGGCCGCGCCAGGTCGAGGCAAGCACCTCGCCCGCCGCATCCACCACGAACAACTCGGAAAAGTCTTCGGCCTGGGCCAGCTTCTGCTGCAATACCTGCCCATCGAGGCTGCGGATGTCGCTGCCGGCACTGGCGGCCAGCTCCGCCAGGTGCTCCCACTGCTCCTGGGCCCAGCCCTGCAGCAACTTGACGCGGGTTTGCGCAATGGCTTCGAAGGTCTGCCCGATCACCGGGTACGCCGATCGGTTGAGGCGGCAGGCCCAGCCCATGGCCAGTTTGCCGGTCTTGCCAAACCATGGCAGCCAGCGCTTTTCTGCGGCGGACAGTTGCATGCAATTGTTCGATAGCGACATTTACATCTCCCGATACGACATTCCTTTGTCCATTCGGCAGGCAACTACCAGGCCAACGCAAAAAACCACCTTGAAAACCGACGCGCAAGCCAGCCAGATAGCACTCTGCCAGCCCCTTCCATGCCCCCTGCGAACCCACCTTTTCTGCGCCCCGAAACGGCGCATGAACGCGCTTGTGTGCACCGCAGGAGTGCGCAGGTGAAATGTCCTACAATCCTTGCCTTTGCTGCTCAAGCGGCCGCTCGCCACGCCGATAACCCGACCAGACGAAACAACAATTAAACGGCGTCAGCGGAGCGGATATGAACATCAAACAGAAACTCACGTGGGGCTTCGCGACCATCGCCTGCGTACCGATACTGGTCGTCGCTACGCTGGTGATACTGAACATCCGCCTGGAGGCGCGGGACAACTTCGTCGACGGCAGCGACCGCGAGATTCGACAGGTGGCCAATGCCATGCAGTTGTTCTTCGACGGCATCAGCCAGAACATCGAATTTCTCAGCAAGCTGCCCATGCTGCAGAACACCGACGCCAGCCTGAAGAAGTACATTTCGCCCGACGCCCCCACGCTGCCGATGGGGCCGCAGGACAAACCGGTATTCGACTATTTTGCCCGCCTCGGCGCCAGCCACCCGGCCTATGGCTACATCTCCATCGGCACCACCGAGGGCGGCTACATCTCATGGCCCGAAGACCCCAGCCTGGCCAACTACGATCCGCGCCAGCGCCCCTGGTTCAAGATGGCCCAGGCCAACCCGGGCAAGACCCTGCGTACCGCCGCCTACTACTGGGCCAACGACGACGCGGTGCTGGTCAGCACCGTGCGCAGCCTGCCCAACGCGCTGGGCGCCAACGGCGGCGTGGTGAGCGTGGACGTGTCGCTCAAGCAACTGACCGAGATCATCAAGCAGCTCAAGCTGGGTGAAACCGGCTACGTGATGCTGCTGGAGCAGAGCGGCAACATCCTGGTCGACCCCAAGCAGCCGGCGCACAACTTCAAGCAGCTCGACAGCCTCGGCCAGGGCTATGCGCAACTGGCCAAGACTACCCAGGGGCTGGTGGAGATCGAGCTTGACGGTGAGCGCTACATGGCCAACGTGTGGCCTTCCGAGCAACTGGGCTGGCGCTTCATCGGCCTGGTCAAGCAGAGTGAAGTGATGGCCTCGGCCACCCGCCTCACCTGGCTGATCGTCGGCATTGCCGCCGCGCTTGGGCTGCTGTTCGCCTTCGTCGGTGCCAGCTTTGCCAAGGTCATCGTGCGCCCGATCAACGACGTGTCCCACGGCCTGGAAGGCATCGCCCAGGGCGAAGGCGACCTGACCCGCAACCTGCATGTGCGCGGCAACGACGAAACGGCCCAGCTCTCGGGCTGGTTCAACCAGTTCCTGGGCGCGATCCGCAGCCTGATCCAGCACATCATGCACGCCGCCGATGGCATCCTGACCAACTCCCACAGCGCCACCAGCGTGTCCAACGAAATGGCCGACGCCGCCAGTCGCCAGCGCGAGGCCGTGGACATGGTGTCGACCGCCTTCCATGAAATGGTCGCCACCGCCAACGAGGTCGCGCGTTCGTGCAGCCAGGCCGCCGAGTCGGCCGACAACGGCCAGCGCCAGGCTTCCGAGGGCCAGCAGCAGATCGACGCCGCCGTGGGCAGCGTCGATCAGCTCAGCCAGGAAATCGCCCAGTCGGCGCAATCCATGCAGCAGCTGGAGCGCGACAGCAACGCCATCCAGTCGATCCTCAGCACCATCCGCTCGATTGCCGAGCAGACCAACCTGCTGGCCCTGAACGCGGCCATCGAGGCGGCGCGGGCCGGCGAGCAGGGTCGCGGCTTTGCCGTGGTGGCCGACGAAGTGCGTGCGCTGGCCAAGCGCACGGCCGACTCCACCGCCGAGATCGACGGCATGCTCGCCAACCTGGCCCGCGGCACCAGCCAGGTCGCCGCACAGATGAACACCAGCCTGAGCCTGTCGCAGGACTCGGTCAGCCGCATCGGCGAGGCACGCACCCGCTTCGGCCAGATCCGCGAGTCGGTGGACATGATCCGCGACATGAACACCCAGATCGCCACCGCCGCCGAAGAGCAGCACCAGGTGGCCGAAAGCATCAACCAGCACATCAGCCAGATCCACGGCGATGCGCAGCGGGTGGCGCAACTGGCCAGTGAAGCCAAGAGCGATGCGTTCAACCTGACCCAGCTGTCCAACGAAATGAACACGCTGGTACGGCGCTTCAAAACCTGAAAAAAAGGCGCTGCACGATTTATTTTGCAGCGCCTCTGTCACTTTTTGTTTCTCGTGCGGCAACAGGGTTACTGAGAACCATTCACATCAGGAACCTGACCCCATGTCCGTTGCCGCCCCTACGCCCCGCCCTCACCTGCTGGCGCTTGCGATTGCCTGCGCCGGTATCGCCACGCCGCTGCTGGCCGCCGATGAACAGGCTGTGCCCCAAGCCCGGCTGAACCTGCCGCAAACCGACGTCAACGCCACCCGCATCGCCGACGGCAGCGCCGAAGCCGGCTACCTCACCGACTCGCTGAAGAACGTCGGCGCCCTGGGCGGCATGGCCCTCAAGGACACGCCCTATTCGATCAGCGTGGTGTCCAGCGAGCTGATCCGCAACACCCAGGCCACCTCCACCGACGACATCTTCAAGCTCAGCCCCTTCACCCAGTTCACCTCGCCCTCGGGCGCCGGCTATGCCAGTTCGGTGGCGATCCGCGGTTTCAACGACCTGGGCAATCTCAACATCGCCAACGACGGCCTGCGTTTCAGCAATGGCTCCGACAGCGGCAACTTCGTCGAGGAGATGGAGCGCCTGGAGATTGTCACCGGCCTCAGCGGCTTCCTGTATGGCCCCGGCAGCCCGGGCGGGCTGGTCAACTACGTGCTCAAGCGCCCCACCTACGAGCGCTACAACAGCGTGACCCTGGGCAACGCCGGCGGCGAGAACGCCTATGTGCACGGCGACTTCGGCGGCCCGATCGACGATCAGGGCGTGCTGGCCTACCGCGTCAACGTGCTGGCCCAGGACGGCGAGACCGCCATCGACCTGCAGAACCGCCGTCGCAAGATGGTCAGCCTGGCGCTGGACTGGAACGTCAGCGACGACCTGCTGGTGCAGTTCGACGCCTCGTACAAGAAAAACCAGACCCACGGCCTGACCAGCTACTGGTACTTCGCCGACCAGCGCCTGCGCCCCGACGCCGATCAGTTGGACAACGACAAGCTCTACAGCCAGCGCTGGGCGTTCTCCGACAGCGAGCACGAGCGCGTCGGCAGCCGCTTCAACTGGCGCCTGAACGAGGTGTTCAGCCTGCGCGGCGCGGTGGCCCACGACCGCAACCGCACCCAGTACGCCTACACCGGCCCCACCGTGACCTCGCCCGGGGTCTACAGCCAACCGCTGTACGCCTTCGCCCCGGTCGAGCGCGAGGAAACCTCGGCCTACCTGTTCGCCGACGCGGCCTTCGACACCGCCAGCATCGGCCACAAGGTCACCTTCGGCTACCAGGGCAACGTGGCGCGGGTACGCGACTACACCGACTACATTCCCTTCCCGGGGCCGCAGTACCAGCCGGTGGGCGGCAACGGCTCGATCCCGCTGGATGAAACCCCGCAGTACGCCAAGCCCGACTACTCCATCGGCCACGGCGACCAGCGCCTGTCCTCGCGCACCCAGGCCGACAACCTGCTGCTGGGCGATGTGATCACCTTCAACGAACAATGGTCGACCATCCTCGGGGTCACCCGCACCCGCATCAAGACCTTCAGCGACAACTTCGTGTGGGCCGAATCGTTCGGCACCCCGAGCCAGATCGACAACTACAACCAGAGCAAGACCTCGCCCAACATCTCGCTGATCTACAAGCCGCTGCCCTGGCTGACCACCTACGCTACCTACATCGAAGGCCTGCAGGCCGGCGGCATCGCGCCCAACACCGCACTCAACGCCGGCCAGGCCATGGCCCCGGCCATCAGCGAGCAGTATGAGGTGGGGGTCAAGGCCGAAGTGGGCGAAGCCCTGCTGACCCTGGCACTGTTCAACATCGACAAGCCCAATGGCTACACCAACCAGCAGCAGATCTACGTGCAGGACGGACGCCAGGAGAACAACGGCCTGGAGTTCGGCATCACCGGCAAGGTCACCCCGCAGCTGACCCTGGTCAGCGGCCTGACCCTGCTCGACCCCCAGGTGAAGAAGGCGGCCAATGCCAGCATCGAGGGCAACAAGCCGGTGGGCGTGGCCAGCCAGCTGGCCAAGGTGTACGCCGAATACGACCTGAACGGCGTGCCCGGATTCGCCGTGACCGGCGGCGCCTATTACACCGGCAAGCAGTACGTGGATGAGGCCAACCACTACAGCCTGCCGTCGTTCACCACCTTCGATGCCGGTGCGCGTTATCGCCTGCCGCTGGCGGACAACGCCCTGACCCTGCGCGCCAACGTCAGCAACCTGACCAACAAGGCGTACTGGCTGAGCGACCACTTCCTGGGCGCGCCGCGCACCCTGACGTTCTCGGCACAGCTGGAGTTCTGAGCCCCTTCGCCGGCATTGCCGGCTCCTGCACGGGCGCACGCAGCCTGCAGGAGCCGGCGTTGCTGGCCAAATGCCCACCTCGCGCCGCGCAAATCCCTGAGCGCCGCCAAAATCAGTACCAAAGAACCATTGCCGTTCGCATCCAGCCCTGATATTGAGTGTGCCGCTTTGCGCACCCGCGCCTTTCGTTTCCTCTTGCCCACCCCGCTGGCTTCATCCCCACGCGATCCGAGATGCCGACATGATTGAAAACTCCGATGTAATGTATCGCCTGCTGGTACAGAGCGTGATCGATTACGCGATCTACATGCTGACCCCGGAGGGTGTGGTCAGCAACTGGAACGCCGGGGCGCAGCGGGCCAAGGGGTATACCGACGAAGAGATCATCGGCGAGCATTTCTCAGTGTTCTACAGCGCCGAGGAGCGCGCCACGCAGTTGCCGCAGAAAAACCTGCAGACCGCCCGCGACCAGGGCCGCTTCGAGGCCGAGGGCTGGCGCCTGCGCAAGGACGGCAGTGCGTTCTGGGCGCACGTGGTGATCGACGCGGTGCATGACGACGACGGCCACCTGGTCGGCTTTGCCAAGGTTACCCGCGACTGCACCGAACAGCGCCGCGCCCTGCTCGAACAACGTGAACAGGAGCGTCACTTCCGCCTGCTGGTACAAGGCGTGAACGACTACGCCATCTACATGCTCGACCCGCTGGGCCATGTGATCAACTGGAACGCCGGCGCCGAGCGGGCCAAGGGCTACACCCACGACGAGATCGTCGGCCAGCATTTCTCGGTGTTCTACACCCCGGCGGACCGCGCCGCCGGCCTGCCCGCCCAGTGCCTGGACGCCGCACGCCAGACCGGCCGCTTCGAGGCCCAGGGCCTGCGCCAGCGCAAGGACGGCTCGCACTTCTGGACCAACGTGGTGATCGAAGCCATCCACGACGACGATGGCCAACTGCTGGGGTTTGCCAAGATCACCCGCGACATCACCGAGCGCCGCCAATACGAACTCGACCTGCTGGCAGCCAAGGAGCTGGCCGAGGCGCAGAGCGAGAAAATGGCCGCGCTGTCGCAGTTTCTCGACTCGGTGATCAGCAACATCCCGTCCAGCGTGATGGTGCTGGACGTGGCCTCACGCCAGATCCTGCTGGCCAACCCGCAGGCCGAGAAGCTGTTCTCCAGCCAGCAGTGCGCCCTGGTCGGCAGTACCCCGCAGCAGAGCCTGGTGCCAGTGATGGCCGGCTACCTCGAACACCTCACCGAACATTGCCTGAACCACAACGGCCTGCACCTGACCGAAGACCACCTCGACACCCCGCTGGGCCGACGCACCCTGCGCTCACGCACCCTGCTCAGCCGCAACCCGCAGGTGGGTGCGGGCCACTATGTGCTGCAGATCGCCGACGACGTCACCGACGAGATCGCCGCACACGCGCAGATTCACCACATGGCGCACCACGACGAACTCACCGGCCTGCCCAACCGCACGCTGTTCCACAACTGCCTGGAAGAGGCCCTGGCCGACGGGCAGGCGCGCCAGCACATGACTGCGGCGCTGTGTCTGGACCTGGACAACTTCAAGAACATCAACGATGCCCTGGGGCATGCCTTCGGCGACCGCCTGCTGCGCGCCCTGGGCCAGCGCCTGCGCAGCGTGCTGCGCGACCAGGACACCCTAGCGCGCCTGGGCGGTGACGAGTTCGCCGTGGTGCTGCCACACCTGGCGCGCCTCGAGGATGCCCAGCGCACCGCCACGCGCCTGATCGAGGCAGTGGCGCCGGCGTTCCTGATCGACGGCCACAGTTTCTCGGTGGGCCTGAGCGTGGGTATCGCCATCGCGCCGGTCGACCACCACAAGGCCGACCAGTTGCTGCGCTACGCCGACATGGCGCTGTACGAGGCCAAGCGCAACGGGCGCAACCGCTACGAGCTGTTCCACCCCGAGCTCGACGAAGCCGCGCGGCGCCGTCGCATCATGGAAACCGACCTGCGCACCGCGCTGCACCTGGGCCAGCTGCACATGCACTACCAGCCGATCATCGGCAACGACGGGCAGATCACCGGCTACGAGGCGCTGATGCGCTGGCAGCACCCGGTCAAGGGGCAGGTCATGCCGATGGACTTCATCCCGATTGCCGAAGAGACCGGGCTGATCCACGAGGTGGGTACGCGGGCGCTGAACCTGGCCTGCCAGGAGGCCGCCAGCTGGGCCACCGAGCAATCGGTGGCGGTCAACCTGTCGCCGGTACAGTTCAAGAACAGCGACCTGGTGGAAGTGGTGCAGCTTGCGCTGACCGACGCCAGGCTCGACCCGTCGCGCCTGGAACTGGAGATCACCGAATCGGTGCTGCTGGAGAACAGCGACGGCAACCTGCGTACCCTGCAGGCGCTCAAGGACATGGGCGTGCGTATTGCCCTGGACGACTTCGGTACCGGCTACTCCTCGCTGGGCTACCTGCGTTCGTTCCCGTTCGACCGGATCAAGATCGACAAGTCGTTCGTGCACGACATGGGCGAAAGCCGCGAGGCGATGTCGATCATCCGCGCCATTACCGGCATGAGCAGCAGCCTGCTGATCAACACCACCGCCGAGGGGGTGGAGACCGAGGCGCAGTTCAAGCAGTTGCAGGCCGAGGGTTGCTCGCATTTTCAGGGGTATCTGTTCGGGCATCCGCAGCCGGCTGACAAGCGCCAGAAGGGAGGCCGGTAGATCAGCGAGCGCGCAGGCCGTTTCGCCGGCAAGGCCGGCTCCTACACGACAGGTGCGGGAGCCGGCCCTGCCGCCACCTGATCGTACAGCCGCCGCAGCCGCTGCACCGCCGCCTCGATCTCGCCCACCTTGACCCCGCCGTACCCCAGCACCAGCAGGTTGTCGTCATCGGCGTCGGGCTCCACGCTGTAGCCGCCGCGCAGCACCAGCCCATGTGCCGGGGCCTGCGCCAGCATCTTGCGCGCCGTGCCCGGTGCACCGATGCGTACCGCCAGGTGCAACCCCGCCTGCCCCGCCGAGTACCCGATCAGATCCCCGAACGCCTCGTCCAGGCACTGCTGCAGGCAACTGCGGCGCTGGGCGTACTCGGCGCGCATCTTGCGGATGTGCCGGGCAAAATGCCCTTCCTGGATGAAGTCGGCCATCGCCGCCTGAATCGACAGGTACCCTGGCCGGTACAGCTGGATCAGGCCCTTGCCGAAGGCCTCGGCCAGCCCCTCGGGCACCACCAGGTAACTCAGGCGCAGCCCCGGGAACATCACCTTGCTGAAGGTGCCCAGGTAGATCACCCGGTCTTCGCCACCGAGCCCCTGCAGCGACGGCATCGGCTCGATGTCGTACCGGAACTCGCTGTCGTAGTCATCCTCCACCACCCACAGGTTGTTGGCCTGGGCATACGCCAGCCAGTCACGCCGGCGCTGCAGCGACATGATGTTGCCGGTGGGGTACTGGTGCGACGGCGTGACGAACGCCAGCCGCGGCGCAGCAGCCGGCACTGCAGAAGGCAGGCAGGCGCCCTGCGCATCGATCGCCAGCGGCGCGCAGTGCAGCCCCGCCGCCGAAAACACCACCGGCGCACCCCAATGGCAGGGGCTCTCGACCCACACGGTGTCCCCCGGGTCGCCCAGCAGCTTGGCCACCAGGTCCAGCGACTGGTGGGTGCCCTGGGTCACGATCACCTGCGCCGGGCTGCAACGGACTGCGCGGGCCGCATACAGGTAGGCACTGAGCGCCTCGCACAGCGGGCGGTAGCCGCCCTGATCCACGTAGCCGGCCAGGTGCGCCTGGCGCTTGCTCAGGTAGCGGTTGTGCAGGCGCTTCCAGATATGAAACGGAAACAGGTCGGCGTCCGATACGCCGCCCACGAAGGCGCCCTCGGCCCGCGCCACCGCGCCGAAGCGCGCGTTGATCGCCTTGCCCCGGGCCGACAGCGGCGCCTGATCGGGCGTATCGGGGGCCGGCACGCCGGTTTTCACCTGGGGCAAGGTGTCGGCCACGAAGGTGCCGCTGCCGGGCCGGGCGTACAGGTAGCCCTCATCGAGCAGACGGTCGTAGGCCAGCGACACGGTCAGGCGCGAGACCAGCAACTGCTCGGCCAGCGCCCGGGTGGAGGGCAACTTGTGGTTGACCGGCAGGCGCCGCTGCAGGATCGCCGCCTGGATCGCCTGGTACAACTGGCGCTGCAGGGTCACGCCGCCGTCGCGGTCCAGCGTGCCGACCAGCAGGTCGTGGAGAAGCGATGCCATCGGGTGCCTCACTGCAGGGGCGGGATCGGAACCGCAAGCATACAAGTGGCCTTAACAACTGATCAACTCTGGATATAACCGATATAGCCAAACAGGCCTATGTTCGAACCAGTGCTGGCCTGACACCCCAGCTTTCCCGGCAATCGACAGAGTGATGTTCAGTGACCCTTCACACACCCCCTGCCTTCGACGCATTGCTGGTCGCAGCTCCGCCCAAGGTTTCGGCCGAACAGGCGCAGGCCGTGGCAGCGCAGTACTTCGGCCTGCACGGCGCATGCCGCCTGCTCACCGGCGAGCGTGACCTCAACTTCCAGATCACCTGCGCCGACGGCGCCCAGTACCTGCTCAAGGTCTCCAACGCGGCCGAAGACCCGCAGGTGGCCGACTTCCAGAACCAGGCGCTGCTGCACATCCAGCACTGCGACCCGACCCTGGCGGTGCAGCGCATCTACCCCAACACCAGCGGCAGCTACCAGATCCCGCTGATGTTCGATGGCCAGCCGCTGCTGGTGCGGCTGTTCTCGTTCGTCGACGGGATCTGCCTGCACCGCGTCGAACACCCCGACGTGGCTCTGCGCAGCAGCCTGGGCGAGCACCTGGCCCGCCTGGGACTCGCCCTGCGCGGCTTCTTCCACCCCGGCGCCGGGCACGAGCTGCTGTGGGACCTCAAGCACGCCTCGCGGCTGAACGACAAGATCGGCCTGATCCAGGACCGTGAAGAGCGCCAACTGGCCCAGCACTTTCTGGACAACTTCGAGCGCCACGCACAACCGCACCTCAAGGGCCTGCGCGCCCAGGTGATCCACAACGACCTGAACCCGCACAACGTGATCGTCGATGCCAGCCAGCCGCACCCGGTGCGCAACATCCTCGATTTCGGCGACATGGTGCATGCCCCGCTGGTCAACGACCTGGCCGTGGGCGCCGCCTATCAACTGGGCAGCCAGGGCGACCCGCTGGAACACGCTGCACCGTTCATCCGCGCCTACCACCGCATCGCGCCGCTGGAGCCGCTGGAACAGGAACTGCTGGTGGACCTGATCGCCACCCGCCTGGTGCTGACCGTGACCATCACCAACTGGCGCGCTGCGCTGTACCCGGAAAACCGCACCTACATCCTGCGCAACGCGCCGTCTGCCTGGCGTGGCCTGAAGGCCCTGGCTGACGTGCCGCGCGAGGTCGCGCAGCAACAGATTCGTCGTATCTGCTCCGAGGAGACGCTGTAAATGACCATGATCAATGGCTTCACCGCCGAAGATGCCGCACGCCTTAGCGAAACCGAACGTGCCCTGATCGAGCGCCGTGCGCGCGTGCTGGGCCCGGCCTACCGCCTGTTCTACGAACACCCGCTGCACCTGGTCAAGGGTGAAGGCGTGTGGCTGTACGACGCCGACGGCAAGCGTTACCTGGATGCCTACAACAACGTGGCCTCCATCGGCCACTGCCACCCCAAGGTGGTCGAGGCGCTGTACGAGCAGGCCAAGGTGCTCAACACCCACACCCGCTACCTGCATGAAGGCATCCTCGACTATGCCGAGAAACTGCTGGCCACCTTCCCGCCCGAGCTGGACCAGGTGATGTTCACCTGCACCGGCAGCGAGGCCAACGACCTGGCCCTGCGCATCGCCCGTCAGTACACCGGCGGTACCGGCCTGATCGTGACCCAGCTGGCCTACCACGGCGTGACCGACCAGATCGCCGCCGCCTCGCCTTCGCTGGGTGCGGGCGTGCCGGTGGGTGACTTCGTGCGTACCGTGCGGGCTCCCGACGCCTACCGCCTGGGCGCCGAGAACGTGGCACAGATCTTCGCTGACGACGTGCGCGCCGCCATCGCCGACCTGCGCCGCTGCGGGATCAAGCCGGCAGCACTGCTGCTCGACGGCATCTTCGCCAGCGATGGCGTGCTGTCCGACCCGGCCGGCTTCCTGCAGCAGGCGGTGGCCGTGGCCCGCGAAGAGGGCCTGCTGTACATCGCCGACGAGGTGCAATCGGGCTTTGGCCGTACCGGCTCGCACATGTGGGGCTACCAGCGCCATGGCGTGCAGCCCGACATCGTCACCATGGGCAAACCCATGGGCAACGGCCAGCCGATTGCCGGTGCGGTGTTCCGCGGCGAGGTGCTCGATGCGTTCGGTCGCACCGCCCGCTACTTCAACACCTTCGGCGGCAACCCGGTGTCATGTGCAGCAGCCAACGCGGTGCTCGACGTGATCCAGGGCGAAGGCCTGATGGCCAACTGCGCGGCGGTGGGCGAATATTTCAAGGCGGGTCTGCAAGGGCTTGCCGAGCGCTACCCGCTGATTGGCGACGTGCGCGGGGCCGGGCTGTTCGTGGGGGTCGAGCTGGTAACCGATCGTGCCAGCAAGGCGCCGGCCACCGAGGCAACGGCACGGGTGGTGAACGGCATGCGTGAACGTGGCGTACTGATCAGTTCGGCGGGGCCGGCGGCCAACATCCTCAAGATCAGGCCGCAGTTGATCTTCCAGCGCGAGCATGCCGATCTGTTCGTACAGACGCTGGAGGCGGTGCTGAAGTCGCTGAACTGACAGCAAGAGGCATTGACGGTTGTGGCCCTTTCGCCAGCAAGGCTGGCTCCTACAACGATTGGTGCAGGAGCCAGCCTTGCTGGCGAAGGGGTTCACTCACTTGGTCTTGGCAACCCAGGCATTGAAGCGCTGCTCGAGGTCTTCGCCGTTGTTGACCCAGAACTCGCTGTCCATCGGGATGGCCTGTGCCAGGTTGTCCGGCGCGGTGTTCAACTGCGCCGCCAGTGCAGGGTCAAGCAGCCCGGCGGTATGCAGGTTGGTCGACCCATAGCCCAGCTTGGTGGTGTGGATCTTCTGGTTTTCCGGGCGCAGCGAAAACGCGATGAAGTCCTCGGCCAGGGCCTTGTTCTTGCTGCCCTTGGGGATCGCCCACGAGTCGATGGCGTAGATGCTGCCATTCCATACCGTGTGCACATTGGCGCCGGCCGCCTGTGCGGCGAACACCCGGCCGTTGAACGCGGTGCTCATCACCACGTCGCCGCTGGCCAGGAACTGCATCGGCTGCGCACCGGCCTCCCACCACTGGATGTCGGGCTTGATCTGGTCCAGCTTGCGGAATGCACGCTCCACCCCTTCCGGCGTCGACAACACCTTGTACACGTCGGCATACGGCACGCCATCGGCCATCAGTGCCGCTTCCAGGGTGTACTTGGCGCCCTTGCGCAGGCTGCGCTTGCCCGGAAACTTCTTGGTGTCCCAGAAATCGCTCCAGCCGGTAGGCGTCTGCTTGAGCTTGTCGCCGTTGTAGGCCAGCGCCATCGACCATACCAGCAGGCCGCCGCCGCAGTCCGACAGGGTGCCGGGCACGAAATCCGCTTCCTTGCCGATACGGTTGAGGTCCAGGTGTTCGAACAGGCCCTCCTCGCAGCCACGGATCAGTTCGGCGCTCTCGACCTGCACCACGTCCCAGTTGACGCTGTTGGTGTCGACCATGACCTTGATCCGTCCCATTTCGCCGTTGTATTCACCCGCTACCACCTTGCTGTGGCTGGCGGCGGCAAAGGGGGCGTAGAAGGCCTCGGTCTGTACATCCTTGCTGGCACCGCCAAACGAAATCACGGTGATTTCGGCAGCAAGGGCGTTGGCGGCAAAAGCACTGAGCAACACGGCGGCAATGGTGGTTTTTTTCATGTCTACCTCTGTAATTTATTGGTTTTGGCAGAGTTGATACACGCTGGGCGTCCTTTCGGGTGGTCGCACTTCAGCTTCGGTAATCCACCTGATCACCACTGATCAGGCGCAAGGCGGCGGTCCAGGCCAACAGGTGAAGTTGCTGATCGAATTCGGCGTCGGACTGCTGCGCGGTCAGTTCGCAGACCGCTTCGTCCGGTAGGCGCAGCGGCGGGTTGCCCGCCAGTGCCTGTACCTGCGCCTGGCAGGCGCGCTCCAGGAAGTAGATCTGGTTGAAGGCTTCGGCAATGCAGCGCCCGGCGGCCAGCAGGCCATGGTTGCGCAGGATCATCGCCATGTGCGGGCCCAGGTCCCTGACCAGGCGCTCGCCTTCGGCCGGGTTCAGCGCAATGCCCTCGTAGTCGTGGTAACCCAGGCGGCGATAGAACTTCAGCGCATGCTGGGTGATCGGCAACAGCCCCTGCTCCTGGGCCGACACGGCCATGCCGGCAGCGGTATGGGTGTGCACCACACAGGCCAGGTCCGGACGTGCGGCGTGGATCGCCGAATGGATGTTGAAGCCGGCACGGTTGACGCTGCCGGCGTCATAGCCAGGGTCGATGGTGTTGCCGTGGTGGTCGATCTTGATCAGGTCCGAGGCGCGCATTTCGTGAAACAGCACGCCGTAGCGGTTGATCAGGAAATGCCCCGGCTCGCCGGGGACACGGGCCGAGATGTGCGTGTCGATCAGGTCGGTCATGCGAAAGTGGGCCAGCAGCCGGTACAGCGCTGCCAGGTCGCAACGGGTCTGCCACTCTTCGGGCGAAACCTGCTGCGCGTCGATCCGCGGGGTGTTGGGGTGCATCGCGCCTCCTTGTTCATGGTATGTTTCGGGCACTTGGCCCGCCGGCATGCAGGGATGTTGCAGCAGCCCCCGGCGGCCCACCATGCACAGAACGCGCTGGTTGTGCCGGCCCTGTTATGGTGTTTTCACCAGTACACCCACCGCCACACCCTCGCCTGACGGATGTTTTCTATGATGTTGTTGGATGCCAGCTCGTCGCAGTCGCTGGTCAACCAGATCGTTGCGGGCATCACCCTCGCGATCAACGAACAGCGCTTGCGCCCGGGCACCAAGCTGCCCTCCATCCGCAAGTTCGCGCAAACCCACAAGGTCAGCCATTTCACCGCCGTCGAGGCCTATGACCGGCTGGTGGCCCTGGGTTACCTGACGGCGGTGCGCAATGCCGGCTTCTATGTACGCAGCGCCCCCGACACCCCCGCCCCGCCGCCGATGCCCAGTGCCAGCGACGATGCCTTCGACTTCGACGCCTACCTGCTGCTGCAGAAGGTGTTCCAGCCACTGGGCATGGACCTGCGCCCGGGCATCGGCCTGCTGCCCGAGCCCTGGAGCGACGATGACGGGGTGCAACGCAGCCTGCGCGCCCTGAGCCGTCGCGACCCGAGCGAGTTCACCGGCTACGGCCATGCCAAGGGGTGCGCCAACCTGCGCGCCCGGCTGGTGGAGAAACTGCTCGATACCCGGGTCAACGCCCACCCCGAGCAGATTCTGCTGACCAGCGGCGCCAGCCATGCGCTGGACCTGCTGGTGCGCTACCTGGTGCACCGCGGCGACAGCGTGCTGGTGGACGAACCGGGCTACCACAACCTGTTCCTCAACCTGCGCCTGCAGGGGGCCCGCCTGCTGGGGGTGCCACGCACCCGCGACGGCATCGACCTGGACGTGCTCGAGGCGCAGATCCGCGAACACCGGCCCAAGGTGTTCTTCACCAACACGCGCCTGCAATGCCCCACCGGCACCAGCCTGACACTGGCGGTGGCCCACCGTCTGCTGCAACTGGCGGAAAAGTACGACTTCCTGATCGTGGAAAACGACATCTACGCCGACCTCGACCCGTCCGACCAGCAGGCGCTGGCAGGCATGGACCAGCTGGCGCGGGTGATCTACGTGGCCAGCTTCTCCAAGAGCATCGCGCCGTCGCTGCGGGTGGGGTTCGTTGCCGCGCACCGCGACCTGATCGACGAACTGGTGCCACTGAAGATGGCCAGCGGCCTGACCACCTCGGCAATTGCCGAGGAACTGGCACTGGAGGTGCTGCTGCAGGGGCGCCACCGCAAGCACGTCAAGCAGTTGCAGGCCAACCTGGCCCTGGCCCATGAACAGGTGGCGCGCAAGCTCGAGGCGGTGGGCATGGAGATCTTCGTCAAGCCCCATGCGGGGTTGTTCCTGTGGGCCCGTCACCCCCAGGTCGAAGACGCCACGGCACTGGCCATGGACGCGCGCGAACACAAGATTCTGCTCGCGCCCGGGCAACTGTTCATGCCCGATGCACGGGTGGTGCCGTGGCTGCGCTTCAATGTGGCGCACGCGCAGGATGAGCGGATCTACCGGCTGTTGGAGCAGGCCGCGCACTGACCGGATTCGACTCGCCTCTTCGCCAGTAGGCGCCGGCCTTGCCGGCGAAGCGGCCCGCCCGGGCGACACCCCCGCAGGTCCGGAGAATCAGGCATGACACGCAGAGGAATGCCGGTGGGCACGCCCGGTGCCCGCGCGGACAATGCGCCGCCTCTACCGTCATTGCTTTTGCGAGGTTCCCCCATGTACACCGCCATCGGCTACGCCGCCCAGTCGGCCACCACGCCCCTCGCCCCCATGACCTTCCAGCGCCGCAGCCCACGCCCCGACGACGTGGCCATCGAGATTCTCTACTGCGGCGTGTGCCACTCCGATATCCACCAGGCCCGCAACGAATGGGGCATCGCCGTTTACCCGCTGATGCCCGGCCACGAAATCGTGGGCAAGGTCACTGCCGTGGGCGCCAGCGTCAGCCGCTATCAGGTGGGTGACCTGGTGGGTGTGGGCTGCATGGTCGACTCCTGCCGCCACTGCCAGGCCTGCGCCGCCAACCTGGAACAGTACTGCCTCGAAGGCCCGACCATGACCTACGCCACCCCCGACCGGGTCGACGGCAGCAACACCATGGGCGGCTATTCCAGCAGTATCGTGGTCGACCAGCATTTCGTGGTGCGCATCCCGGCCGGCATGGACCTGGCCAGCGCCGCGCCGATCCTCTGCGCCGGCATCACCACCTATTCGCCGCTCAAGCACCACGGGGTCAAGGCCGGGCACAAGGTCGGCATCCTCGGCATGGGCGGCCTGGGTCACATGGGCATCAAGCTGGCCAAGGCCATGGGCGCCGAAGTCACCCTGTTCACCCGTTCGGCCAGCAAGGCCGAGGAAGCCCGCCGCCAGGGCGCCGACCATGTGGTGGTGTCCACCGATGCCGCGCAGATGGCCGCCGTGGCCGGGCACTTCGACTTTCTGCTCGACACCATCCCGGTGCAGCACGACCTCAACCCCTACCTGGAAACCCTGAAGTTCGACGGCGTGCACATCCTGGTGGGCCTGATCGAACCGGTGGAGCCGCCCCTGCACGCCGCCAACCTGGTGCTCAAGCGCCGCGTACTGGCCGGCTCGCTGATCGGCGGCATCGCCGAAACCCAGGAGGTGCTGGACTTCTGCGCCGAGCACGGCATTTGCTGCGACATCGAGATGCTCGACATCCAGCACATCAACGAGGCCTACAGCCGCATGATCGCCGGCGACGTGAAGTACCGCTTCGTGATCGACATGGCCTCGCTCAAGGCCTGAGCCCCCGCCTCACAGGTTGAAACGCCCCAGCAGGTGGTGCTGTTGCCCCACCTGCTCCACCATCACCGCACACTGGCGCACCTGCACCTGGGTGCCTGCGGCCACTTCATGACTGATGTCGCGAATGGTCGTGGTGTTGCGGTTGATCTCTTCGCTGGTGGCGCTCTGCTGCTCGGCCGCGGTGGCGATCTGGGTGTTCATGTCGTTGATGCGGGTGATCGCCTGGCGAATGCGCACGAGCATGTCGTTGGCCGCGCCCGCCTCCTCGGCGGTCTTGCCGGCGCTGTCGCGGTTGTGCTGCATGCGCGACTCGGCGTGGCGCACCCCGGCCTGCAGCTGGTCGATCATCTGGCGGATCTCCTGGGTCGACTGCTGGGTGCGCGAGGCCAGCGTGCGCACCTCGTCGGCCACCACCGCGAAACCTCGCCCCGTCTCGCCGGCACGTGCAGCCTCGATGGCGGCATTGAGCGCCAGCAGGTTGGTCTGCTCGGCAATGCTGGTAATCACCGCCAGGATCGACTCGATGTTGTCGCTGAGGCGCGACAGGTCATTGATTGCATGGCCGGTGTCGTCCATTTCGCTGGCCAGTTGCCGGATCGCCGCGGTCGAGCGTCGCACCACGTCCTCGCCGCCGTGTGCTTCCTCGTCGGCAATCACTGCGGCCTGCGCCGCTGCCTGGGCGTTGCGCGCGACGTCTTCGGCGGTGGAGGCCATCTCCTGCATGGCCGTGGCCAGTTGGTCCAGCTCCTGCAACTGGCGCTGCAGGCGTTCATCGGTCCGGGTGGCTTCGGCCGACGTCAGGTGGGTGCTCTCGCGCACCTGGTTGGAGGTGCTCATCACCTGATGGATCAGGTTCTGCAGGTTGCCCAGAAAGCCGTTGAACTCGCGCGACACCAGCGCCACCTCGTCATTGCCGCCGTCGGGCAGGCGCCGCGTCAAGTCGCCGTCGCCCTGGTTGACCTCATGGAACGAGCGGTGCAGCAGGTCCAGCGGCTTGAGCAGGCGCCCGAGCAGCAGGCCCAGCACCACGAGGCTCACCAGCACGCCGAGCAGCGTGGCCAGCACTGCACGCCAGGTCAGGCTGTCGGCCTCGGCCATCACGATGCGCTGGTCGAGCACCACGCCGATCAGCCAGTCCATGCCCTCCAGGTAGGTCAGCGGGGTGAAGGACACCAGTGAATCGTGATCGCCGGTTCTAACCGTCTGCAGCTGGCTGTCCAGCGCCGGGTGCTGGCCATCGAACAGGCTGCTGTAGGGCTTGCCGTTGTACTGGCTGTCGGGGTGGGAAATGATCGTGCCGTTGCGGCTGAGCAGAAAGGCATGGCCGGCGCCGTTGAAGTCCAGGGTATTGATGGCATCGGCCACGCTCTTGAGGCGGATATCGCCGCCCAGCACGCCGGCGAAGGTAGCGCCATCGTAGAGGCGCGTGACCGCCGAAATCAGCGTTTCGCCAGTGGCCGAGTCGATGTAGGGCTCGGTGAGCACCGCCTTGTCGGCGCCCTTGGCGACGGCATACCAGGGCCGTGTGCGCCCGTCCCAGCTCGCATCGGGGCGCCAGCTGGGCGTGTTGGTGAGGGGTTTGCCGTCACGTTGCAAGGCGCCGAATATCAGGATGAACTCGTCCTTGAGCATCGGGCTGTCGATGATGCGCTGGGTGTTTTCAGGGCTGTAGCGGCTGTCGATGGCCTGCGCCACCAGGCCCATGAGCTTGAGCTTGGCGTTCAGCCAGTTCTCGATCTGCCGGGCCAGGGCACCGCTGGACTCGGCGATGCCGGCAGACACTTGCTTGTGCAGGGCGTCGCGCACCTGGCTGACCTGCGCGACCGACAGCAATCCGGTGGTAATGAACAGCAATGTGGCGGCCGCCAGGCCAGCCTTGTGAACGATCTTCATGCCTGCACTCCGTGCCGAATCGAGCAAACGGGCATGCTAGGCAGGCGTACTGGCACACTGCAATCAACGTTGCGATGATTGCCCGGTGCCGTAATGGGGATTGTTTACCGGCATCACGGCCACTGCTTGTAGGACGAACCCGGCGCACGGCATCCGCGCCGCGGGCAGGCAAAAAAAAACCAGGGCCGTTTGCGGCCCTGGTCTTTTTCGTCATGGTGCCTGTCAGCCCTTGAGCTGCCTGGCCGCACGCACGTGCATGAACACGCCCATCAGTGCCACGATGGCCGCGGCCGCACCGGTGGAGAACACCAGTACCTGGTAGTCCGGCACAAAGGCCATGGTCACCAGGCACCCGATGATGAACACGATCACCAGGTAGGTCAGCCACGGGAACAGCCACATCTTCAGGCGGATTTCCTTGCCCTCGGCTTCCAGCTTGCGGCGCATCTTCAGTTGCGAGAACGCGATCACCAGGTACACCAGCAAGGCGATCATGCCGGTGGTGTTCATCAGCACGTCCAGCACGTCTTTCGGGCGCAGGGTGTCGCTGAAGTTGATCAGGGCGACGAACACCGCCACCGAGCACGAACCGATGATGGCGAACACCGGCACACCGGTACCGGCGCGGGTGATCTTGAAGAACGACGGTGCATCACCGCGGGTCGACAGCGAGAACAGCATGCGCGAGGCGGTGTAGTGCGCCGAGATCAGGCAGCTGCTCACCGAGGTCAGCACCACGAAGTTCATCACGAACTCAGCGCCCGGAATGCCCAGCAGCTCCAGAGTACGACGGTACGAACCGTAGCCCGACTGGCCCATCAGCGGGTCGTTCCACGGCACCAGGGCCACGATCAGGAAGATCGAACCCACATAGAACAGGCACACACGCCACACCACCGAGTTGGTGGCCTTGACGATCTGCTCGGACGGGTTCTTCGACTCGGCGGCCGCGATGGTCACGATTTCGGCGCCCAGGAAGGCGAACATCACCCCCAGCATGGCTACCACCACTGCCTCCACCCCATTGGGCATGAAGCCCTGGGCCGTGAGGTTGCTGATGCCGTGGACCTCACCGGTGGGCCACAGGTTGGCCACGGCCAGCCCGCACACCACAAGGAAGCATATGATCGCCACCACCTTTATCAGCGCGAACCAGAATTCGAACTCCCCGTAGTGCTTGACGTTGAAGAAGTTGACGCTGATCAGCACCAGGGTAGTGGCCAGCACGAACACGTTGACGCTGATGGAGGGGAACCAGCCGTGCAGGATCTTGCCCGCCACATAGGCTTCCCAGGCCATCAGGATGACCCAGAACCACCAGTACAACCAGCCGATGGTGAAGCCTGCCCAGCGCCCGATGGCGCGCTCGGCGTAGGTGGAGAACGAGCCGGTGTCTGGCGAGGAGGTGGCCATTTCACCCAGCATGCGCATGATCAGCACCACCAGGATGCCGCCGGCCAGGTACGCCAGGATGGCGGCCGGCCCGGCGCTGTGGATCACACTCCCCGAGCCCACGAACAGCGCACCGCCGATCACCCCGGCGATGGACATCATGGTCAGGTGGCGCGATTTGAGCGAAGCGCTAAGCTTGCTCTCGGGCTCCACCTTGGAGGATGTGGAAGTCGATGTAGCGTCCATCAGTTGTCTACCCCTTGTTTTTCTTTTTCCAGCGAACACGCAAGACCGGCGAATGCCGGGCTTCATTGCTCGTCAGTGTCTGATTGTGTACGGGATGGATCGCAAACCCGGCGGGCATCCATGGCCTTGAAGGTCGGCAATCGTGCTGTGCACGCCCGGGGGCTTGCCCCTGGCGGTAGTGATCGGGCCTCTCAACATGCTTTAGCTGGCGAATACAGACCCCTAATGTAAAAATGTACGACACAGAGAGCCATGCACAGCGCCGTGAAATATGCACTGCACTGTACAGGCCGCCAATGCAGTACACCCCCGTTCCCTGCAGGCGCCAGGCGTTACGCACCCTGAAGGCACAGCCCCAACATGCTTGAATTACGACCCGACTCCGCCCCCCCGCTCGTCAACCAGATCATCAACGGGTTGCGTGAGTTGATCGAGAACCAGACCCTCAAACCCGGTGCCAAGGTACCGTCCATCCGCGCCTTCGCCGCCACCTACTCGGTCAGCACCTTCACCGTGGTCGAAGCCTACGATCGGCTGGTGGCCCAGGGCCTGCTGGTCAGCCGCGGCAATGCCGGCTTCTTCGTCAACCGCTCGGTGAACGAGCGCATCGAAAGCCAGGCCAGCGACGCCGAGCCGGGCAAGCCGGAGTTCAACTCCGAGTGGTACCTGCAGAACATCTTCGAAAGCCGCCAACTGGCCTTCAAGCCCGGCTGTGGCTGGCTGCCCAACGAGTGGATGTTCGAGGACGGCCTACGTCGCGGCCTGCGCCAGGTGGCCGGCAGCGTGATGGAACTGAGCGGTTACGGCGACCCCATGGGCCTGCTCGAGCTGCGCACCCTCACCGCGCAGAACCTGGAACAGGACCAGCGCATCGTGGCCAACCCCAACCAGCTGATGCTCACCCACGGCGCCAGCCAGGCGCTGGACCTGGCGGTGCGCACCCTGGTGCGCCCGGGCGATGTGGTGCTGGTGGACGACCCGGGCTACCCCAACCTGATGAGCATCCTGCGCTTTCAGGGCGCCACCCTGATCGGCGTGCCGCGCACCCCGGCCGGGTATGACCTGGAGCATCTCGAGCGGCTGCTGGCCCACCACCGGCCCACGGTGTTCTTCACCCAGCCGCACCTGCACAGCCCCACCTGCTCGCGCACCCCGCTGGCGCAACTGCACCGCCTGCTGCAACTGTCGGCGCAACACGGCTTTCGCCTGGTGGAGAACAACCTGTACGCCGACATGGTGGCCGAACCGCAACCGTGCCTGAGCAGCCTGGACCACCTGCAGCAGGTGGTGTACGTGGGCAGCTATTCCAAGAGCATCTCGCCGAACGTGCGGGTGGGCTACATGCTGGCCAACCCCGAACTGATCCAGAAGCTGCTGCAACTGAAGATGCGCTCGGGCCTGACCACCTCACAGGTGATGGAGCGCGTGGTATATGCGGCCATCACCGACGGGCGCTGGCGCAAGCACCTCAAGCGCCTGCGCCAGCGCCTGGCCGAGGCGCAGCAGGAGGTCAGCCGTCGCCTGAACCGCCTGGGCTTCGAGATTTTCGTCGAGTCCGACGAGGGCATGTACCTGTGGACCCGCCACCCGCAGATCGCCAACAGCGCAGCGCTGGTGGACGACGCCCTGGAGCGCGGCATCATGATCGGCCCCGGCCAGTTGTTCATGGTCGACGCCCAGGCCACCGGCTGGATGCGCTTCAACGTGGCGTTCAGCACCGACCCGGCCTTGTGGCAGCAACTGGAAAAGCTGTTCGCCCGTCACGCCGCCTGAACCTGCGCAATTTTGTTCAATACGCCGCCCCCGGCCCCGCCACACACTTCCTGGACCCACATCCATAGAAGTGAAGGTTACATGGAGCAGTTCCTGATCATTGCAGCAGCGCACTTTCTGGCGCTGCTGTCACCCGGGCCGGATTTCTTCCTGGTGGCGCGCACCTCCCTGGCCACCAGCTGGCGCGTGGCCAGCGGAGCCTGCCTGGGCATCGCACTGGCCAACGGGGTGTTCATCGTCGCCGCCTTTACCGGCGTGTCGGTGCTGCAGCCGCACAGCACGCTGTTCATCGTGCTGCAACTGGCCGGTTGCGCCTACCTGCTGTACCTGGGCTGGCTGTTCATCCGCCATGCCGGTGCCAGTACGCTGGAGGTTGCCCCGCAGGGGTCGCCGGCACCGTCGCCCGCGGCCACCACCTGGCTGGGCGCCGCCGGCATGGGGGTGGTGTCCGGCATCCTCAACCCCAAGAACGCGCTGTTCTACGCCAGCCTGGCGGCCATGCTGAGCGGGCCGCAGGCAAGCCCTGGCTGGAAGCTGGCCTACGGCCTGTGGATGTTCGGCGTGGTGCTGGCGTGGGACCTGCTGGTGGCGGTGGTGATCGGCAACCGCCACGTGCGCCGCCGCTTCGCCCGTGCCCTGCCGTGGCTGGAGCGGGCCACGGGGGCGATGCTGGTGCTGCTGGCGCTGGGCGTGATCGCGGTAATGGCGCTGGGCTAGCACCGGGGCGTGGGGTAGGCTATGAGGCTTCATTTACCTGTTTTCAGGGATACCTATTGGCCGCTGCATGGGGCACATTCGCCCCCACCGCGCGCCCGAGACTGCCCATGCCTATCCAGACGACTGTTCCCGAACCCACGCTGCTCGCGCCGGTACTGCTGGTGGAGGACGAGCCGCTGATCCACCGCCGCCTGGAAGCCCTGCTGCTGCAACTGGGCTACCGGCCCGAGGCCCTGCTGTTCGCCAGCTCGCTGGCCGAGGCCCGCGCCTGCCTGGCGGCGCAGCCGGTGGCGCTGGCGCTGGTAGACCTGGGCCTGCCCGACGGCAACGGCATCGAGCTGATCGAAGAGATGCACGCCACCGACCCCGGCCAGGCGATCCTGGTGATCTCGGCATGGAGCACCGAAGACACCCTGCTCGCGGCGCTGCGGGCAGGCGCCACCGGCTATGTGCTCAAGGAACGCGACGACCTGGAGATCCTGTTGTCGCTGCGCAGCGTGCTGCGCGGCGGCGCCCCCATCGACCCGTTCGTGGCCCGGCGCATCATCGAGGAACTGCGCCCGGGGGCCGCCCAGCCGGTCGACACCGCCGATGGCGAACGCCTGACCCCGCGTGAAGACCAGATCCTGCGCCTGGTGGCCGAGGGCCTGGGCAACCGCGAAATCGCCGAACAGCTGAACCTGTCGCGCTACACCGTCGAATGCCACGTCAAACGCATCTATCGCAAGCTGGCGGTGTCTTCGCGCACCCGCGCCATCCATGCGGCACGCACGCGTGGCCTGCTCGATTGAGAGGCCTGATGGCGTGCTGGCTGCTCGTCCTGTGCCTGTCGGGTGCAGCGCAGGCTGCAACGCCGGGCGGTGCAAGCTGCACCGTGCAGGTGCTGTCGGTAGCCACCGCCCAGGGTGATGACCAGGGCAACCGCCCCGAGGCCGGCCCCTGGCAGGCCGTGACCCTGCCCGACGACTGGAGCCGACGCTGGCCGCAGCACGACGGCACGGTGTGGTACCGCCTCCAGTGGCAGCGCGACTGCGCGGCCGGTCAACGCATGCCGGTGGCACTGACGCTGCGCTCGGTGATCATGGCCGGCGAAGTGTTCGTCAACGACCAGCGCCTGTGGCGTGACAGCCAGCTGAGCGAGCCGCTGTCACGCAGCTGGAACATGCCCCGCTACTGGCACCTGCCCGAAGGCCTGCTGCACGAAGGCGTCAACACGCTGTGGGTACGTGTGGTGGGCCTGGCGGTACAGTCACCCGGGCTGGGGCCGGTGTACCTGGGGGATGAGGCCTCGGCACGCCAGCTGTATGAAGAGTTGCTGTGGACCAACCGCTCGTTGTTCGTGCTCAACCTGACCGTCTCGGCGGTGCTGGGCGGGCTGTTCTTCTGTATCTGGGTGATCCGCCGCGAGCAACGGATCTTTGGCTGGTATGCGGCCATGGCCCTGTGCTGGGTGCTGTTCATCGCCAACATACTGATGACCAGCCCCTGGCCCTTCTCCACCACCCTGATGGCTGCGCGCTTCAACGGCATCGCGCTGGTGATGTACGTCACCTGCTTCTGCGTGTTTGTCTGGCGCTTTGGCGGGCAATCGCTGCCGCGCCTGGAGAAGGCACTCTGGCTGCTGACTGCCGCACTGGTGGCCTTGATGGCACTGGCCCCGGATGCCCGCGTCGGCAACGCGCAACTGGTGGCGGTGCTGAGCACGGCGACGGTGTTTTTCCTCAACTGCCTGCAGTTTCAGCTGCATGCCTTGCGCACCCGGCGGCCCGAGCATGTGTGGCTGGCCGCAAGCCTGCTGATATTCATGCTGGCCGGGGCCCATGACCTGCTGATAATGCTGAAGCTGATCGGCGAAACGCCCGCGTGGACACCGCTCACCAGCGTGGTGACGACCCTGTGCATGTCGGTGGTGCTGGGCTTGCGCCATGCGCGCAGCGTGCGCCGTATCGAGCGCTTCAACCTGGAGCTGGCCGAAGGCATCGAGCGCGCTCGCGGGGAACTGGCCACCACCCTCGAACGCGAACACGCCCTGGCGCTGACCAACTCCCGCCTGCAGGACCGCCTGCAGATCGCCCACGACCTGCATGATGGGCTGGGCGGTTCGCTGGTGCGCATGATGGCCATGGTCGAGCAGGCCAGCACGCCGCTGCAGGGCCCGCAGTTTCTGTCGATGCTCAAATTGCTGCGTGATGACCTGCGCCAGACCATCGACAATGGCTCCAGCGCCGGCATCAAGGTGCCGGCCACGCCGCAGGAATGGATCGCCCCGCTGCGCCATCGCTTCACCCAGCTGTTCGACGAACTGGATGTGACCTGCACCTGGCACTTTGCCGCGCAGTGGCGCACACCGCCCAGCGCCTTGCAGTGCATGGCATTGACACGCCTGGTGGAAGAGTCGCTGACCAATGTGGTCAAGCACAGCCGTGCCCGGCATGTGCAGGTTGAGCTGCAGCAGCCGCAGCCCGACAGCCTGGAGCTGAACATCGAGGATGACGGTATCGGCTTCGACGTGCTGGCGGTACAGCGCGCCGGGGTGAGCGTGGGCATGCGCAGCATGCATGCGCGCATCGCCCGGGTGGGCGGTCAGTTGGAGGTGGTTTCGCTGCCGGGTTGTACGCGGCTTGTTGCACGCCTTGCGCTGCAACGGGAGGTGCCGGCCAGCGTCTGAGCCGGTACTGCAGGCATTCGCTTGGCCGGCAAGGCCGGCCCCTGCAGGGGTTGTGCTGCTCTGCAGAGGCCGGCCTTGCGGACGAACGCGCTACTTCACATCGAAACGGTCCAGGTTCATCACTTTGGCCCAGGCCGCCACGAAGTCGCTGACGAACTGCTGCTGCGCATCCGCACTGGCATACACCTCGGCCACGGCCCGCAATTGCGCGTTCGAGCCGAACACCAGGTCGACCCGGGTGGCGGTCCACTTCACCTGCCCGCTTTTGCGATCACGCCCTTCGAACGCCTGAGCGGCCTCGGACACCGGCTTCCACTCCACGCCCATGTCCAGCAGGTGGGTGAAGAAGTCATTGGTCAGCGCCTGCGGCCGCTGGGTGAACACGCCATGGCTGCTCTGGCCCACATTGGCCCCCAGCACCCGCAGGCCGCCCACCAGCACCGTCATCTCCGGTGCACTGAGCGTCAGCAGTTGCGCCTTGTCGATCAGCAGCGCTTCGGCCGGCACGCGGTAGTGCCCCTTGAGGTAGTTGCGAAAACCATCGGCAATGGGTTCGAGAAAGCCGAACGACTCCACGTCCGTCTGCTCCTGGCTGGCATCGGTGCGCCCCGGCGTGAACGGCACCGTGACCGTATGCCCGGCGTTTTTCGCAGCCTGCTCGACACCGGCGTTGCCCGCCAGCACGATCAGATCGGCCAGGGAGATCTTCTTGCCACCGGCCTGCGCCCCATTGAATTCGTTCTGGATGCCTTCCAGGGTCGCGAGCACGGCGGCCAGCTGTTCGGGCTGGTTGGCCTGCCAGAACTTCTGCGGGGCCAGGCGCAGCCGCCCGCCATTGGCACCGCCGCGCTTGTCCGAGCCCCTGAAGGTGGAAGCCGCCGCCCATGCGGTGGACACCAGCTGCGCCACCGACAGGCCCGAGGCCAGTACCTTGGCCTTGAGCGCGGCGATGTCGCCGTCATCGACCAGCGGGTGGTCGACCTTGGGAATCGGGTCTTGCCACAGCAGCTCCTCAGCGGGCAGTTCCGGGCCCAGGTAGCGCGACAGCGGGCCCATGTCACGGTGGATCAGCTTGTACCAGGCGCGGGCAAAGGCATCGCTCAGCTGGTCGGGGTTTTCCAGGTAGCGGCGCGAGATCTTCTCGTAGATCGGGTCGAAGCGCAGCGACAGGTCGGTGGTCAGCATGGTGGGGTTGCGCCGCTTGGACGGGTCGTGGGCGTCGGGGATGATACCGGCGCCGGCGCCGCCCTTGGGCGTCCACTGGTGGGCCCCGGCCGGGCTCTTGGTCAGCTCCCACTCGAAGCCGAACAGGTTCTCCAGGAAGTTGTTGCTCCAGCGGGTCGGGGTGGTGGTCCAGGTCACTTCCAGGCCGCTGGTGATGGTGTCCGGGCCCTTGCCGGCGCCGAAGCTGTTCTTCCAGCCCAGGCCCTGCTCCTCCAGGCCTGCCGCTTCAGGCTCGGGGCCCACGTTGTCGGCCGGGCCGGCGCCGTGGGTCTTGCCGAAGGCGTGGCCGCCGGCGATCAGGGCCACGGTTTCCTCGTCGTTCATGGCCATGCGCCCGAAGGTCTCGCGAATGTCCTTGGCGGCGGCGACCGGGTCGGGGTTGCCTTCCGGGCCTTCCGGGTTCACGTAGATCAGCCCCATCTGCACTGCGGCCAGGGGGTTCTCCAGGTTGCGGCCCTGCTCGGTACGGCTTTCTTCGTTGCCGTGCTGCTCGGGTTCGGCCACCAGGGTGCCCTCGCCCGGCGGCTGCATGGCTTCAGGGTCTTTGCCGTAGCGCGTGTCGCCGCCCAGCCACTTGTTCTCCGAGCCCCAGTACACGTCCTCGTCCGGCGCCCACACGTCCGGGCGACCGCCGGAAAACCCGAAGGTCTTGAAGCCCATCGACTCCAGCGCCACGTTGCCGGTGAGCACGATCAGGTCGGCCCAGGAAATCGCCCGCCCGTACTTCTGCTTGATCGGCCACAGCAGCCGCCGCGCCTTGTCGAGGCTGACGTTGTCGGGCCAGCTGTTGAGCGGCGCGAAGCGCTGCTGGCCGGAGCCGGCACCGCCGCGCCCGTCGCCGGTACGGTAGGTGCCCGCACTGTGCCAGGCCATGCGCACGAACAGTGGCCCGTAATGGCCGAAGTCGGCCGGCCACCAGTCCTGCGAGTCGGTCATCAGCGCGGTGAGGTCCTGCTTGAGGGCCTGGAAGTCCAGGCTCTTGAACGCCTGGGCATAGTCGAAGCCCTCGCCCAGCGGGTCGGCCTGGGGCACGTGCTGATGCAGGATCTTCAGGTTGAGCTGGTTGGGCCACCAGTCACGGTTGGTGGTGCCACCGCCGGCGGCATGATTGAACGGGCATTTCGATTCAGTTGCCATGTGAGAGCTACCCTTGGTCGAGTTCATGTCGCCAGGCAGCCCTGCCAGGGCGCCGTGGCAACGTGCGAAATCAGTTACACAGGTTGCATCGTCAACGACTCGAACGGCTGAGCGCCGCGATCTTGTCTCTTCATCAGGATGGGTCGGCCAGCTGGCACCGGCACCGAACTAAGGCTAGTTCGCCGCCCCCGAGTCGGCAAATAGCCGCAGTATTGGTGGGTGATAGCCATAATCTCTTATACGGAACCCGCCAGGGAGCAGAAGGTAGGACAAACGCTCGCTGAGCCGTGCACCGATAACGCAGGCGTAGTCAGGGCGAGCGACCACCCCACGGGAGGCTCGCCCCATGGACATGCGCCCGCGTTCAACCGCCATCCACGAGGCCGGTCACGCCCTGGCCGTGTGGTGGAACGGCCAGCCCATTGCACGGGTGACCGTGCTGACCCACGCCCAGGCCGCCAGCGGCCCGCTGATCGACCTGAACGGGCGTGCGCACTTTGCCGAGGGGCTGGTGGAGGCGGACTACCTGATCGTGCACCCGGCCTTCGCCGCCCGTGGCATTGCCGAATACCTGCCCTCCCTCGTCGAACCCATCGAGCGCGACTTGCTGCACTGCTTTGCCGGGCCCGTGGCCGAAGCCATCCACCGGCACGCACGCTATGACCGGATCTTGCGCGGCAGCGGCCGTGGCGACCGCTGCCGCGGGCATGAACTGATCAGCCTGTTGCCCGCGCACAAGCTGCTCGATGCCGAGGCCCTGGCCATCGCCCGGTCCGGCTGCCTGGTACGCCGGTACTGGGCGGGGCTGGTAGCAGTGGCCGACCTCTTGCAGGCACGGGGTGTGGTGGACGGCGAGCGAGTCAGCGCGTTGCTGTGCCAGGTGACTGGTGAATCACCGGCACAAGGGCCCGCAAGCCTGCGCGAGCTTGACCCTGAGGGCGGGTCCGACCAGAGGCAGGCCACCCGGCAAAAGCGTTAGCGCTTTTTGCAATAGCGCAAAAAAGCTGAGCTACAGTCGTAAAAGGCGCATCTGATACGTATTTATCAGGAGAAACTGATCTGTATCCACGGATGTTCACATCATGCAGGGATGAGCAACGATGGATCACTGGACAACGGAGCAACTGCGTCAGCTGGTGTGCTCGAAGGACTTGGACAGCCAGTTGGCGCAATTGGAAAAGCTGCTTCGGTGCCTGGGTTTCGACTGCTACGCCTTCAGTTTCACCACCCCGACGTTTTCGATCACACAAAGCAACTGCCCCAACCCATGGGGCGAGCGCTACCGTCGCCATGAGCCTGCGGTCGTTGAGCCCCTGCTTGCGCACAGCCGGCACTCATCCTTCCCGTTGCTGTGGACACCAGAGGCTTTCACCAGCCCCCCCGAGTTGTGGGCAGGCGCGCAGGATCACGGCGTTTGCCTCGGCTGGACCCAACCCTTTCACGATGAGCACGGCAGGTTCAGCAGCTTGAGCGTGGTACGCCAACACCCGCCCGTGACCGTCAATGAGCTTTACAGCAAGGGGGCCGCGGTGCTGTGGCTGGTGCAGGTGCTGCATGCGACGGCGGCCGCTCTGGTGAATGACCCGCAGGGGCGGTCATCATCCGAGTGACCCGCAATGGGGTTCGTCAGCGCCACATGGGATATCCTCGCTACCTGGCCCGTTCAAAGATCGAGTGGAAGACCCATTGAAACTGCTCAAGGAAAACAGAGAAATCCTCCTGTCTGGAGAAGAAGCCATCCACCTTGTCGCCGATATCGAATACATGCTCATTTCCCTGAGAGACATTGCCCGCCATTACTACAGGGATGTTGATGGCGACATCAGCCCAGGCGACAGAGCGCTGTATTGCGAAGAGACGACACGGTTCATCGATGAAAACCAGATCACCCGTCGACTGGCCGCCATGCGAAGAACAATCACTGAAAAGTTCGACCTCGCGCTGGGCTGCGACGACATGGATGACATTGAAAGAGCGGTGGCCGAGATGGACTACTGGAAGCCCAAACAGGCAACGTAGCCAGCTACGTTGCTTGCACAAAGGCAGGCATGAGCCCTACTCGACCATCAACCCTCGACGCACCCGCCCCGCCCTTTTGTAGGCCCTGACCACCGTGTTGGTCTCACACGAGATGATCCCGTCCAGGGATCCCATGCGGGCGGTCGAGACGGTCCATAGATCATGGATATCACGGCACAGCACATGCCAGAACAGCTGCGAGCCGCCACTGGTGCCAAACAGGCAACGCGTGTGTTCATCCTTCGCCAGTTCCTGGGCAATGCCCTCCGCCGCACCCGGTCGAGTCTGCAACGACACAATCGCTTCTACCCCATAGCCCACCAGCAACGGCTCGAGCTCCACACGAAATGTCAGGGCATTGCTGTCGACAAGCCCACTCAGCATCCGCTGAACCTTCGGCTCACTGACTCCACATGTCTCGGCAAGCACGCCCAGGCTGGCCCTTCCATCCAGGGTCAGGGCGCCGAGTAACCGCATTTCGTCAGCACTCAGGCTCACAGGCCCGGCCAGCACCGGCTCGGTAGGCACCGAACCATCAATGCGCCAGCGGCTGGCTCGTCGGAAGGACCTGAGCACCACCTGCGTCTGAACCTGCCTAACCCCCGGCACCAGCGGCAACTCCCGCACCACCATGTCAGAAAGCGCTTCCACACTGGGCAGGTTGATCTCGGTGAAGATGTCGAACTCGCCCGTTGTCGCCATCACAACCTGCGTCTGTGCCCACTGCGCCAGGTGCTGCGCCACTTCGCTCTGACGACCGTCTGCTACCCGAATCCAGGCATGCAGCACCGGGCCACTCCCCACCACAACCGGGTCGAGCTCGCCGATCACCCGGATATACCCGTTGTCCATCAAGCGTTGCAGCCGACGCGAAAGCGTACGCTCCGCCACATCGCAGCCGGCGCTCAGATCCCGCCAGGTGCCGCGAGGGTTCGCCTGCAGTGCAATCAGGCAGGCCAGATCCGCGTCATCCAACGCAAAATGTCTTTTTTCATCCGAATCAACGGTTGACGAGACCATATCCTTACAATACCTTCGCTCAAGTGGCCAAATTAATACAAAAAAACGCCGCATATGTCTAAAAACAATTACAACTCAAACCCAAAGGCACAAGCCAATGAATTATGCGACTCAAACGTCCGAAGCGGCAAAGCCGCAGGTATCAACCGCGCGCAAAATTGCTGCTGGCAGCATTGGCAATGCGGTGGAGTGGTTCGATTGGACGATCTATGCGTCGTTCGCGGTGTTCTTTTCCACACAATTCTTTCCAAAAAATGACGAAACGGCGTCCCTGCTGGCGACCTTCGCGATTTTCGCCGTGGGGTTCTTCATGCGCCCGATCGGCGGCTGGGCCCTGGGGATCTACTCTGATCGCTATGGCCGCAAATCGGCACTGGGGGTCACCATCCTGCTGATGGCAGGCGGGTCCCTGATGATCGGCATCACCCCCACCTACGAGAAGATCGGCCTGCTCGCGCCGGTCTTGCTGGTGATCGCGCGCCTGATGCAAGGCTTGTCTCTGGGCGGTGAATACGCTTCAGCCTCTACCTACCTTGCCGAGTTGGCGCCGGACCACCGTCGCGGGTTCTTTTCGAGCTTCGTGTTCTTCAGCTCCGCCGCGGGCATTCTGACCGCCTCGGCGATCGGCTGGGCGCTTACCACCCTCCTCACCGAGGAACAGATGAGAGAGTTCGGCTGGCGCATTCCGTTCCTGCTCGGCGCCCTGGGCGGTATCGCAGGCATCTGGCTGCGTATGTCGGTACCTGAAGCAGAAGCCTCCACGCCGCCAACCGCAGACAAGGTAGAGAAGCAACCGCTGCGCACCCTGCTGCGCGATTATCCGCGCGAGACCCTGCGGATCGTGGGCTTTTCGATCCTGAGCACCTTTGCCTTCTACCTGTTCGTCATCTACATCCCGACCTATGCCATCCGCGCGCTGCATGTGGAGTCCTCGACAGCGTTCGCTGCAAACACGGTTGCAATGGTCGCGTTCATGCTCGTGCACCCACTCTTCGGCATGCTCTCTGACAAGTTCGGGCGCAAGCCGCAACTGATCGTGTTCGCCCTAGGTTACCTGGTGTTCTTCTACCCGATCATCACCAGCATGCAGCCGACGTTCTCGTCGATCCTGATGGTGGAGCTGTTCGGCCTTATGCTGTACGCGCTCTATACCTCCATCGCCCCGGCAATCATGTCCGAACAGTTCCCCAGCCGCGTTCGCGCAGTCGGCATTGGTGCTCCCTACAACCTGATGGTGGCGCTGCTGGGCGGTACCACGCCGTATCTGCTGACCTGGCTGCAGAGCAACGGTCAGGAGAGCTGGTTCTTCTACTACGTGCTCGCAGGCGCCGCGCTCACGCTTGTGACCTTCATCAAAATGCCGGAAACAGCCGGAAAGCCACTGAAATAGTCACTGGCTCGAACAACGCCATGCAATCCCCGTCAACGAGTATCGGATACGGGGATTACCGACCCACACCGCTTAGAACCTAGAACCCATGCTCGAACGATCCGAAGCCCTATGTTTCCAGTCTGCCCTGCAGATTGCCCATCTGATCGCTACCCGGCAGATCACCTCGCGTGCCGTCACGCACTACTTTCTGGACCGCATTGCTCGCGGCAGCGAGCTCAATGCCTTTACCGCAGTGTTCGCAGAGCAAGCCCTGGCGGCAGCCGATGCCGCCGACAGTGCGCTCGAGGCAGGCCACCCATCGAGCGCTTTGCATGGCGTACCGGTCGCCATCAAGGACAACATCGAAATAGCCCATACCCCGGCATCGGCAGGTTCGTTGAGCCGCCTGAGCACTGTCAGTGCCGTGACCAGCACCGTCGCGCAACGATTGCAGGCGGCCGGAATGGTTATCCTGGGCAAGACCCAGATGACCGAATTTGCGTTCGGCCTGTCCGGGCAGAACCCGACCCGAGGCACGCCCTGGAACCCGTGGGACACAACGCTGCATCGTGCCCCGGGCGGTTCCTCTTCAGGTGCGGCGGTTGCTGTTGCCGCAGGGCTTGTACCTGTTGCAGTGGGGGGCGATACCGGCGGATCGATCCGAGCCCCCGCATCGCTCAATCATCTGGTCGGCTTCAAGCCGTCCAGCGGGGTCATCAGCGTGCACGGTGTGGTTCCGCTTGCGCCCAGCCTCGACGTGCTGGGCCCGATCGCCCGTGATGTTGGCGACGCCCATGCACTCACGGCCATCCTTGCCAGCCCGTCTACCGGCAGTGGGTCGAGCGTTCAGGCCGACCTTGCAGGTGAGCTGGTACCAGCCAAGCCGGGCACGGTGTTCGTACTGGACCAGAGCGCGTTCCCAAGTGCGCTGTCCGTGGGCGCTCGCCGGGTATGGGATCAGGCCCTGAGCACCCTGGAAAAGGCCGGCTGGACGCTCCAGAGCTGGGTTCCAGAGGATGAGTTGAACATCGGCCGGCTGTCCGAGTGCAACTCGATGATCATTGCCTATGAGGGGTATCGCGAGTTCGGCCACCTTGCACATGACCCTGCGCAGCCGCTCTGGGAGGTGGTGCGCAATCGCATCCTGGCCGGCGCGGCCATCAGCCGTGACGACTACGAACACGCCGTTGCACAGCGTGCCCACGCCGCCGAGGCCTTCAGACGAGCGATCGGCTCATCCGGTGTTCTGCTGATGCCGGTCAGCGGTCACGGGGCCCTGCCTCTTGATGACCAGGACGCTGCTCACGTGAGCATCGGCACGTTCAGCCGCGCCAGTAACTACCTCGGCACCCCGGCAATCGCACTACCCGCCGGATTCGATGAAGCACAGATGCCGATTGGCGTGCAGCTGCTGTCACCGGTATCTACCGACATGCACTTGCTGAACATGGCGAGCGCCATGGCGCCTGCACTGCTGCTTGACGAGCGCAAGCCCGAGCTGGGGCGGTGGGGGCTTTAAGCCCGGAACAACACTCGCGTAGCACCTGGCGCAACGTCTTCAGTGATGTTGCGCAGGTGTCATCCAGGCAGACCATCGCCGTGCGCTGCGATCGTCAGGCCGTTGCAATGCGAAGACTTTTCTACCCATCTCCGGTACTGGCGAGTGCGAAAGGCCATGGCGGCCTGTTGCAGGATCAGCGCGAGCAACGGTGAAACACTCGGGTCGGGATTTTTATTGCGACTGAGTTTACGCAGTTGAAACTTCACTACAGCCATGTTCGCCAAGGCCGCCATGGCTTTGTTTTTCCAGGTGATCGGCGGCAATTGCGGGGCATTGTCGTTGCCCGCCAGCCACTGGCGAGGCAGGTGCGGGTCGATAGCAAGAGCGGTTCCGATGCCCACCATGTCCACACCGCTCTGCACGACGCTTTCGGCCACCGGGCGGCGGCGTATACCGCCAGTGACCATCACCGGCATGTTGGCGACGGTTTGGATATCACGGGCGAACTCGACAAAATAGGCTTCGCGAGCCAGGGTGCGACCATCGCGCGCGTCACCCTGCATGGCGGGTACTTCGTAGCTGCCTCCCGATAACTCCACCATGTCCACGCCCAGGTCGTTGAGCAACTCAACCACCTTTTTCGCGTCATCGGCGGTGAATCCTCCGCGCTGAAAATCGGCGGAGTTCAGCTTGACCGCCACTGCAAAATCCGCAGAAACCACAGCCCTGACCGCCTTGACGATTTCTAGCAACAGGCGCGCCCGGTTTTCCAGAGGGCCACCCCACTCGTCCGTCCGCTGGTTGGTCAACGGCGAAAGGAACTGGCTCAACAAATAGCCATGGGCAGCATGAATTTCCACACCAGTGAATCCGGCCTGCTCGCCGAGGCGTGCGGTATTCGCGAAGCGCTGAACAACCTCTTCGATCACGCCTGGGGTCATCGCATGAGGTGTGGCAAATCGCCTGGACATTTTGCCGAGATCCAGCGGCACGGCTGATGGGGCCCAGGTCTTTTGCCCAAGGTTGGACTGCATCTGGCGACCGGGATGATTGATCTGCAACCAGAACTGCGCACCGCCAGACCGACCTATACGCGCCCAGTGCTTGAACTTGTGCAATTGCTGATCGTCTTGCAACACCACGCCACCCGGTCCGGTCATGGCGCGGCCGTCGACCATAACGTTGCCGGTAATGATCAGGCCGGCACCACCGTCGGCCCATGCTTGATAGAGACGCAGCAGGTCCTTGGAAGGCGCCTGATCGGCGTCCGCCATGTTCTCCTCCATGGCAGCTTTGGCGATTCGGTTCTTGATGGTTGAACCGTTGGGAAGCATCAGGGTGTCGAACACATTCATGGAGCAGCCCTCAACTGAAGAGGAGGCCACCTTAAGATTAAAGTCAACTTTAAGGTCAATACCCTTTTGCGCAGTGCAGCAGTGGAATTTGACCTTAACGCACCGCACGCTTGCCCGGCGCTTTGCCAATGCCTTCTTCACGCAGGCGATTGATCAGCATTTGCGCATTTTCCGCGCACGCCATGCTTTCGGGCTTACCCTCGATGCCCTGGATGACGAGCAGAAGCTGCGCTTTGTTGTGGGCTAGCCGTTGCTGTAGAACAGCAATTTCCTCAACCTTTTGCTTAAGCCCGCTGAGCAATTCATCGTGCTGCCAACCGCTGGCATTCATCGGCATCAACTGCCGAATTTCTTCCAATGAAAAACCCGCCGCCTGCGCTGCGGTGATGACCTCCAACACCCACTTGGTATCAGGCGCGTAGTCCCTGTAACCATTTGCTTTGCGCTCGACAGATTTGATCAAGCCGCTCGACTCGTAGAACCGGATGCGTGAGGGCGCCAAACCACTGATTTTCGCCAGTTCGCCTATTCGCATAACCCACCCTGAACACTCTGTTGACCTTGAAGTTGACTTTAAACCTAAAGCCATCGGGGCGGCCAACCATCACGCATTGAATTCAGGCTCGACCACTGTCTACGCCACTGGCATCAGCGCTTCGTCACGCCACTGTTGATGCAACAGTTCTGGAACGCCAGCCATACGCCAACACCATCAGCAGCCCCAGAGCACCCATCGACGCTCCGGCCAGGGAAATGGCCGGATAACCCAACCCGGCGTTGATCACCGCTCCGCCCAGCGCTGCGCCAATCGCGTTGCCAAAATTGAAGGCGCCAATGTTCACCGCAGAGGCAAGATTGGGCGCGTCCTTCGCTGCTTCCATCACACGCATCTGTAGTGGCGGCACCAGGGCGAAACTGGCGATACCCCATATCAGGATGGCCAGAGCGGCCGGCACCGCCCAACGCATCAGCAGAGTGAACGCCAGCAAGACGAGAATCAGAACGCTTAGCGAGACGATCAAGGTGCGATCTATCGAGCGGTCGGCGGCCTTGCCGCCCCACAGGTTGCCCAGCGTCAACCCCACCCCGAAAAGAACCAGCATGCCAGTGATATAGGCGGTGGAACCATTGGTCTCGCTGCTGAGGATCGGCGCGATGTAAGTGAAGACAGTAAACATTGCGCTCGACCCGACTACGGTCAGGGCCAACGCGCCCAGCACCGGACCGCGCCCCAGTACTCGAATTTCGGCCATTACACCGACGCTTTGCGACGTCTTCAGGTTAGGGAGGGCGAACCATAATGCGGCCATGGTCACCACGCCGAGGCCGGTAATACCCCAGAAAGCGGTGCGCCAACCGAACAGTTCACCAAACCAGGTGGCCAGCGGCACACCGCCGATGGTCGCCAAGGTCAGGCCCATGAACATCGCCGCCACCGCCCCGGCACGTTTTTCCGGGGCGACCACGCTGGCGGCGACGATGGAGCCAACGCCAAAAAATGCACCATGGTTCAGTGAGGTCACCACCCTGGCGACCATGAGGCTGTAGTAATCGGTGGCCAGGGCTGACATCAGATTACCCAAGGTGAAAATCCCCATGAGCCCGATCAGCAGATAGCGTCGGGGAATCCTGCCGGTGGTCAGGGTCATCAGCGGTGCGCCGAGCAATACGCCCAGCGCGTAGGCACTGACCAGCAAACCGGCAGCGGGAATCGAAACGCCCAGATCCTGAGCGATACCCGGCAACATGCCCATGGGGGCGAATTCTGTTACGCCGATGCCAAAGGCACCGATGGCAAGTGCGACAAGTGGTGGATTGATACGCATGGAAGGCTCCTTATCTATGCCGCCAATGCTACGATGCAGTTTTTTAACGCGGTAGATAGCATTTTTGGCAATCACCTTTGCGCAGGAGGCACAAGTGGACTTCAACGGCAGGTCAGGTGAAATGAGCGTGTTCACCACCGTGGCGCACGAAGGCAGCCTGTCGGCCGCGGCGCGTGCACTGGGCGTGACACCCTCGGCAGTCAGTCGGGTCATCGCGCGTACCGAGCAACGCCTTGGCACCCGCCTGCTGTTGCGCACCACCCGAGCGCTCGCCTTCACTGCCGAGGGCGAAGCGTTCCTGCGCGGCGCCCGGCGTATCCTGGCCGATATGGACGAGGTCGAAGCAGCGATCGCTGACCAGGGCGTGCCCAGGGGGCGATTGCGGGTCAGTGCCGCCCTTGGCCACGGGCGGCTGGCCATCGTCCCGCTGGTGGCAGCATTCAGCGCCCGTTACCCGAACATCGTCGTCGACCTTACCCTCGGCGACGAAGTGGTCGACATTCTCGGCGGGCAGGCCGATGTCGCGATCCGCTTCGGCCATCTGCCCGACAGCCCACTGACCGCGCGCAGGATCGGCGACACCGGCCAGGTAGTGGTGGCATCGCCCGATTATCTGCAGCGCGAGGGCATCCCCAAGGAGCCGGAAGACTTGTTTCAGCACAATTGCCTGCGCTTCAACTTCCGGCGTGCCGAACCCAACTGGCCGTTCATCCGCGATGGAAAAGAGTTTTCCCTGAAGGTCAGCGGCAACATCGAATGCAGCAGTGGTGAAGCGCTGGCACAACTTGCGCGAGTAGGTGCCGGCATTGCACGTATCGGTGAGTTCAGCGTGCGCGAGGATCTGCAGCGCGGCGCCCTGATTCCGCTGCTGGAAGCCTGGAACCCTGGGGACCAGGAACCGATCCATGCTGTGTTCGTCGGCGGGGCGGCAATGCCGGCGCGGGTGCGATTGTTCGTGGACTTCTTGCTGGAACATCACCGGATGTAAGCGCTTGATCTGAAATTCCGGGTGCTTGTGGTGTTGAAGTCTCCAAAATGTCGTTACCTCACCAGCATCAATGCTGAAACGGTAACCCCTCCAGCTTCCCCACAAGCCAGAACCTTGATGTAGTGGTCACTCCATTACTGATGAGCACAGCGCTCAGGCAGGGTTCGACCTGTCCCTTTCGAAAGACGGCCAGTAGCCCCGACTACACAACAGTCAAGGCCATGGTCTGCTTCTTACATCAGAAACTGTATTTGACCGTAAGCATCAGGTTGCGCGGGTCGCCGTAGATGTTTTCGGCGCGAGCTGGACTGTCGGTGATGCTCACGTAGTATTTTTTGTTGAACACGTTGTTGAGGTTCAGGCGTGCGTCGATATGCTCGGTGGGCTTGAAGCCGACCATCAGGTCCAGCAGGGCGTAGGCATCCTGCTCGACCTTGTAGCCACTCCCCTTGTTGTACACGGAGTTCTGACCATAAGCGGTACCGCCGATGCGCCAGCGTTCAAGATCGCCTGGCAATTGATAGCTGGTGGTGAGCTTGACCAGGTGGCGCGGCAGGTCCGTATCGAAACCGCGGCCGACGTTGGCACGGTTGGAATCACTGAGGTATTTGACCTCGGTGTAGGTATAGCCTGCGCCAACTTGCCAGCGAGGCGTGATTGCGCCTTGCAGTTCCATATCGATACCTTGCGCGCGCACTTTACCTGCCGCTTCATAGCACGTTACGGCAGTCGGGCAGCCGTCGGCGACTCGCGCACGATTTTCCTGATCCATCCGGAACAACGCAATGGAGCCATTAAGTTCACCGTTGAAGTATTCGCCCTTGATACCGATTTCATAGTTCTTGCCCACGATCGGGGCCAGCAGGCCGCCGCTGGCATTCAGGTTATTCTGCGGTTTGAAGATATCGGTATAGCTCACGTAGATCGAGTGATTATCGTTCAGATCGTAGATCAGGCCTGCGTACTTGGTGACGTGTCGTGTGACCTTGTAGTCCACCGTCCCGTATTGAGATTCGGCGTCATAGTCGTACCAGTCCAGGCGACTGCCGAGGATCAGGTGCAATGGGTCTGCCAGGCTGAAACGGCCGGTGACGTAGGCGCTCTTCTGGTGGATATCAATGTGTTGCCAGAAGGTGGAGATCAGCGACGACGGTTTGGGGCGAAGGCTCGGATCCCAATTGTAGATGTCGATGTCGTTGTAGATGGAGTTGTCGGTGTTTTCTACCACCTTGATCTTCTCTTCCCGGGCACTGGCACCGGCCACCAGTTGGTGTTCGCGGCCCAACAGCTGGAACGAGCCGCTGGCGAACGCGTCGACGCCGGTCTGGTCGTCATCGTATTTGTAGCCACCAAAAATCTGGCGATAGACATTGTTGGTGTTGTAGACCTTGCTGGCGAGGTGATCCAGCTTTGACCAGGTCTTGTTGCCGGACAGGGTGAGCCTCCAGTCGTTGGCGAGATTGTGTTCAAGCTTGGCAAAAACGATGGTGGTGTCTTTGTCCCAGTAATCCCAGTCGTTGCCCAGATAGGTCGAGCGGGGCAGGTTTAGGTCGCTGCCATCCGCCGCCACGGGAATGCCGCCCCATGGTACGTGGTTGTTGTCGTCCTGATAGGACGCGCCCACGGTCAACAAGGTGTCGTCGGTCAGGTCTGCCTCCAACACGCCATAGTAGACGCCGCGTTCGGTCTGGATGTTGTCCTGGAAGCTGTGGTTGTTCTGGTAGGCACCCACCAAGCGTCCACGGACCGAGCCCTGCTCGTTGAGAGGACCACTGACGTCCACCTCCGAGCGATAGCGGTCCCAACTGCCGGCGCTGGCGGTAATGCTTGCCTGGGTTTGTGCGGTGGGCTTCTTGCGTACCAGGTTGATCGAGGCTGCCGGGTTACCGGAGCCCTGCATCAGGCCGGTCGCGCCACGGACAATTTCAACGTGGTCGTACATCGCCAGGTCGCCCGACGCGATGATGTCGGCGGCGTTGGCTCCGACGTTGGTCGGGATCCCGTCGTACATGATGTTGTCGACCTGGAACCCGCGGGAGTAGTAGCGCTGCCTGTCTGGGCCGAGTTTCTGTGAACTCATGCCGGGGGTATTGCGCACCACATCATCCAGGGTGTTCATCGCCTGGTCATCCATGCGCTGGCGCGTGATCACCGTGACCGATTGAGGGGTTTCGCGCACAGTCAGCGCAAGCTTGGTTGCGCTACGCATAGGGCCGGTGGTGTAGGAGCCACTGCCTTCGGTAGTCTCGCCCAGGCCTCGGCTGTTCACGGTGGTGGCATCAAGTTCCAGGCTGTTTGCTGCTGGAGTTGCAATCACCCAGACCGCGCCTTCGGTGCTCAGTACCAGGCCGCTCCCTGCCAGCGCTAGGCGTACCGCTGATTCGGTTTCATACCGCCCCTTGAGCGCTGGAGCGGATTTGCCGGCAGTCAGGCGCTCGTCGAAGGCCAGGCTGATACCGGCTTGCAAACCGATCATGCGTAGGGACTGAGACAGCGGTTGGACAGGCAGGTCGAAGTCGAAGCTTGCGCCAAGGGCCGGGATGCTCAGCACCAGGGCCGAGCTTGCGGCCAGGCTTCGGAGGGCGTTGTACAGCATGGGGTCATCTCTCGTTGATGTGGGCAGATACTCCCTGACGGAGTAGCGCCACATTTCCCTGACGTCCGATTGCAAAAAAGATCAGCGAGGCACCAACCAAATGGCGTCGTCGCGCCGTTGCAGGGTGGCGTTGGCCAATACCGGCAGGGTCTCGACGAAACTTTCTATGTCACCCAACTGCACCACCGCCGACAGCCGACGTTGCGACGGGCCGAGGACTTTCAGGGGTAGCCGCTGGTAGCGCGACAACACCGCAGCGACCTCTGCGAGGCTTGCATCCTCGAAGTTGAGGTTGCCGTCGGCGAAGCTGAACGCCGCCGAAGCCGAGCGGGCAAGGCGGGTTAAATGGCCAGCCACATCGCAACGAATTACCTGGCCAGCTTCGAGTACCGCCTGAGCGGTATCGCTATCGACCTGTACACGTCCGCGCTCGACGCTGACCTGGATCTGCTCGGGCAGGCGCTCGACCACAAAACGTGTGCCCAGCACCCGCACCCGTGCCAATCCGGCTTCTACCAGAAATGGCCGCTGGGCATCGCGCTGTACCGAAAAAATCGCCCGCCCCCGCAAGAGCATCAGGTACCGCTCGCCGCTGGAGTAGCGCACGAGCATTAGCGAATCGGCATCGAGGGTCAGTTGGCTGCCATCGTCCAACGCCACCGACCGTTGCTCGCCGATGCCAGTGGCGTACTGCACTTCACGGCCAACCAGCCGCGACCAGGTCAGCAAGCCCCCCAGGCCCGACATCGCCAGCAGCCCCAGCAGGCTCCCGCCCAACAACCGCCGACGCCTGACGCCCTCCATGGCCCCCGCCAATGCCTGGGTCTGCGAGGTGTGGGTAAAGCCCTGCCACAGGTCGACGAAGGTCTGGTATTCCTCGACGTGCCGCGGGTCTGCTTCCAACCATTGGTTGAAGCGCGCACGTTCTGGGTGATCGTCGGGCAATTCGAGCATCCGGGTGAACCAGCGTGCAGCCTGCTGGCGAACATCGCTCATGACAACAGCGCCCGCGCCGCACGTAGGTCGAGCATCGCACGGATTAGATGGCGCTCGACCGCCGACAGAGATATCCCCAGCAGCTTGGCGATCTCGGGTTGGCGGCGGCCTTCGATACGCGCCAGCCAGAACACCTCCCTGCACCGTGGTGGCAGGCAATCGAGAATACGTTGCAGTGCATCCAGGCGCTGGGCCAAGTCCGCCAGGTGTTCAGTCGATGGCGAGACAGCCGCCTCGCCGGCCACGACCATCAACGGTTCAAGTGTTCCTTCACCCTCGGGCAGCCCCACATAGCGACGCGCCTCACGGTAATGGTCGATCAGCACCGAATGGGCGATGCGCCGCAGGTAGGCATTTGGTTGCTCGATTTTCCGACGCTGGGACGCCAGTACGAAGCGTATGAAGGCATCGTGCAGCACGTCACAGGCGCGTTGCATGCACTGGGTGTGCCGGCCGATCCCCAGGAGGAGGTCGGAATATGCCCACTGCAAATTGATGCCTTTCCACTCCATCCCAATGCTTCCTTTCCCAGCAAGATGGCGGATCATAGGCACCCAGAGCAGCAATGGCAAATGGGAATCATTCTTTTTGATAGGTGGGATATCCAGCTTTGGATATGGAGTACACCTAAGACCAGCAACGATGGCTGCGAAAATATTTACCTCGGGGCGCCGGCTCTGGTGACTATACGACCACTATTCAGCCCGAAGATGTCGATGAATCCAGATGCAATTTCTGCGTGGACTCACCGGCAGCTATGGGTCGGAAGCGGTCGTCCATAGATATCCGCTTCTGGCCGAAAGCAGCCTTCACCAAAAACCAGGTATCGATCGATAGCCCCACAGACAGCCTCAACCAACCCGCCCTTGAACATCCCCCAACACCCGCTAACCTTCGCCCATCGCTTTTTGTCTGCTGTTTCGTGTCATGGCGGCTGTGCGTGGGGTGCATTCGTGCGCGCCGGGTTCCTTGATTCCCGGTCTACCAACCTGCGTACAGCGCCACCCTTCGTCTGGTAGCGATAGGTGTCGGCTCCGCCAATCAAGGGAACTGCACAATGACAAGAATTGTCCCCGAACCCCGCGTGTTAATCCCCGCAAAACCACCTACACCGCCTTCGGCTGTTGCAACGGCCACCCTCCCCTGTTTTCCGTCTGCGAAGGCATCGAGCTCGAAAATGCGTTGGTCCATCTGTCTCTACAGATCCAATGCGCCAAGGAGATGGCGACAGGCCGAGGTCGGCCATGAGCGGAGGTACGATCATTCCGCTACGTCATTACTGATATCAAGCGCAGTGTTAATTAACCAATCACATAGCTGCTGAGCCGGCGGGCTGAGCTGCCTATCTTTGGCATGAACAAGGAAATAATTTTTTCCGGTTTGCAGCGCGTATGGAAACAGCTGTATCAGACTCTCACGCTCCAAGTCATCTTCCACCAGCCAAGGGCTTGTCAACACTAGGCCATGGCTTCGTCGGGCAGCATCGATAGCCATTTCCGACCGGTCAAAAAGCAAGTCAGTTATCGTTCCATCAAAGGACATACCGGCTTGTGTCAGCCACCGCGACCAATTGGCATGAGAAGTGGTGTAAAGCAGGGTAGCCCCCCTAAGATCACCCACCCCCGTCAATTGCAGTCGATCCCGGTATTCTGGGCTGCAATAAACTTTCACCTCGTCGCGCAGCAGTAACCGTACATGGAGACTGTCATCCTGACCGTCAAAATGACGTACGGCCAGATCGAACGTGTACCCACGGAAGTCGACTGGCGCGACCGATGCGCTCAGGTGAAGCTTTAACCCGGGAGACTTACAGGTCAGGTCAGGCATGCGCCTGGCAAACCATGTGTTGGCGAAAGCCGGTGGCATGCTCAGCCGTACCAGGGATGCATCCTTACCTTGCACCATGGCGCTGGCTTCGTTGATCTGCTGTAGCGCTGGCTTGACTTGTTCCCAGTAGCGAAACGCCTCATCGGTAGGCTGTAGCTTACGCACGCTACGCACGAACAGCGATGTGCCCAGCCAATCCTCCAACTTGCGTATCTGCTGCCCGACAGCACCCGGGGTGACAAACAGCTGACGCGCCGCCAGCAATGCGCTGCCTGTTTGCATTACCGCATCGAAGCAGACAATGGCCTTGAGTGGCGTGTTGGCTCGCATGGTGCAGTTTTTCTCTTTCATAGTCTCAATACTGATGATTTGTACCCCGCCGGCGTTCTCACGACAATCAGATCATCATCCGCTCATACCTATGAAGGTTTCTGACATGAAGATTCTGATCATCCATGCCCATCCAGAGCCACATTCTTTCAACGGCGCCATGACCCAAACTGCCGTACGAACGCTTACGGCATTGGGGCACGAGGTACAGGTCAGCGACCTGTACGCGCAAAGTTGGTCAGCTGTACTCCAGCCTGGCGATTTTGCCCATCGCGACAATTCACAGTACTTCGACGCATCAAAGGAGCAGGAGCACGCTCAGGCCCATGCAAAAGTATGCCCGGATGTCCTGTGTGAACAGGCCCGCGTCGAATGGGCAGATCTGGTGATATTCCAGTTCCCGATGTGGTGGTTTTCCATGCCCGCAATCCTCAAGGGATGGGTTGACCGCGTGCTGAGTCGTGGTTTCGCATATTCGTCCGGACGCAAATACGATAGTGGGCATCTAAAGGGCAAACGAGCAATGCTGAGCTTGACCACAGGCACAGCGGACACTCTTTATACACCGAGCGGCATTGATGGCGACCTGCACCACATTCTCTGGCCCATTCATAACGGAATTCTCGCGTACACCGGCTTCACCGTGCTGCCGCCATTTGCGGCATGGATGCCGGCACAGGTTAGTCAAGAGCAACGCCAGCAGTACCTGCATGACTATGCCGAACGCTTGTCGAGTATTGATGACCTTCCACCGCTATTTTTTCACCCTCGCCAGGACTACGACGAGAATCAGCAGCTTAAGCCAGGAGTAATCGCCCGCTCCGGCGTACAGTGGAACCCGCGTGCTGGTCAGACCTTCGAAAAGTCGGCTGCAACTTTTGCCCAACGTCGTTCGTAACTTAAAGGCCCTGTCGAGCCCTTCCCACAAACTCTTACTTGTAATGGAGCGTCAGGTTGAAAGGTTACTGGATCATTTTCGGTACGGACATAATTGACTCGGCTGCACAGCACGCATATAGCCGGCTTTGGGCGCCGATCAGTGAGAAGTACAATGCCAAGATCAAGGTTCTTGAGACCGGTGCATTGGTCGAATCCCACATCAGCACGCGAGTACTTACTGTCGAATTCCCCAACTATGAACAAGCCAAAGCTTGCTACAGCGATCCCGCCTACGACGAGGCCAAGCAATTCGCAGTACGTGCCTGTCACCGCGAAATGATCATTATTGAAGGTAACCTCGCCTAGTATTGTGTGTGTTGGAGGTTGATCCGTGAATGCCCGCTTTAGGTCGGAAGCGGTCGTCCATGGATATCCGCTTCTGGCCGAAAGCAGCCTTCACCAAAAACCAGGTATCGATCGATAGCCCCATAGACAGCCTCAATCAACCCGCCTTGAACATTCCCCAATCCCCGCTAACCTTCGCCTCGCCGCTGTCATTTCAGCGGCCGGGTCTTCTAGACCGCCAAGTAAAAAGCGCACAGCGCCATCTGACAGTCATTGGCGCTTTTTTGTGCCCGTGGTTTCGATTTATGGTGGCTAGGTGTGGGAGACCTTCGGGTCTGCCGGGTTCCTTTTGCCCCGGTCTTGCAGACCCGCACGTAGCCGCCACCCTATCAACTGCAAGTGATGGCTGGCGGTTCCACTGCAAAAGGGAGCTGCACAATGACAAAAATCGTCCCCGATCCCCCGCTTGTTAATCCCCGCAAAACCGCCTACACCGCCTTCGGCTGTTGCAACGGAAACCACCCTCCCCTGTTTTCCGTCTGCGAAGGCATCGAGCTCGAAGATGCGTTGGTCCATCTGTCGCTACAGATCCAATGCGCCAAGGACACCACCGCACAAGCTTGCGTACGCGCCGACGCGCAGTTCAAGCACCTGCTTGTGGCAGCGCAGCAGTCGCTGGAGATGAGCACCGTGTTGATCGACACGGTGCTGGACGGCATGGAGGCGCAAGCGGTAGACGCGTAACGACGAGACACCCGGGCCGCAGACGCGGCCCACTGATAGGGGTGCCTATGCGCCAAGTAGGAGCCGGCTTTGCCGGCGAAGCGACGCGCGGGCAGCGCGCGGCCTAGAGAGCGCCATCAGATTCAAGGCATGCCCCCCAAACCCAGATGCAATTACAAGACAGGTGACTGGGGATGTCTTCAGAAAGGCAACCAAAGGATCGCGGTGAGGTTATCAGGTGCCAGTCAATGCTGTTGTGCCGGTCACAAGATCGAGCGCCGCGAGCGCGGCGCTTCGCCGGCGAAGCCGGCTCCTACATGGGCTGCCACGTGCCAACGCCTGTGAGATTCGAGTTGTCAGCCACCACAACTACACCACCAGAATCGCCTCATGCACATCAATTGTCGGAATCGGCACCACACAACGGCGCGTGTCGAGCCACTGGCGCATCTTGCAGGCATCGAAAATCTGCCCCTCGTCCATCATCGCCAGGATGAGCGTTTGAGACATACGGTAACATCCACACTGAAGGCAACGCCGCCCTTCCCACCCGGCTGGGCAGTCGATGGCCTCGGCGTGGCCGGCGCAGATCAGACAGCTCATGCAACCCCCTGATTGTTTTTCTGGGCGGGAAGGAACGTGCTGGTTACACCACAAAAAACAGCGTTCGACAAAGGCATGAAAATTCCGTGCCAAGGTACGTATCTCGACAGATGGCAGCTGTTTCGGGCACCCGCATCACTGGCCCCTGCGAAGGTCGTCGATCAGGGTCTTGTACCCGGCCACCTGCTGCTTGACGTAGGTGCGCAATTGATCACCTGTCAGGGCGAACGGCAGCAGCCTGAAGCCGCTGCGAAGCTGGGCGAACTGTTCCGAGGCCAGTAGCTGGTCGAAGGTGTGCTTCCACCAGGCATAGTCCTCGTCGCTGACCCCGGGCCCCAGATAGAAACCCCTGACCACCGGGCAGACGATGTCGTAGCCCTGTTCCCTGGCGGTGGGTACGTCCTTGAGCTCACCACCCAGGCGTTCTTCCGAGAGTACGGCCAGCAGGCGCATCTCGCCGCGCTGCAGGTGCGTGATGACCTCGAACGCATCGGTACTGCTGACTTCGATGTAACCGCCCAGCAACGCCGTGGCGCTTTCGCCGCCGCTTTCCAGGGCGATGTAGCGCAATTCGCCAATATCGATACCCGCGGCCTTGGCGAGCAATGCGGCCTGCACCCAGTCCTGCCCGCCGGCAGTGCCGCCGGAGCCGAACAGCACCTTGCGCGGCTGCTGCTTCAGCGCCTTGACCAGGTCGTCGAGGTTCTTGTACGGGGAGTCGCTTCTTACCGCGATGGCGCCATAGCTTTTGCCCAGGGCGGCGACCCAGCGTACCGCACCCTCGTCGAAGCGCCCGAACTTGCCCTGGGCAAGGTTGAGCAGCGACCCGCTGGACCACGCGATCAGGGTGCCCGGCTCTGCCGGCCGTTGCGCGATGATGGTGTTGTAGGTCACCGCCCCGACCCCACCGGGCATGTAGGTGATCTGCATGGGCTGGTCGAACACCTTGTTCTGGGCCAGGGCTGTCTTTATCAACTGGCACATCAGGTCCCCACCGCCACCCGATGAACCGGGCACGATGCACTCGGGCGAAGACGGCGGCGCCGCCAGCAACGAAGTGGCGAACAGGGAGCAAGCAATCGAGCAGATACTGCGCAGGAAAAACGTCATGGCGGTCGCCTGTTATTGTTTTTGGTATGACTTGGCAGTTGCGCACCGGGCGGGTTGTCGCCAGTGCACAACTGCACGTACCAAATCTTAGGCTGTGTAGCTTTCTCCAACCTTGCAGCAAGGCAGCGTACGCTGCCCGCGCCATGACTGCAAAACCGGCACCACGGCAGTTACGCAGCGCCCGCCTGGCGGCCGACGCTCAGCTGCAACTGGGCGACGCGCCCGATCTGCTCCCAGTCGATCTGCAGGCCCAGGCCCGGTTGCTGCGACACCGTCACCTGCCCTTGCGCGTTGGTGCGGATCGGGTTGGCGGTGGCGAACTCGAACAGCTCGACCTCGCACGCCTGTTCGAAGTAGCTGCACACCGGCTGCCCCAGCATCAGGTGCAGGTTGGCCGCCTGCGCCAGCGAATGCCCCCAGCTCTGCAATTCGACCTTGAGCCCGCTGGCCGCAGCGTGGTGGATGATCTTCAGCGCGGGGGTGATGCCGCCGCAGGTCATCACATCCACCCGCACACGGCTCCAGCACTGCTGGCTGGCGGCAAACGCCACCAGTTGGCTGTCGGTGATGGCGTTGCCGGCGGCCAGCACCGGCACCTGCAGCCGCGTGCTCAAGTGTCGGTACCCGGCCAGGTCGTAGTCGTCCAGCGGTGCCTCGAACCAGGCGTAGCCCAGCTCGCCCAGCACCCGCCCGACCTTGAGCGCGGCGTCCAGGTCGTAGCGCTGCTCCACGTCCAGCATCAGCGCCAGGCCCTTGTCGCCGTGGGCCCGCTGAACCTGCTCGAGCAGTTGCAGGTCGCGCGCCGGGTCGCACCAGCAATGGAACTTGATGGCCGCAAAGCCCGCCTCGACCAGTTGCTGCACGGCGTCCACATAGGCCTGCGGCGTGGCCAGCACCGGCGTGCTGGCGTAGGCGTCGATGCGCTCGCGGTAGCCGCCCAGCAGCCTGAACAGGGGCAGGCCCGCCGCCTGCGCCGCGATGTCCCACAGCGCCACGTCGATCAGCGCCTGGGCCTGGGCCGAGCGCGCATAGGCCCTGGGCTTGAAGTGCATCCACAGCCCTTCGCGCTGCAGTGCCGAGCGCCCGAGCAGGTCGGGGATCATGTCGCGCAGCGTCTCGGCCAGTACCGCGTCGGGGTGGTGCGTGGTGTACGAATCGGTAGCCGCCACGCCGACGATGCCGTCGCAGGTGCTGATGCGGATGAAGGTGTGCGTGGTGCACGGCGCCGGTTGCTCCGGGGTCCAGGTGGAGCCGCGCAGCGGCGGCGCGCACACGAACACCTCGACCCGGTCGATGATCTGGTTGTGCATTGGGGGCCTCCCGCCTCTAGGTGCGAACGCGATAACGCTCGATCATCGCCTCGTCCAGTATCACGCCAAGGCCTGGGCTGTCGGGCACGCGCACATGGCCGTCCTCCAGCGCCAGCAGGTTGCTCACCAGGCCACGGAACAACGGGCTGTCGCTTTGTGAGTATTCGATCAACTCGCCAAACTCGCTGGCCGCCAGAAAGTGCACGGTGGCTGCCAGCAGGATGCCGGTGCTGAAGCCGTGGGGTACCAGTTGCGCGCCGTGCAGTTGCGCCAGTTCATAGATGTGGCGCATCTCGCTGATGCCGCCGCAGCGGGTGATGTCGGGCTGGATGATCGCCGGGCGCGAAGCCTCCAGAAAGTGACGGAACTCGTGCCGCGTGGCCAGCCCCTCGCCGCCGGATACGCGCAGCCCGGAGCGCTCGGCCAGGTACGCCAGGCCGCGGGTGTCGTCCGAAGGCAAGGGTTCCTCGATCCAGTTGAGGTTGAACTGGCGCAGTGCATCGCATTGCACCAGCGCGTGGGAGTAGTTGCGCCAGCGCCCCACCAGGTCGATCTGCAGTTGCACGTCGTCGCCGATCTCCTCGCGCACCAGTTGCAGCAATGCCTTGTCCCTGGGCAGGTCTTCGCCAAAACCTGCGCCGCCGAGCTTGATGCTGCGCAGGCCCTGGGCCAGCAGGCCGCGTACCCGCTCGCGGTTGCCGGCCTCGTCGGGCCGCGGGATGAAGGTGCCGTAGGCGGCGATGCGCTCACGGTACTTGCCGCCGAGCAGGGTGTGCACCGGCACGCCGTAGTGCTGGCCGGCGATGTCCCACAGGGCGATGTCGAGCGCGCTGATGGCATGGATGGCCACGCCGCGCCGGCCCATGTATTCGCAGTGGCGGTACATCTTCTTCCACAGCCGGTCGATTTCCAGCGGGTTCTCGCCGACCAGGATGTCGCGCAGCCCCTGGCAGGTTTCATGGGATGCCGGGGTTTCGATCAGGGCCTTGACCACGGCCGGCGAGCTGTCGGTTTCACCGATGCCCAGCAGGCCGCTGTCGGTGTAGATGCGCACGATCAACGCATCCTCACCCCACTCGCAGGGCTGGTCGAGCGCAGGCACGCGCAACCAGATCGCTTCTACATCGACTATTTTCATTGCAGGTTTTCCAGAGTTTTCGGGGCGCCCTGGCAAGCTTGGCGAGGGGCCTGTTCGGCGTCGCACGCAGTGCACTGGGCCAGGCGGGCGGACTGCGCTTCGATCAGGTGTGCGGGCATTGCCGCGTAGTCTTCGCGCAGCCACTTCAGCAGCCCCCAGATCTTCACCATGAGGATGAAGATGAACGGGATGGCGGTGAGGATCACGGCAGTCTTGAGGGTGTTGAGCGAGGCATTGATGTACAGCATCGCCAGCGGCAGCACGGCCAGCATCAGGCACCAGAACAGGCGCAGGCTCGGCGACGGGTCCTGGCCTTCACGCAGGTTGCGGGTGCTGGTGGCGGCCACGGTGTAGGCCACGGCGTCCAGGTGCGAGGCCAGGAACACCAGCATGAGCAGGAAGTACACCACCGACAGCAGTTTGCCGAACGGCAGGCTGGCGAGCAGCATCGACACCGCCGCTTCGCCGCCGGCACCGCTGAGCATGGCCGGGGCATTGACCACATCGGTGACGAACTGGTGAATGGCAAAGCTCTGCAGGCTGCCGAAGAAGAACCAGCAACCGCCGCAGCCGCCCAGGATCATCGCCAGTACCACCTCGCGAATCGTGCGGCCCTTGGAGACGCGGGTGACGAAAATTGCCACGCCCGGCGTGTAGGTGATCCAGTACAGCCAGTAGAACACGGTCCAGTCACGGGAGAAGCCGCCGTCCCCGGTAGGGTCGGTGAACAGGCTCATGTGGATGAAGTTCTGCAGGGTCAGGCCGATGGCGTTGGCGATGTTGCTGACGCTGAACTGGGTGGGCCCCAGCAGCAGCACGACCAGGGCGAACAGCATGGTCATGCCGCAGGCCAGTTTTGCCAGGCGCTGCATGCCGGAGCTGATGCCGATGTAGGAGCTGAGCGAGAACACCAGTGTCACCAGGATCACCAGCGACGCCTTGAGCATGAAGCCGTCGGCAAGCCCGGTGAAGTCCGACAGCCCCTTGGCCACGGTGGAGGTGGTCAGGGTGGTGGTCAGCACCAGCCCGCCGAAGGTGGCAAACAGGAAGATCAGGTCGATGACCCGCCCGACCGGGCCGTGGGCCTTGTAGCCGGTGATCGACTCGATGATGCCCGCCAGGCTCAAGCCTTTGTTCTTGCGCACATGGAAGTGATACGCCATCGCCAGCGAGGCGATGCCGTAGATGGCCCACGGGGTCACGCCCCAGTGGAAGAACGAGTAGGCGATGCTCATCTCCAGCGCCTGCTTGCTGGCGGCGGTGATGTTCAGGCCCGGGGTGAGGTAGTAGTAGGCCCATTCCATGAACGCCCAGTACATGGTCGCCGAGCCGAGGCCGGCGCAGATGAACATGAAGATCCAGCTGGTGTTCCTGTACTCGGGCTTGCCCTCGCCCAGGCGGATGTTGCCGTACTTGCTCATGCCCAGGCCGATCACCAGTACCACGCAGGCAAAGCCCAATACCTGGACCAGCACGCCGAAGGTGGTGGTGGCACGGGTGAAGAGCTGATCGGCCAGTACCTTGGCCTGATCGGGGAACATCATCAAACCGATGACCGTCAGCGATATCACCACGATGCTGGTGAAAATCAGCGTCAGGTCTTTCTGGGTGTTCTGCTGCATAGTGAGTCCCAACTGTTGTAATTATTGGACAGACCCCCGTATTGGCGGGCTCGGCGGCTAATGTAAGCTGGTGCCCAGCGCCGAGAGAATCGCGATTTGGTAATGGACTAATAACGAAGTCTTATGAATAAATTCGCCCTGACCCGCCTGCCGCACATGACCCTGCTGCTGGCCTTCAAGACCGTTGCCGAGCACGGCAGCTTCACCCGTGCCGCCACCGCGCTGCACCTGTCGCAGTCGGCCATCAGCCAGCAGGTGGTCAAGCTGGAGGAGGCATTGGGGGTGACGCTGTTCGTGCGTTCGACCCGTACCGTGGCCCTGACCAGGGCAGGCGCCGCGCTGCTGGACGATGTTCGCGCCCCCTTCGACCAGCTGGTGGCCGCCTTCGAGAAATGCGCGCGCAAGGCCGCACCGTCGGTGCTGCACATCGAGGCCGAGCCGGTGATGAGCGCGTTCTGGCTGACCCCGCGCCTGAAGCATTTCACCCAGCGCTTCCCCGCGCTGCGCATCCAGCAACTGCTGAGCACCCAGCGCGTCGAGTTTCCCGACGAGGTGGAGCTGGCGATCAAGTGGGGCACGGCCGACTGGCCGGGTTTCGAGACGCAGTTTCTGATGGGCCTGAACTACGTGCCGATCTGCTCGCCCGCATTGCTCGAAGGGCCCGACGCGCTGCGGGTGCCGGCCGACCTGGCGCGTCACCCGCTGCTGCATGACCGGCATCATCACGACTGGGAAGCCTGGCAGGCGCTGTACCCCACGCCAGGGCTGGAGGTGCGCAGCGGGCACGTGGTCACCGACTCCAATGTGCTCGCGCAGCTGGCGATCGAGGGGCATGGTGTCGCCCTGTGTGCGATCGAGCTGACCGAACGGGCGGTGCGCAGCGGCGAACTGGTGATGCCCTTCCCCGAGCTGGTGATGCCGCATCAGCTGGCGTATTACCTGCTGACCAAGCCGCACAAGCAGATCAGCGACATGGCCCGGCAGTTCATTGCGTGGCTGAAGGAAGAGGCAGGCAACGGGGCGTAGTGCGTGACTGGGTGCCCGATCAGCCCATCAGCTCGACATCCGGAATCGCCGCCACCGTGGTTTCGCGCAGCAGCGCCAGGAACTCGACGACATAGGGTTTCTGGCTGTCTGCCGGCAAGGTGGCAGCCCAGATATCCGAGATAAGCCCCTCGCGGGTGATGGGCCTGGCCGTCACGTACTGACGCTGGAGGTAGGTCTGCACGGCCCAGCGTGGCAGCACCGCAATGCCGCGCCGCGCTGCCACCAGCATCAGGATCGCGACAGTCAGCTCGGCGGTGCGGCGCACAGGCTTGATCCCCGCGGGCCGCAACAATGAGCGGACAATGTCCAGCGCGTCTTCCTCGATCGGATAGGTCACCAGGGTTTCGTCGATAAAGTCCTCGGCCGTCAAGAACTCGCGCAGGGCCAAGGGGTGGTCATTGGCAACCAGTGCCACCAGCGGATAGCGAAACAGCCCGTGAAAATCGACCCCTTCCTCGTCCCTTTCGGAGCAGGACACCAGTGCAAGATCGGCGGTGCGCTGATGCAGCAGGCCAACGGGATCGTCGTGATAACCCGATACCAGGTCCACTTCCACCTCAGGCCAGCGTGCTCTAAAGGCATCGACTGCGGGCATGAGCCAGTCAAAACAGGTGTGGCATTCGACGGCGATACGCAAGGTACCGCCGGTGCCTTCGGCCATCTGCAGCAGGTCACGCGTGGTCTGATTAAGAATGGGCACCACTTTGTCGGCGGCTTCCAGCAGCCGCTTGCCAGCCGGCGTAAAGACCACCGGGGAAGACTTGCGAACGAACAATGGGGTGCCGAAAAACTCCTCCAGCGCCTTGATGTGATGGGACAAGGCGCCTTGGGTCAGTCGCATCCAGGACGCGGCGCGGGAGACGCTGCCACTGTCGCGCAGGGCCACCAGCGTTTGCAGGTGGCGAACATCGATCGGGATTCTGTCCATTAAATTTACTGAGGTTAAGTGACGATATTATTCGTTTGAATAATAGACCTGCGATTTTCATACTTCCAGCCTCGATTTCACCCAGGCAAGACAGAGGCTGCACGCAAGATGAAAAAAACACACATGCACAGGCAGGTCGGCATTCTGGCAAGTGCACAGGCCTTGTTCCAGACGGTTTCGGTTCTGGTGATGACCATCGGCGCACTGGCAGGCGCCCAGTTGACCCACCGCGCCGACATGGCCACATTGCCTATCGCCAGCATGTTCCTGGGCACCGCACTGGCGATGTTTCCGGCCTCGTCATTCATGGCAAACGCCGGGCGCAGGGCCGGCTTTGTACTTGGCGCGGCGCTGGGCGTGACCGGCGGCATGGTCGCTGCCGCCGGTATATGGTTCGGCTCCCTGGCCCTGCTCGCACTGGGCACCTTCCTGGTCGGCACCTATCAGGCCTTTGCCCAGTTCTACCGTTTTGCCGCAAGCGAGGTCGCGGACGAGAGCTTGCGTCCCAAGGCCATCTCGCTGGTGCTGGCAGGTGGCATTGTCGCTGCACTGCTGGGGCCGGCGTTGGCGCGGTTCGGAGGCCAGTGGATAGGCCCGCAGTACTTCGGGTCATTTGTTCTGCTGACCGTCGTCGCCGTGTTGGGGCTGGGCGTGCTGCTGTTTCTGGATATGCCTGCCACCGAACCACCGGCGGCGGGCCTGGACAAGGGCCGGCCATGGGCACGGATCGTCCTGCAGCCGACCTACCTGGTAGCCCTGTTCGGCGCGGTGACCGGCTATGGCGTGATGATACTGGCGATGACGGCGACTCCGCTGGCGATGCTCCACCATCACCATCCGCTGGCCACGGCCGCCACCGTCATCCAGTTGCACGTGATGGGCATGTTCCTGCCCTCGTTCTTCACCGGCGCCCTGATTTCCCGGCTGGGTGCGGCGTGGGTGATGCTGCTGGCCTTGCACGTTCTGACCACCTGGTCCGGCACGGGCTTCAATGCCTTTGCCAGTGCTCTGGTTCTGCTGGGTGTGGGCTGGAATTTCCTGTTCATCGGCGGCACGGCCTTGCTGACCACAACCTACAGCCCGGCGGAAAAGAGCCGGGCCCAGGCGACCAACGACATGGCGATCTTTGCGGTGGGATTGACGTGCTCGTTTGGCGCAGGCGGCCTGCTCGACGTGTTTGGCTGGCAGGTGATGAATGCGCTGCTGCTGCCTTGGCTGGGGCTTGCCGGCCTGATGATCGTATGGCGGCTCGTGGCTGAAAACCGCACCCGAACGCTACCGCAGGGCTAGGGCCGCACGGGGTGTGGCACCCGGGATGATCCGGCAAGCACTCCAGCTCTTGTATAGACTGGGTCTGGACGCGCCTCATCACTGACGGGATTGCACGATGAATCACCGCTACACCCGCCTGGACAGGCTGGCCAGCAGTTCACTGCGCCTGAACATGGGGCTCGCCGTGCTCCTGGGCCTGGCGCTGCTGTTGACTGGCTTGTGCTACTGGGGCGTGAATCGCGTGCTGCAGAAGCAGGAAGACACGGTGAAGTTTCACTTCGCCCGCCTGATGGAAAACATTCGCGAGCAGGAAGCCTTTCTCAGCGCTGTGTCGCGCAAAAGCGCCGAAGGCCAACTGCTGGGCGCCTCCAGTGTGCCGGTGGTGGTGCAACGGTCTTCGTCCGATGCCACCGGTGCGGTCTATGAAGAACTCGAATACGCCTTCTCCCTGCCGTTCAGCGTGAAGATCAACCCGGCCAGGATCGCAGCCTCGCAACACGTCAGCGTCTCTACCCTGGGGGCGAACCTGGCCAACTACTACAGTGCATTCTGGTCGGCTTCGCACTATCAATCGCCCCAGGTGCTGCTGTTCAACCTGCCGGACAACTTCGATATCAGCGTACCGGCCATGGGGCGCCTGCGCGGCACGGGTCGGCCCCGACAAGAGGACTTCGATCGTGTGGTGCGCCAGGTGGGCAAGAGCCTGCACGACCACGCGCCGCAGGACCACCAGGTGCAGTGGGTGCCCTATGACGCAGGCCCCGATGCCCCTGCCACTGTGCTGGGGTATGTCGACATCGACCTGTCGGCAACCCGGCTGCACATTTCAGGGGCCAGCCCCTCGGTGGTGGTGGCGTCCATGTTCACGCTGGATCAGGTCAACAACATCGAACGCATCATGCAGTGGTCGATCTACGATCACTTCAGCCTGATCGCCCCCACCCGCGAGGCATTGGTGGGCGAGTTCAAGCCCGATCGGGTGCTGCATGAAGGCCTGAACCTGAACGCTGACGGGCTGGTGTTCCGTGTGACAAGCCCGGGCGAGCAGCCCTGGACCGGCATCTATGTGATCGGTTTCAACAGCTTTGTGGACTATGCCTTCTGGCCGCTGCTGGGGCTGGTTGCACTGATGCTGGCCGGATTGGGCGGCGGCTGGGCGTTCAATCACTGGTATCGCAAGCATGTGGTGTTGCCTGCCCACCGTGCACTTGAAGACATCGCCGAGAGCGAGGCTTTCAGTCGAGCCGTCATCGACACGGCGCCAGCCGGTCTGTGCGTGCTGCGTTGCAGCGACTACGCGGTGCTGCTGGAAAACCAGCACGCCCAGCAGTCCCACGGCAGCGCCACGCTGATCGGCGCCCTGCGTCGACAGCACGACCTGCCCGAGCGGGGCTCAACCGATCTGCAGGTTGAAGGCCGCCATTGGCACGTGAGCCTTGTGCCTACCCGCTACCACGGCGAAAACGCCTGGCTGTGCGCCTTTCATGACGTTACCCGGCTTGTCGAAGATGCCGCCAGCCTTGAACAGGCGCGCTTGGCCGCCGATTCCGCCAATGAAGCCAAGACACGTTTCCTGGCCACCATGAGCCATGAGATCCGCACACCGCTGTACGGCGTACTGGGCACCCTGGAGCTGATGGGGCTGACCGCGCTCGACCCGCGCCAGCAGCACTACCTGCAGACCATCCAGCGATCATCGGCCACCCTGTTCCAGCTGATCAGCGACGTGCTGGATGTGTCGAAGATCGAATCCGGACAGATGACCATCGACGATCTGGACTTCTGCCCTCTGGAGATGATCGAGGCCACACTCGGCACCTACAGTGCATACGCCCAGGCCAAAGGCTTGCAACTGTATGCCTGCATCGATGCCGACCTGCCCGACCGGCTGCGCGGCGATCCGTTGCGCATTCGCCAGATCCTCAACAACCTGCTGAGCAATGCCATCAAGTTCACCGATAGCGGCCGGGTGGTGCTGCGGGCTCGGGTCGTGGAACAGGACAGCGAATACAGCCAGTTGCAGTGGCAGGTCAGCGATTCGGGACTGGGCATTTCCCAGGCCCAGCAGGTGCATCTGTTCGACCCGTTCTATCAGGTGCGCGACGCCAGCAGCGAGGCCGGCGCAGGCCTGGGCCTGTCCATCTGCCGCCGGCTCTGCGAACTGATGGACGGCCAGCTCGACGTGGTCAGTGCAATCGGGCTGGGCAGCAGTTTCACCCTGCAGCTGAAGCTGCCCCGCGCGCCCGGCGCACTCACCGACTGTCCTGAACTCGAGCCATCCACCGCCCCTGTGTACGTGCGCGCCCCCGTCCCGGAACTGGCCCGGCACCTTTGCGCCTGGCTCGTTCGGCTGGGGGTCGACGCCCGTCCGCTGGCCAGCGACATGGGTTCGGGCAACGACGCGACACTGTTGGTGGACATGCTCGCGTCCGGTCAAGCGTGGGCTGGCCCCCGGATCAACGCCGTACCGGGCGGGCCCAACCCACCCGACCACGGCGCTGATGGCTGGGAAGTCGATGCCTACGACGTTCGCGCGATCGCCAGGGCGGTGGGCCTGGCGCACGGCGGTCACGACACGCAGCACAGCGCCTGGCCAGCGGGCACCCGCCAGCCACTGGACCTGCGGATTCTGGTAGCCGAAGACAACCCCATCAATCAGGCGATCATCAAGGAGCAACTCGAAGCCCTGGGCTGCGTGGTCACGGTGGCGTTCAACGGTGAGCAGGCACTGGCACTCTGGGCGCCCGGGGCGTACGACCTGGTGCTCACCGACGTCAACATGCCGGTTATCAATGGCTATGAGCTGACCCAGGCATTGCGCCAGCAGGATGCCGACCTGCCCGTGATCGGCATCACAGCCAACGCCATGCGCGATGAAGGCGAGCGCTGCGCGGCCGTGGGCATGAACGCCTGGATGGTCAAGCCCCTGAACCTGCACACCTTGCGCACTCAGCTGTTGCAGCACTGCGAGCTGGTTCTGCCGCAGCCCTTCACCGAGGTCGACGACGCCGCCACCACACCCTTGAGCGACGTCGACACCGTCCACGTTCCGGCTGCGATGCGAAAACTGTTCATCACCTCGATGCGCGACGACCTGCGCAAGATCCACGTCGCACTGGACAACGCCGATGCCGGCGTCCTGGCGCAGGTACTGCACAGCCTGGGCGGCGCCCTGTGCTCGGTTCAGGCGTTCGCCCTGGCCACCTTGTGCGCCGAACTGGAATGCCAGCTTGCGGGGTCGCACATCACGCCGCAGCTGGCCCGGAAAGTACGCCAGGTGCAAACGCGCCTGGAGACCGTGCTGAACACACAGCAGGCCCTGGACGGTTGAAGCCGTCCTGTCTCACGTACTCGAAGAGGATTGTTGCGCAACGAAAAAAGGGCCACTTTTCAGTGGCCCTTCTTTCTGACGAATTACAGACCTTTCGATCTGTAGCTCCAAATACTGGAGCGGGAAACGAGACTCGCATCTGGTGTCCGACCCGTTGAAATCAAAGGGTTTTCAATAATTCCTGAAACAGGAATGGCCTTGATTCTGGACTCATTGTCTCGGTATCGCAAGCACAGCAGCGCAATGACGACGTTGATCCGAGGCCACTGTACGCCTGGCCCTGCCCACGAAGGTGATCGTTGAAATCAAGTCGGTGAGCACCCTGCGCTCCGCTGTGGAGAAATGCTCTGTTCCACCATCTTGCCTGTATCGGGGCACAACCAGTTGGACACAGAGAATGGCGTGCACCTGAGCCGCATAGTTAACCTGATGATCGAGGCTCCACTGACATTGTGCCTATCCGCTCACCTGCTAATGTCGGTACCGGCAGAGGCGGTGAGGTGGCGCGGATGCGCGGAACACTCTCGTCAGCAGCAAATGTACCAGCGGCGATCGCGTTTCTTTCTAGCGGCTACGACAAGGACAAAACTGCGCGCTACACCGACCTGCATATGGAGGTGTGCCTGTGGACGCCCCGTGAGGCCGCAAAAACGCAATCGTGTCTGGACGTCAAGACTGAACCGCTACCCTCTCTAAAAGACTGATCAGCTGACTGCGTTCTTCAACAGAGAGCTTTGACGAAATGGATTGCTCGAATTCCTGCACTTGCGCGTGCAGCTTCCCAAGTCTGATTTTGCCCTCATTGGTTAATGCCAGCGAGTGACTACGACGATCGCCAGGGGTGGGATGCCGTACTACGAAGCCCAGAACCTCGAGAGTGTCGACAACCTTGACGACGCTTGCACGGTTAATGCTCAGCTTTTCCCCCAGAGCCGATTGGCTGATACCTGACTCCGTACCGATCAAGGACAACGCGGTCATCTTAGCCGGCGTCAAGCCACTGGCATTGATCATCTCCCCCAGTAGCTCTACCGAGCGCATCTGCGCACGCTTGATCGCGTAACCCAGCGTCCCGTTCAACAAATCGAACTGACCCTGAGGCTCCTCGATAGCGTCGATACAATCATTTGGAGCATAAGAACGCGCTAGGTCTGGGTTGTCACGGAGGGTCATTGCGGATGTCCTGATTCATACAATCTGGGTCACGGGCGACGTTACCTTCGATGCCTCTAGTTGAGAGCCTGAGGTGAGAACGGCTGCAAGCTCGGGCAATCACTCATGAGCCATCGAGATGAACTCCATGCCCTGTATATTTCCGGGAACCCCATGGTCGGCGATTTCCAAGGAGCACTCCTCCCCCCACCGTGAGGTGGATCAAAGCATCATCGGCATTCCTGAGAGCCTCGCAGTCGGCTCCCAGCTCAACTGGGCGCCTTCGCCAGTGGGTCTGTTCCGCCTGTGGTGATTTACCTGAGTTTGGAAATGCAGCATCACGCCCGATTGATTGCGTCAGCTAAATTCGTAGCGCTTATCGCTTGAGCCGTTGCTTTGATTGTGATGCGCGATTCCAAGGAGCATCCAGAAACCAGCAATTTGTGTATGCCATACAAAATAATCCGCCCTTGCCTGTCTATGCGACAGTGCGTCGAAACTTGTCGCACTCAAATTTTTCAGAACGAACCAAATATTAAGTAAATGGTCACCACTTCGAATCCGGAAATTCGTCCGGATCAAAGCTCGCTGAACCGAGTCGATAACAGATGGGCTCGGCAGCGATTCAAGGATGAGTTAGCAGGAGGCTGCGCCCATGGTCTCGCCTAAAAGCACTTACCGCCCGATTGATGCCGCAATACTTTGGTGTGGCCTTGCCGCCCACCAGGAAGAGATTTTGCAGGTCGCCCTATCCCCGACCGTGAATCTGCTCAAGCAGTTTTCGCAGTGGCCATTTCTCAACGTCTACGTCGAGCGCATCTACGACGCGATCGCTTGCGGCGACCTACCTGCGACGTACTTGGGGCATCCTGTCACCCCCAGCGACCGGTTCGAACGAGCCCACCTCGCCATCCGCTATTGTGATCTGCGAGTCTGGATCGGGCAGTACTACCCAGATGACAAGCCCGCTTTTCTCTTTGCCAAGAATATCGATCATTGCCAATGCGTGAGCCTCGGCGCTTATCTGGCGCTGAAGGCGGATTTAGACGCAGCCGAGCGCGCGCTGGAAAAAATGCGGCAAACCTACAGGGCACTGATGCAAGAAATGACCGACCAAGCCCGCCGCCAGGAGTTAAGCGGTCAGGGTGGTGCGTTTGAAGCGCCCTCCGACGTATCCACGAGCGTTTATTTCATGATCATCGGCGCGTTGCTCGCCATCATGCTAGGGAAGTCGAAAAGCGGATTATTGCAGTCCATCTATAGAACCCAGACGGCCATTGTAGATGCTATCACGACGCAATTCCCGGGCGTTCCAGGCTTGAGTAAACGTACACTTGATCGGAAATTTGCTGAAGCTCGACGTCATTTCGCCCAGGCCGAACAGGCCTAAGGCCAAATTGCCAGGCAATGGGCGCCATTGCCTGGCAATGACTTCTCGCCTCTGCAGGCCTTCACTGACTGTCACTTCCCACTGCGCGCCACATGGCGCTAAGGAGTGACACCATGCAACCTGCCAGCCCCGCCCCAATTTCGGTCGACCGCCATATCATGCGCCGCGATGAGGTGGAACAAAAAACCGGCTTCAAGCGTTCGCATATCTACAACCTGATGAAGGCCGGACAATTCCCGCTGTGCCGACGCATTGGCACGCGTGCCGTCGGTTGGGATTCAGTGGAGATCGAGCAGTGGGTTCAGGATCGACTGTCAGTGAGGGAGTAGCCCATGAACGTCCTCTCGCTAATCTCGACCAAGGGCGGCGCGGGCAAGACCACCGTCGCCGCCAACCTGGGTGGACTGCTTGCCGACGCTGGGCTGCAGGTGTTGCTGCTCGACCTCGACAGCCAACCGACGTTGTCCAGCTACTACGCCTTGAGCACCCCGCGTGAAGTCGGTAGCTACGAACTCATCGCCCAGCGGCTCACGGCCGTTGAGCAAGTCGTCAGCACCACAGTCATCCAGCACCTCGACCTGATCGTGTCCAACGATCGCGCCGGGCACATCAGCACCCTGCTGTTACATGCCCCTGATGGCCGCCTGCGGCTACGCAATCTCCTGCCCGCCTTCCAGGATCACTACGATGTGCTCATTATCGATACCCAGGGCGCACGTAGCGTGGTGGTGGAGATGGTTATTCTCGCTTCCGATTGCGCCCTGTGCCCGGTCCCACCCGAAATGCTTGCTGCGCGCGAGCTGCGCCGTGGCACGCTGGGGCTGTTCGAGGAGTTGGAGCCGTATCGCTACCTAGGTGTCGCGTTGCCGGCGGTGAAGCTGTTGCTCAACCAGGTCAATGCCAACCGCCGCGATACCCGCTTGATAACTCAGAGCCTGAGGGCATCCTTCCAAGCGGATCCCCATGTCAGCGTCTGTAGCACGGTGATTCCCGACCGGGTGGCCTACCTCAATGCCGCTTCGATGGGGCTGCCTGCGCACCGAGTCGAGCCCATCCCACCCCCAGGCAGCCGCGGACCTTGCGCTGCGGAGGTCATGCGTGCGCTGGCGATCGAGCTGCTCCCGCAGTGGGCTGAGCGAATTGTCGCCTCGGGCGCGCACGTATCCGGCCAACCGCCTGCTGGCGGCCGTCGACTGATCCGTCGCGCCTGATCGGAGATTGTGTGATGAAGCCGCCAACTTCCGATGACATCACGCGTCAATTGCAGCAGGCGCATTTCCCAGAAAAACACGGCCGTGCCATCACGGCCGTGCCGGTCGGCGACACGCCGATGGTGGTTAGCCTTGAACAACTGCGCCCTTATGAGCTGAACCCACGCGTAATCCGTAACCCGCTGTATGACGAGCTGAAAGCCTCGATCCGCGGACGCGGCCTGGACCAGCCGCCCGCAATCACCCGGCGTCCGGACGAGCAGCACTTCATCATCCGGAACGGTGGCAACACGCGTTTGAGCATCCTCGGTGAGCTCTGGCAGGAGACCCATGAGGAGCGTTTTTTTCGCATCCATTGCCTGTTCCGTCCTTGGCAGTCCGAGTCGCATGCCTTGCTCGGACACCTGGCCGAGAGTGATTTGCACGGCCAGCTCACCTTTATCGAACGGGCGCTCGCCGTCGCAAGACTCAAGGACATGCTTCAGGAGCCGGACAAATCCCTCAGTCAGCGCGAGCTCTCCGCGCGCTTGAGCCAGGATGGCTACCCGATCTCACAGTCCCATATCAGTCGGATGTTCGATGCGCTCGAGTACTTGCTGCCGGCCATTCCACAGGTGCTGTACGCAGGTCTGGGCAAACCCGCCATCGAACGGCTCATCAGCTTGCGGCGCCGGGCGGAATCGGTCTGGAACCAGTATTTCGGTGATGCTCATGAGTTCGCATTGTTATGGTTTGCAGTGCTGTCGGCGTTCGACGGTGAAAAACCCGAGTTGGATTCGAGCGAGCTGCAGGACGAACTGATTGCGAAAATGGCGGTAATCTTGAAGCAAACACCGCGCCTGCTGGCCTTGGACATGCACCAGGAGCCGCGTCTCTCGCCTCCCCGCTTGAACACTGTTCAAGCTCGGTCGCAGGAACCACCAGGCGAGGCCTCACGACTGCCATTTGGCTACGGAGACGGATCTGAAACAGCGAATGAGTTGCCCAGCCCAGCTCACACGGAAGGCACCGGCGAGACCACGGCGGCGCAAGAACTACGCCTCCCCCGCATACGCCAGGCGCTGAGCGACGACCCTCTTTCAGCGATGCCGCCAGACGACATGGAAAGCGCTCAAGCATCAGTCTGTTCCTCTTTGTCACATCCGCCTTCGCAGGATGAGATCAGCACCCTGCGGGACAAATGCGCCGCACTGGCGGCCGAGCTCGCCGCGTATGCCGACGCCAGTGCCATGGTCGGTCCCTGTGCGGACGGCCTCGGGTTCACCCTGTCACCGGATCACATCGAGTTGCTCAGCCCGCGACACACCGGCATTCAGCTGCTGCTCTCCGCCTTGCTGCGCCTGCAGGATGAGGTGACGTGGCACCAACGTCAGCAAATACCGGCCGCGCTGTTCGGCCAGTTACTAATCGGCGCCTATGAAATGCCGTTCGCCGAGCGCCCTGCCCTGACGATCGGCCTTGAGCGACTACCCGACGCCCAATTGGAGCAGCTCTTCACGCTGATCCGTCACGCCCGACGGTTGATCGAGCTGACGCTGTCGTCCCACTCGCTAACGTGAGGAGCAACCTCATGAGCACGACCTTCAATTTGTTGAACCACGCCATGTTGAACCAGGTTTTACATGAGCTGCGCCATGGCCGTCTGCAGCGCTGCAAGGCCCTGGGCCTGACCGACGAAGACATTGAGGTGCTTCAGTCTTTGCCGCCCACCACCCTCTCCCACTTGGCGCACTCGTCAATTGCCTGGGTCGAGGTGAAAGTCGACACGACCGTGCTGCGAAGGCTCATCGCCCAGGCCGATCGTGACGAACAGAACGAGAGACTGATCAACCGGGCACTCAAATTGGGTGCGAGCTCCAACATCATGTACCGCTGCTTCGGCCTGGACCATTCGGAAACCGCACTGCGGCGCCGCGTGCTTAAGATCGAGACCCACCGCGGCCGACCGGTTCAGCTCAGCGAAGACCAGGAGCACGCCGTATGGAACCGCTGGAGCCAGCTGCGTGCGGAAGATCCGGAAAACGATCCGCTGGACACGATGATGATGCTGGCGGAGGAACAACTTATCAGCCTGACCCTGGTCTGGCAGCAGGTCGAATTGTACGGAGGTACGCCATGCTGAGCTTCTACGAGGTCGACTGGCAGGATGTTGTGCGCCAGTGCTACGACGCGCTTCGGCGCCGTCTCGAGTGGCAGGCGACGCAGGCCCAGCTGCAGGCCGCCACGGAGGAGCCCGCGCTACGCACGATCTACTACGGCGACAACAATCCTTTACCCCAGGCATTGCTGCTCGATCGCCGCCTGACACCGCTGGAGCGCAATACCTGGCAGGTGCTGCGCTGGCTGATCACCGAGCGCCAGGTAAAAACGCCGCGTTATCAGGATCTGCAGCCCTACCTGGCAACGAGTCCTTGTGGCACCCAGGCGTCGCGTGAAACAATCGCCCGCGCCCTCAACGTCCTCCGGACGACCCGCTGGCTCAGCCTGGTCGAGCGTACGCGCGATGCGCAAGGCTGCCTGCGTGGCTGCGTCTACGTGCTGCATGGCGATCCGTTGACCCCGGCGGAACAGCTAGAATTGGACGCCGGCTATGCGGCGCTGCTACAGCAAAACCTCACCCATGCGACCAAAGGCGTACGTGAGGTGACGCAGCATGTGTTTGCGGAAATCCAGGCCGACCAGCAGGTCGCACAGGTCGACAAGGAGAAACTCGTCTCACCTAGGCCGTCAGCGCAACAACAGGTGCTGCAGCTTTCGAGCGATGCTGCAAACAATTCCGAACCAAGCGAACACCACACCGTTCGGAGTTCTGAACCCTCGCCAACCGATTCCAAACTCTGCGGCAAGTCGCCGGATTCGGCTGTGATTCGGAATGCCGACGCCGGCTGTACAGTACAGAAAGTCAAAAGCAAAAAAGATACGGTACTGGCGCAGGTGGAGTTTGGACGAGCGCGATGGCCTGAGGATCTACCCCTCAGCCCGACCGAGCGACGCATGGCCTCCCAGGCGATGCGTCAGCTCGAACCCGAACAGCAACAAGCGGTCATCAACGAAGCAGCGGTGCGCTGCGCCCGCGGTGAGATCCGAAAACCGATCGCCTACCTGATGGGCTTGATCAAGCGCGCCTGCCAAGGGGAGTTCACCCTGTGGGCCGCTCGCGCCGAGACGGCACCCGCAGCGTCCGTACCTTCGCCGGCGTTGAACTCGAAAACCGTGTCAGAGCCGCTCAGCGAACGGCCACGCCGCAACGGTCAGCGCACCGCCTCACCCCTCGCGCTTTCCTGTCTGCAAGAACTGAAGCAACGCTGTCGCGGCGCCAGTGTGGCTAGTTAGGGCTGGAAGTCGGTGGAATCAATGCCGATGCGATCATTTCCAAGGAAGTCCATTACCTGAAAAATACGGGCAAAGCAGCTTCGCGTTGATCCGCGCGGAGCATCGCGGATACGCCCATCGTCGGCCTCATTCCGACGACGAGGTACTGGCGATGGTCGATCACTATCAGCTCAATCTAGGTTCTCTGCGCAGCAGCATCACCCTCACCCTGCACACCCATCACGCGGCGCGGCTGTGGCAGGGTCGCAGTGGCCGTGAAGGGGTGCATCCGATTCTGGGCATGCCCGGCTACATCAGCGTTACCAACCTGCTCAAGCATGCCAGCAGTCAGGGCGATCCGTATGCCGACTGGTTCATGCTGCAGCTGGAGGAGAAGCTGTTGCAGGCCAGGGGTGAAATGGGGGGCCTGACTCAGCAGGTCAGCCAGGTCGAACGCGCCATGCCCACTCAGGTCGATGTCGGCGACAACCTCAACATCCATCCGGTGACCCTTCCGCTGTTCATCGGTAGCCAGCTGGGCTTTCTCGCGATCTACCTGCTAACCGACTACGACTCGTTTGTCCGCAGGGTGCTGCTCGCCCACCATACCGCGCTGATTGGCCGGGTTGACATGGAGACCTGGATCGATTGCGGTGCGCATCTGCTGCGTAGCCTGTTCGGCCTCGCGCAGCGTTACCGCGTGGCCGGCGTCAGCCGGGATGACATGGCCGCCAATAACGCCCGCGCCCGCGAAGCCATCGATAAATTTGGCGTCCTACCACAAGACATTCTCGAAGGGACGCGCCGCTCCCAGTTCGCACCGCCGATCGCCCGAAGCAACCCTACGCCGAAGCTCGAAAGCGCCAGTCCGCCAGTGGTCGATGAACAACTCACTCCGGATGCCGCCATTGAAGGAGGTGACACATGACCCTGGCCGAAGCCATCGCGCGGCGTTTGTCAGCGGATGCCTATCGCGCGCTCGCACAAGGTGCCTCCCTAAAAGGCCTTTTAAAGCCTTTTAAGGGTAAGGGGGAGCTGCAGCAGTTCGCCGAGACGATCCTGCGCCTTCGCGCCCAGGTCGCCGAGTTGATGGCGGTGATGCTGGCGATCATGGCCCAGCCGCCCTTCTCGCTGCTGGACCTGCGCCTGGTCGTCCAGCACAGCGCGACGGGCACCGATTTCCTGCGCTGGCGCAGCCCGGACTTTCAGCGCATGGGCGTGCAGGTGTGGCAGGAGACGGTGGTACAGCCGCGTCTGCACCCGGAACTGCGGCAGGCGTTGTATCAGCTGGAGACCAACCGTGTGGTGCTGAACCTGCAGATGAGCAGCCTGCAGTCGCTGTATCGCCAGGCCATCACTGGAGTTAGCAAACTCGAGGCCGCCGAGCTCGCACTAACCCGTACCCCCACCGAGGAGTAACCCGTATGAGTACTTTGTTTGTTGGTGAAGGCAACATCGGTAGCGTTCCGGAATTCCAGGAGTTCAACACCAACCCGGATGAGCCGCGGCGCCTGCTGCGGCTGAATGTTTATTTCGACAACCCGGTACCGCGAGAAGGCGGCTACGAGGATCGCGGCGGTTACTGGGCACCCGTGGAACTCTGGAACCGCGACGCCGAACACTGGAGCACGCTGTACCAGAAGGGCATGCGCGTCCTGGTCGAAGGGCGCATGGTCAAGGAGGAATGGGAGGACAGCGAAGACAACGCTCGGGTGACGTTCAAGGTAGAGGCGCGGCGCATTGGTATCCTGCCGCACCGCCTGGCCTCGGTGACCATGCGCGAGAAAGCCAACGACAACGCCAGTTCTTCGCGCAAGGGAGGTGGCAAGACAGCGCCACGCAAGTCCGGATAAAATGCGTGGTACTCCGTGGAATTGCCGCCCGCAGCGCAATATCACTGGCACGATGCAGACAGCTCAGCGGGCAACATCGGCTGCTGCTGTTATTTCATTCTTGCCCGGCGCTCCTGCTCCGCTCACTTTCTAGCATTTGCTTCACTTCCTCCAAGTACTGGTCCAGGGCAAGGAACGCCCGCCAGTGCGCCGGACTCTCCTGAACCCAGGCAATCAACCGAGCGCGTGCGCCCCCATTGTCCGGTTCCAGATGGCTGGCCATGAACAGCTCATAGGCCTTGATCGCTAACGCATCCGCCTCACTCTGGTGTGATCCGTGCAATTCGTTGCCTCCGTGGTGACGGTCGAGTCATCCAACATATTTTCAGTGATACGCCTCGTAGAGTTGTGAGTCAACCTTCTGAGTCGCTCATATCTTTGGGTTGCTGTTCGACCATATAGGTCGAATTAAAGAGCGCCTCCCGTTGCCAGTCAAAGAGCCTAGCCCACATCAAATCGGTCGCCAGCTGGCGAAGTATCGCCGTGCCCGAGGCTTGACCCAGGCGCAGGTGGGCGAGCATCTGCGGATTTCCGGCGAAGCTGTATCGCGCCTGGAGCGAGGCTTCGTTGAGCTCTCGGTGTCCAAGCTGCTGCAATTGGCCGACTTGTACGGCTGTCCCGTCGATGAGCTACTCCTGGCAATCAGCCCTCGGCCACAGGACCTGGGGGTGCAGATAAACGCAATCATCAAGGAGCTCAATGAGGCGGATAAGCAGTTCGCCTTGGAGTCTCTGAAAGCGCTGGCCAGTCACCTCGCGCAACGCAAGTAGCGCTCGCCCGCCGATATGAAGTCGCCACCTTCGGATTTACCCTGACGTTTCGTGATTACACCCCCACCCTGTCGGTACCCACCGAGAGGGACCGTGTATGCGCCTGTTCATCTGCGAGAAACCTTCCCAAGCCCGCGACATTGCCCGTGTGCTGCAGGCCAGCCGCCGCGGCGATGGCTGTCTGGTGGGCCAGAACATCACCGTCACCTGGTGCGTCGGCCATCTGCTGGAAACCGCGCCGCCTGAAGCCTATGGCGATTACAAACGCTGGTCGTTGGACGATCTGCCGATCATTCCCAGCCGCTGGCAACTGGTGGCCAAGCCCAAGGTCGCAGGCCAGCTCAAGGTGATCAGCCAACTTCTAGGCACCTGCAGCGAAGTGGTCATCGCCACCGACGCCGACCGCGAAGGCGAGATGATCGCCCGGGAGATTCTCGAGCGCTGCCAGTACCAGGGACCGATTTTGCGCCTGTGGCTCTCCGCGCTGGACGAGGCGTCAATCCGCCGTGCCTTGGGCGCCTTGCGTCCAGGGGAACAGACCTTGCCGCTGTACCATTGTGCCCTCGCCCGCTCCCGAGCCGACTGGCTGGTCGGCATCAACCTGAGCCGGCTGTTCACGTTGCTCGGCCGCCGGGCCGGGTTCGATGGCCTGCTACCGGTGGGACGCGTACAGACACCCACCCTGCGCCTGGTGGTCGAGCGCGACCGGGCGATCGCGAGCTTTGTGCCGCAACCGTTCTGGAATGTCGATGCGCACCTGGAGCAGGACGGGATCCGCTTTCACGCGCGCTGGCAACCCACAGCCGTGGCCAGCGATGCGGTTGGACGCTGTATCGACGAAACCGCCGCGCAGCAGGCGCTCAGGCGCCTCACCCAAGCCGGCAGCGCGCAGATCTACAGTGTCGAAGTCGAACGCGTGCGTGAAGGCCCGCCGCTGCCGTTCGACCTGGGCACGCTGCAGGAGATCTGCTCGGCCAAGCTCGGACTGGGTGCACAGGAAACCCTGGCCACCGCCCAGGCCCTGTATGAAACCCACAAGGCAACGACCTACCCGCGGACCGACTGCGGCTACTTGCCGGAGAGCATGCTCGATGAGGCGCCGCGCGTCCTCCACGCCCTGGCCGCCGCCGCGCTACCGCTGGGGGCAATTCTCAAGGAAGTCGACCCCAGCCGCCGCTCACGCGCCTGGAACAGCAGCAAGATCACCGCGCACCACGGCATCATTCCCACCGCCGTCGCGCTGGATTTGGCGCAGCTCTCCGAGCGCGAGCGGGCGGTTTACACGCTGATTCGCGGCCGATACCTCGCACAATTCATGCCCGAGCACGAGTACCTGAAAACCCAAGCGCAGTTGCACAGCCACACAGACCAACTGGTGGCGCGCGGCAAACAGATTCTCGTTCGAGGGTGGAAGGCGGTGATCAACGAGGCCGATGGTAGCGAGCAGGTCGAACAGGCGCAGCAACTGCCGACGTTGCGTGAATCCGCGACGGTGGCGCTGATCGACGCCACGCTCAACGCACAGCGCACGCAGCCGCCTAAGGCCTACACCGAAGGCACCCTGGTCAAAGCGATGAAAACCATCGCCAACCAGGTGGCCGATCCGTGGCTCAAGCAGAAGCTCAAGGACAGCTGCGGCCTTGGTACTGAAGCTACTCGCGCGGCCATCATCCAGGGCCTGATCGACCACGGTTACCTGACCAAGAAGAAACGTAGTCTGACCGCCTCAGCCGCAGCGCATACCTTGATCGAAGCGGTGCCACCAAAGGTGGCCGACCCCGTCATGACCGCGCTGTGGGAGCAGGCGCTGGACCGCATCGAATCGGGCCAGCTGAGCGTCGAGACCTTTCTCGCCAAGCAGGCAGAGTGGTTAACTCGCCTGGTCCGCAGTAACGCCACGCTTACCCTCAGCCCGCCCCCCAGCAAGGGGCCTTACTGCCCGGTGTGCCGCTGCGCCATGCGCCAGCGCAACGGTCGAACCGGCAATTTCTGGTCCTGCACCCGCTACCCAAAATGCAAGGGCACCAAGCCAGTGGCGAAATCCAAGCGGGCGAAAAGCGCATGACTTGACGGCGCACTACAGCGCTGGTGTAGTGATCTGGCCCCTCGCCGCTTGGCGACCGAGACCGATTCGCTCCGGGCAGCTCGGTCAGACTCCTAGAGTTCGGAGCCACACTTCAGCGCATCTGCGGATGACTTCTCAGCGTTCCAAGTCCCCCAGGTGGATGACCCGTGCGGCTTGTGCCAGGCCGCAGGGGTCATCCGCTTCGGCGACGATGCTCAGCTCCGGTGCCCGCCGGCGAAACACTGGGCACCTTTTGTGCGCGGATGCGTGCCAGTTGATTCCGACCCAGGCCACGACAAGGGTCGGTTGATCCAGGTGGATCGGCAGTGGAGCTCTGCGACGGACTCCGGTGCCACATCACCGGGTCAAGGGTGGTCCAACTCCTCCTAGCCTGATGACCGTCGGGCTATTTTTTCGCCGCCGACAATCCACCGAAAGCCACCCGATTCCGCCCACTCAGGGCGCCTGAAGACCATGGTTGACGGGCCTTTCGCGGCGTTTTATAGAGGAGCTGCACACCGCTGTCGATGACAGCACCCAGGTAGCCAGGACCTTCAAGGCTACGCCCGTTTCGGGTGGTTCTCCCCCAAAGTGCGACCCGCGCTCGGCAGCTTGCACGGTCACCGCTTCATCGGTGATGAGCGCCTTCTCTACCGATCACGCTTTTGCAACTCCCCTTGCGGAACTCACCAGCCGCCAGGGCCGGTGGATGTCCGCGCTCTGCTGAACAGGAGCTCCATCATGACTACTGCAAGCAATAACGCCCCCACCACCTACTTCAACCTGCACACCCAAGGCATCGGTTACCTGAACCGTGTTCGCGAAGTCCCGGTTCGCCGGGGCCAAGCGTTCATGGCCTGTGACATCGCTGCCCTGCACGGTGCCTCGGACGACGTCGAGTACACCCGCTTCGACTGCAAGGTCGCCAGCGGTGAGGCAGACCGGCTGATCCGTGAACACCTGGAAGACGTCCGCGCTGAACGCAAGGTCCTCATCGCGTTTCGCATCGGCGACCTCTGGGTCGATCCGTTCTTGTACGAGAAAGGCGAGCGCAAGGGGCAACCCGGCGCCAGCCTCAAAGGCCGACTGATCTTCATCGAGTGGATAAAGGTCGATGGCCAGTTCAGCTACCGTTCGCCGGCGCGCACCGACGCTGCCCCCGCCCCTGAGGCTACTGAATCAGCAGAGTCGGAACAGGCGGACAGCGACAGTGAGACCACTCAAGACCGGCCAACACCGCCCCCCGCACGTAAATCCACCACCGCACGCCAGTCTGCCTAAGGCAGGTTGGCCGCCCGCAGCAGGCGCTCTTATGAGCGCCTGTTGTTCATTCACGTCGGAGGTCGTCATGGAAAGCTTCTGGCTCTGTGAGGACTGCCTGCAGGCGGTCGCCTACGACGACTACAGCGCGCTGTCGTTGTACTACAGCGAGGCTGAAGTCGAGCAACGCATCAGCCACATGCACGCCCAACTGCAGGCCCTACTACCCCTTAGCGCCGATTTCGACCCGCATACCGGCATCGGAATCGAGGCCTTTTCCACGCAACCGTGCGAGGGCTGCCAAAGCCCACTACCCGGTACTCGACATCGCTTCACGCGCCTTTGATCACCCACCTAAACCAGCCTGGGGCACGCACTCAGGGGGCGCTCCATCTCTCACGAGGAATTGGCCATGAACACCGCCTTAAATTTAGTCGAGCCACTCGAAGCCGTACTGGCCCAACGTGTCCGTGAGGATGCGCTGATCACCGAAGCCCTGCAGCTGCTGGACCAGCGTCACTTCCAGCGCGGCGAGGTGCTGATAACCCCCGCCGATGCCGCAGCCTACTTGAAACTGCAGCTCGCCCCCTACCACCACGAGGTGTTTGCCCTGCTTTGCCTCGACTCGCGTCACCGTGTGCTGAGCTTCGACATCCTCTTCACCGGCAGCATTGATGGTGCCTCCGTGTATCCACGCCAAGTGGTGATCAAGGCGCTCGAACACAATGCCGCCGCCGTGATCTTCAGCCACAACCACCCCTCCGGCTGCTCGGAACCGAGCGGCGCCGATCGGGTGCTCACCGCCCGCCTGACCGAGGCCTTGGCCCTGGTCGAGGTACGCGTCCTGGACCACATCATCGTCGGCGAAGGCATCCCGCTTTCGTTGGCCGAATACGGCTGGATCTGACAGCCCACCTTGTCCTAGAGGTCACCGCCCGGTCGGGGTGGCCTCGGCGCTTTCGGAGAACCACCATGTCCCCTTCCCTACCCAATCCGTTTCTTCGCGGTTTCCAAGACTTGCGCTACGAGCGTGTCCTGCAGATCAGCTATGCCGACGATTGCCCGCCGTGCTACCGCACCTTGCACCCGGCTCAGAACGAGCTACCCAACGAAGCCATCAACCTGCAGCCGTGCCTGTTCGATGACGACGTCGCGGTGATCACCGACGGTGTGTGCGTGCCCGAGTTTGTGCGCATGCGCTGCCCGGCCGACGGTCTGGTGAACACAGTGCTCTACCAGATCATCGGCAATCAGCTCGGACGCCCGATGCATATCGGCGACCTGGGCAACGTCGAGGCTGCGCGTAACCTGATCGAGCAACTGTCCTTTGCCACCGGACATTACAGCCGCAGTTGGGAGATCAGCAGCGCGCACCTGCCCGCAGACGAGTTTGAGTTCCTGCAGGTGTGCACCTGGTGCAATTCGCCAGCGGGCTTCTTCGAATGCTTCAAACTCAACGCCAGCCATGCCGTCGGCTGCAAACTCTATTCGACGCCTTGGGCAACAGAAGCTGAAGCCCGGGACAGCACCTGCAGCGCCGACGAGGTCAGTGCGCGGATGCTCGCTGACCGTGTCCCCCCAGTGTTACTCAAGCTGCTCCTATTGGCAGGCCAGGCAGACACCCGCCTGCTGATCTTTGACCCTGACGCCGCACCACTCTCGCAGCTACCGCTATTCACCGAAGACTGACCAAGGCGCCCTCCCGGGCGCCTTTTTTGTGGTAGCCGACTGAAAAGCTGGCTGGCCAGATTCGGTTTTCCAGTGGGGACTCGACTCACGCCTTCGCCATCGTATCGGCAACATTTGTCGAGACACGGTCATGCACACACCCACACTCTCCACCCTCGGACTGATGATCGCCCTGGCGGGCTGCAGCACGCCGCCACCGCCTCCGGCCTCGGCTCCCGCAGCACCTCCCGCATTGCCGGCGGCATCGCTTAAGCCGAAAACCCCACTTCCGGCCTGGGTGCGCCAAGACCGCTACACCCTGGTCACTACACGACCGACGCTGGAGCAGCGCCAGCCGCTGTATCAATTGGTCAACGTGCAGATCGCGCCAGCTCTGCATGCCACCGTCGGTGAAGCACTGCGTCATATGCTGCAACGCTCGGGCTACGCGCTGTGTGCCGATAGCGCTGCAGTGGACCGCTTGTTCCGTCGCCCGCTGCCCGCGGTCCAGCACCAGCTCGGACCGATCTCGCTGCTGGACGCCCTAACCATCATCGGCGGTCCGGCCTGGCAACTCGACATTGATCCAGTCGATCGGACCGTGTGCTATGCCCTGCGCGTGCCGTCGCCCACTCCCCCCTTCTCGACTCTGGAGCTCACGCCATGAAGGTCCTCCATTTTCAGGCCTTGGTGATCGGTGCCCTGTGCCTGGGCGCCGCCGTGCTCGCCGCCGAGGCCTACAACCATCATCAACAACTGGCCGAGCTCCAGGCTGACGCCCGCAATGCTCCAGCCGATCCAGCGCCGGCCCTGCGCCGTGATATCGATGCATTGGGTGCCAGGCTTACTACGCTGCAGCCGCAGGTCGTGGCGTTGGGCGAGGCGCAAGGTCGACACACTGCGGCGCAGGCCGCGCTCGGCCAGCAGCAGGATGAACTGGCCGTCTCGCTCAAGGCGCTCGAGGCGGCACCGCCAGGTCCAAGCAGCAGCGATCTGACGGCACTGGAACGACGGCTGGCTGCGGCAGAGGCCAAGCTCGAGAAACTGACGACCCGTCCTTCTGTGCCTGCGGCCGCCAACACCCAGCCAAAGGCCTCCACGGATGGAAAAGCCAAGGCCAAGGCGCTGACACCGCCCTTCACCCTGCTGGGTATCGAGACTCGAGGTGACGCCAGGTTTGTGGCAGCCCTGCCCGCGGGTGCGCATTCGCTGACGACCGTGCACCTGCTGCAGCCCGGCGACAGCTTGAACAGCTGGCAGCTGCGCGCGATCCGCGCGGACCAGGTGGTGTTCCATGTCGCAGGGCATGGCGACCACACACTGCCCCTGCCGTGAAGAGGTGCGTATGGCTCGGTTCTCCATTCTCTCGCTTATCCTGGTTCCCAGCTGCCTGTTCGCAGGACTGGCGTTGAGCGCGCCAAAGCTGGTCGACTCGGCTCCGCAGTTCAGCGAACAGACGCCACTGGGTCGGCAGGCATCTGACGCAACTCGGGCAAAGGCCTGGGGGCTGACGGCGGTTGAGTGGGGCAAGTTCGAGCGCCTGCAGGCTGGCCCCCGCCACTACTGGTCGCCGCAGCTCGACCCACTCACCACCCTCGGGGTGGAAGCCGACTCGGACCAGGAACGGCAACGCTACGCCGAGCTGCAGGTCCGTCTCGAAGCCAAACGCGCCGAGCGCGAACTGGCCTACCAAAAAGCCTATACCGCCGCCTGGGCGCGACTGTTCCCGGGAATGCTGCCCGTGGAGGCCATAGCCGACAATCCAGAAGCTACCCCTGCCGACCGCTTTGCCCTGTTTGTGGAGGAACGCTGCCCGCCCTGCGTCTCCAACACCCAGCAATGGCTGCAAGGCGGCGCGCACCTCGATGTGTACCTGGTCGGCAGCCAGGGTGATGACGGACGTCTACGCCAATGGGCGCGGGGCGCCGGCATTACCTCCGCCCAGGTCAGCAGTGGCCAGGTCACCCTCAACCATGACCGCGGCCGCTGGTTCGCCCTGGGCGCCAGCCGCCCCTTGCCGGCGCGCTACCAGCAGGTGGACGGGAAATGGCAGCGCATCGACTGATCCTGGCGCTGGCCTTGACCGGCTCCACGGCCATTCACGCGGACGCGCTACCGCCGCCTGCGTATCAACTGGCCGCCGCGCGCGCCGGCATCCCGGCGTCCGTGCTGTTCGCCATCGCCCTGCAGGAGAGCGGTACGCCACTACGAGGTCACCTCATGCCCTGGCCCTGGACCCTGAATATCGCGGGCACACCGCTGCGTTTCGCCCGCCGTGATGAGGCGTGTGCCGCCCTCAAACAGGCACTGGCCCGCCACGATCCCAAGCGCATTGATGTCGGGTTGGGCCAGACCAACATCGGCTACCACCCGGACCGCTACCACAGCGCCTGCGAGGCTCTTGATCCGCGCGCCAACCTGGCTGTGACTGCCGAGCTGCTGCGCGCCCACTACGCCGACAGCGGTGACTGGGTCGTGGCGGCGGGCCGCTATCACCGGCCTGCTGGAGGGGCGCCTGCAGCGCGCTACCGCCGACAGTTCAGCCAGCACTGGCAGCGTATCCAGGCGGTAGTGGCATCTCCGCGAGGGCTACAGCCATGAACCGTCTGTGCTGGGTAACGCTGTGTACTTGCCTGTGGTGGACGGGTGGTGCGCTCCCGGCCCCAAGCCAACTGCCCGATCCCCGAGCGCTGAATTGGACCCTGCCCGTGCACAGCACACGCCTATCACCCGGTGCCGTGCCGCCAAGGTCGTTGAAGCTGCCCGGGTTCACGCCGCTGTTCCTGGTCGGGCACGACGCCGCATCTCTGGAATGGTTGGCCCAGTATGCTCAGAGGCTGCAGAACCTGGGCGCCAGCGGTCTGGCCGTTGAAGTTGCCGACATCCAGGCGCTGCGACGTATCCAGGCGACAGCCCCGGGACTGGACATCTGGCCGGTGAGTGGCGACGACATCGCCGAACGCCTGGAGCTGCAGCACTACCCGGTGCTGATCACGCCCACCGGCCTGGAACAGTGAGGGCTCATCATGGGCGAGCATACGATGGAGTCCCTGCTACGCCCTGCGGTGGAGCTGTACACCGTGGGCATCTGCGCCGGTGCCGGCGCTCTGTGCCTGCATTCGCCCTGGGCGGTGGCCCTGTCGCCCGAGGTGGGGGCAGGCATGGCCCTGGCCTACACCGCATTCGGCCTGAAGCGGCTTAACGAGGCACGGATCGTCCTGCGCTACCGGCGCAACATACGCCGCCTGCCGCGCTATTCGCTAACCAGTCGCCAGATTCCGGTGAGCGGCAAGCGCCTGTTCATGGGCCGCGGCTTTCGCTGGACCCGCCTGCACACCCAGCGTCTGCTCGAGGCGCAGGACCCGGCGCTGGCCCGCTACGTCAATCCATCGACTGCCCACCAGTGGGCGCGGCGAATGGAGCAACTGCTAGAAAAAGCCCCACCCGGTCTGTCGCTGCTGCCCCACCTGACCGCCTGGGACAGCCCATTAAACCCCGTTCGCCCGCTGCCACCGGTGGGTGGCTCGCCACTGCTGCATGGCGTCGAGCCGAATGAACAAGAAGCCAGCTTACCGCTGGGCGAACGCGACGGGCACACCTTGGTGCTGGGGACCACGCGGGTCGGCAAGACGCGCCTGGCCGAGGTCTACATCACCCAGGACATCCACCGTTCCAGCCAGGAGGTGGTCATCGTCTTCGACCCCAAGGGTGATGCCGACCTGCTCAAGCGCATGTACGTGGAAGCACGCCGCGCCGGGCGCGAGCATGAGTTCTACGTGTTCCACTTGGGCTGGCCAGAGATCTCCGCCCGCTACAACGCCATCGGCCGCTTCGGCCGCATTTCCGAAGTCGCCACTCGCATCGCTGGCCAGCTCAGCGGCGAAGGCAACTCAGCGGCGTTTCGCGAGTTTGCCTGGCGCTTCGTCAACATCATCGCCCGGGCCCTGATCGAGCTCGGCCGGCGCCCCGACTACCTGCAAATCCAGCGGCACGTGGTCAACATCGATGCGCTGTTCATCGAATACGCCCAGCACTTCTTCGCCCGCCATGATCCGCAGGCCTGGGAAGCGATCGTGCAAATCGAGGGTCGCTTGAACGAGAAGAACATCCCGCGGCACATGATCGGCAGGGAAAAGCGCGTGGTCGCCATCGAACAGTACTTGACCGCCAAGCGCATCTTCGACCCAGTCATGGACGGTCTGCGTTCGGCCGTGCGCTACGACCGCACCTACTTCGACAAAATCGTGGCTTCACTGCTGCCGTTGCTGGAAAAACTTACCAGCGGCAAGACAGCGCAACTGCTCGCCCCCAACTACACCGACCTTGACGATCCGCGGCCGATCTTCGACTGGCTGCAGGTCATCCGTAAACGCGGCATCGTCTACGTCGGTCTAGACGCGCTGTCCGATGCTGAGGTGGCGGCTGCTGTCGGCAATTCGATGTTCGCCGACCTGGTCTCCGTCGCTGGCCACATCTACAAACACGGTATCGACCACGGCCTGCCAGGCTCCTCCAGCGCTGCGGACAAAGTGCCCATCAACCTGCACGCCGATGAGTTCAACGAGCTGATGGGCGACGAGTTCATTCCGCTGATCAACAAGGGTGGTGGTGCCGGTATTCAGGTCACCGCCTATACCCAGACCTTGAGCGACATCGAGGCACGTATCGGCAACCGGGCCAAGGCCGGCCAGGTCATCGGCAATTTCAACACCCTGCAGATGCTGCGGGTACGGGAAACCGCGACCGCGGAACTGCTGACCAACCAATTGCCCAAGGTAAACGTGCAGACCCGCACCCTGGTCTCCGGCGCGACGGACACAGCCGATCCTGATGCCCGGACTGACTTCACCTCCTCCTCGCAGGACCGGGTTACCACGACCGCCGTGCCACTGATCGAACCGGCGCACATCATCGCCCTGCCCAAGGGGCAGATGTTCTCGTTCCAGGAAGGGGGGCAGCTATGGAAAGTGCGTATGCCACTGCCCAAACCCGCCAGTGACGATCAAATGCCGGCGGACCTGCAGATCCTGGCCGCGCGCATGCGCGAATCCTACAACGCCAGTGCAGGGAATTGGTGGAGGAGCGGTGGCGGTGCACCGACGGTCGATTTCGATCCCGAGATGCCTCCACCAGGGCGCAGGCACTCAAATTAGCGCCATGAGCAACCGAATACTCTGGAGCCCCATATGCCTACCACCCCAGCCAGCCCGACTCCTCCACAGCGAAGTCCGGGACTCATCTTCGGCACGCTCGAGCTATGCCTGCGGCTACTCGGCCTGCTGTTCGCGTCGCTGATCTTCTCCATCATGCTGGAATTCGTAGGCATGCTGTGGTTCTGGCCCGAGCAGGGCTGGCATCACAGCTATGCCATGGGGCTAAGCGAGCTGGGCTGGCTCAGTGGCCACTTCAAGAATTCTCTTCTTGTGCAAGAACCAGCACAAGCGACGGCGAAGGTAATCGAACACCTGAACGACTGGGTCGTGGTGCGCTCTGGATGGGCGACATTCCATAACCAGCTGAAACTGCTCAGTCGAGATGCGTCATTACATGGGCAGCTCGCGCAGATCTACGTTGTGACACAGGAGTATCTGCTAGCGGCTCTGTTTACGGTCTTCACTTTTGTGGTGCGACTGGCCGTTCTCACACTGGCGATGCCCTTGTTCCTGCTCGCGGTGATCACCGGTGCCGTCGACGGTTTGATGCGCCGTGACCTTCGCAAATTCGGAGCGGGCCGCGAAAGCAGTTTTGTATACCACCGTGCGAAGAGGACACTGTTACCGCTGATGGTCAGCCCCTGGGTAATTTATCTCTCCCTCCCTTTCACGGTGAATCCTATTTGGGTGCTCCTGCCATGCGCTGCATTGCTTGGATGGATGGTGGCAATCACGGCTGCAACATTCAAAAAATATCTTTGACTGTCATTTATTCACAGCGGACTATCAGCCCCATTAATTAGAAGTAAGTAAAAAAAGGTCGTTCAATTCAATAAGTAAGCCGACCGTCATAGTCGCTCAATACTTTCAGCGACCAATCAATCTAAGCCGGATTGTGGCCACGACTTATTTCAATAGACAAGCGCACGACCCGTTCGCCTACGTTAAGCATGACCAGCAACATTTGAGTCGTTCAGATCTCGCGGGCTATTGCGGTACTCGCACTCATGCTCCGCTTCAGCGCGTGAGGAGAAGTTAAAGCTCAATCGAATTTTCTCTTGAGTATCGTAAAGATCATAGCCGTTACTTAGTGCGGCTGGAAAACCGGTGCGCCTTGGAAAAAGCTCCTTTTCCCGTGGCACAGCAGGAACCACAACAAAGCGCGTCTGCATGATCACCCCCCTTCGCAAGCCATTAGTATTAGTAGGATTATGTGAAAGCATCAAGCCAGACCATGGTTTTTCCTAGGGGGCACAGCCTGACACTATTCAGCTAGCAGCACCGCCTCACGCGGGCTACGCTGTCTTGACGAAGATTATGAGGAGTCAGTCATGCGACAGCGGGGAGAGGTATTTTGGGCTTGGGCAGATCCGAACTTGCACCACAGGACACATCAGGAGCTGCTTGACGATGGCGCTTCCCTGGACGTCCAGGTTCGCCTGTCGCGTACCGGCGACACCCAACTCTTTATCGGTATCTATGAGTCGACAGGCGCGATGAGATACGAGGAAGCATATGACAAGCGGCCTGGAGAAACGATGAGTCGAGCGATGGTATGGGCTACAGGTCGAGCTAGGGTAGTTGCGAGGGAACAGAGACCTGCTGGAGAGGGGCGAAGTACTTCAGGTGCCCATAGCGTGATCCACACCAAAGCTGGGGGGTGAATGGATAAAATTTCTCAGCTCGAGGACGACATCGACCGGCAGGGACGCATTGCAAGTGCCCTTGAAAGGCAGATAGCTCCTTGCCCGAATCCGGGCTGCAGCACTTCTGCGCTTTAACGACTCACTCAGTGCGTAGGCAGCTTTGTGGCGGAAGTTTTTCTCGCGGAATGAGAATGAACGCGTGCTCCCGCCAGCAGCCTAACGCCTTGAACAGTCATTCATGCAACGAGGTGTAAACGCCATGGCCGATCCAAAGCAAGACAATATCCCCCTGACACTCGATCCTTACGTAGACCCAATCCCGCACAACCCCGGTGAGCCGGTACCAGAGCCGGAGATGGAAGTTCCAGATTGGCTCGAAGGTCAGGTGCCGCCTGAAGAACAAACTGATGGCTGAAGGTTTGAGGCTAGGTTGTAAGACTCTTGATATCCACTTTTTCCTCGGGGCGGGGGTACAGCACCTTCAGCTCTTGAGGGCGCGCTGCCGGAGTGAGGGTAGCCTTGCTAGATTTGGCCTTCTCCATGATGTGAAACACCGGGATTCCTCGGATCAGTAAGTAATCGCTGACGATTCTCCGATGACAGCGCCACCATACTGCTTCAGCGCACATGATCACGCACTGCTGCGTTTTGCTTACGGTAATCAACTCTCCTAGCCCCTCAGCAAAAGCCGGGGAAAGCGCGTAATCCGCATAGTTGTGAAAGCCGCGATTCTCCCAGTACGCATTTGCATTTTCTGCAATCGTTGTCGACTTCTTGCGCAACCCGCCTAGCTTGGGTAGTTGACGGTAAGTGATCCCACACCGGTTCAATGAGTCAGGAAGCAGATCGATGTTGTATTGAGGATTCGTTCGGGATTTCGGCACTGTACGTATATCAACCACACACTCGACCTTGAAGCTGTCTAATAGCCTCACGAATTCGTCGAAGGATCGGTTTGAGTGTCCAATCGTATAGATCACAGAACTGCTCATACTCCACAGCCTCCTATGAATGACGATCAAGAGCATCATGTCGCCACAACCTTGGGTTCCATGCCAATGCTCACGTCATCGTGGGCACGTTGACCTATCGATGGGCATCCGCGCTTCGCATCAGATCTGATGATTCGATACTAGTAGGGCCATGATTGTTCAGCACTTCTCACAGAAGCATTGCATGCCCCGCCGCCCGACATATTGCTCTGAACTTTGCTGCCCATAATGCCTTCACCTGCATACCCATTATTCATCCATGCAGCTGAAGGAGTTGATCCCGATGAGAGCACTGACCTACCACGGAGCCAACGATGTCAGAGTCGATACCGTCCCTGACCCCGTCATCCAGGAGGCGGATGACATCATCCTCAGGGTGACCGCTACCGCCATTTGCGGCTCGGATCTGCATTTGTATCGGGGCAAGATCCCGCAGACGGAGACCGGCGACATTTTCGGCCACGAGTTCATGGGCATTGTCGAGGACGTCGGCAAAGGCGTGACCAACCTGCAAATTGGTGACCGCGTGGTGATCCCCTTCGTGATCGCCTGTGGCAGTTGCTTCTTCTGCCAGCACGATCTGTTCGCCGCCTGCGAAACCACCAACACCGGGCGCGGTTCGATCATCAACAACAAAGGCATCCCACCGGGCGCCGCCCTGTTTGGCTATAGCCACTTGTATGGTGGCGTGCCGGGAGGCCAGGCCGATTACGTGCGGGTGCCCAAGGCCAATGTCGGGCCCTTCAAAGTACCCACCACCCTGGGCGACGACAAGGTGCTGTTTCTCTCCGACATCCTGCCAACCGCCTGGCAGGCGGTCATCAATGCCGAGATTGGCCAAGGTTCTTCCGTGGCTATTTACGGTGCTGGGCCGGTCGGCTTGCTCAGTGCCGCCTGCGCCCGAATGCTCGGTGCCCAGACGATCTTCATGGTCGATGACAACGACTACCGCTTGGCCTACGCCCAGGATGCCTACGGCGTTATCCCGATCAACTTCGAGCAGGATGACGACCCCGCCGACAGCATCATTCGCCAGACGCCGGGCATGCGTGGCGTGGATGCGGCCATTGATGCAATAGGTTTCGAGGCCAAGGGGAGCACCACCGAAACGGTAATGACCGCGCTGAAGATCGAAGGCAGCAGCGGTAAAGCCTTGCGTCAGAGCATTGCAGCAGTTCGACGCGGGGGGGTGATCAGCGTTCCGGGAGTCTATGCCGGCTTCATCCACGGCTTTCTGTTCGGTGACGCTTTCGACAAAGGACTGACGTTCAAGATGGGCCAGACCCACGTACATAAATACCTGCATGAGCTGCTCGAACACATTGAGGCCGGGCGCCTGCAACCCGAACTGATCGTCACCCACCGTCTTGCTCTGGAAGAAGCGGCTCTGGGCTACAAGATGTTCGACCAGAAACAGGACAACTGCCGCAAGGTCATCCTCGTTCCCGGGGCTGTCGCCGGAACCTTGGGCCCTGACTACGTGTAAGGCACGGGAGACAAGAATATGAACGATCTAGCCATGTACTTCTGGATCGCGGTCGCGGCGATTCTCCTGCTTGTTGACTTGTGGGCCATTGTCAGTGTGTTCAGAAGCGACAAGTCCGATGCAACCAAGGCGCTCTGGGCACTACTGATTGTCGTGTTTCCCCTTGTGGGGCTAGCTATCTGGGGGATCGCCGGCCCGCGCGGGATCAAGCGCGGCACAGGGCCGACATCCGATGAGCACAGCAAAGGTTGAGCATCCTGCATTCGACTGACCGAAGGAGTTCACAAAATGATTGATCAAGCGACAGGCATGAAAAACGGCGAACGCTATCGTGTGGAAAATGTCGAGCGTGCTCATCAATTCCCGGGCTTTTTTCTCGACGGCAAGTATTACCTCTGCCCAGAGCTTTTGACCGCACTAGGTTGGCTAGAAGGTACTCGTTTCATTTACGACAGTCTGGATGCCAAGGGCGAGCCCGTATTCCCGAATCGGGCGGCGGGCACCATTGAGGGGCTGATCCTGACATTGGTCGATGGCACATCGCTCGAGCTTTGCAGAATCGAGGCCAGTGAAACCATCGCGTCCCTTGATGACGGCAAACAAAACCTGGAATCGGCAGATGCCACTAACACCTATCCGATCAAAGGCCCTCTGCGAGGCAAAGTTGTGGTCATCACGGGCGCCTCCAGTGGCATAGGCCGGGCCGCTGCGCTAGCGTTTGCCTGCAAAGATGCTCGTCTGGTGCTTGCTGCAAGCGATGAGGAAGCGTTGTTCGATGTGCTGGATGAGTGCACAGATTGCGGTACTGACGCTGTGGCGATCACCACCGATGTCACTAAAAGCGATGAGGTCGAAGCACTCGCTGCACGCGCGGCCGAATTTGGCCATGGACGGATAGACATCTGGGTCAACAACGCCGGAGTGGGCGCAGTGGGCAATTTCGAAGATACCCCCCTCGAGGCCCATGAGCAGGTCATCCAAACCGACCTGATCGGCTACCTGCGCGGCGCATACGTGGCCCTTCCCTACTTCAAGGCACAGCGCAGCGGCATTTTAATCAACACGTTGTCACTGGGTAGTTGGATCGCACAGCCCTATGCGGCTGCCTACTCTGCAAGCAAGTTCGGCTTGCGTGGCCTAACCGATGCACTACGCGGCGAACTGGTAAAATTTCCCGCCATCCATGTTTGCGATATCTATCCCGCAGTCATGGACACACCGGGTTTCAGAGATGGGGGCAACTACACCGGCCACGCGCTCACACCGCCAGGGCCGATCTACGATCCGGAATTGGTGGCAAAGGCCATGGTTGCCTGCGCTATTTCCCCTCGTGCGCATATCACTGTGGGCGCCGCCGCCCGCTTCGCCCACCTGGTCAGCTTCCTCATACCGGGACTGCCACTGCTTTCAGGCCGGCTGACGCGATGGGGCCTAGATCGCAGCCCGAGTAGCGAGATATCGTCTGGGAACCTGTTCAATCCACCTAGTGGTCGGCGCAGTGTACAAGGTGGTTGGCGAACCCAGAAAGTCAAAAAACCACTGTTTGTGGGCGCTGCCTTGCTGGGAATTATTGCTGGTTTTGCCGTCTCCCGTTCGCAACGCAAGCGTCGCTAGACCACTTGTCGTTCAAAATCGGCATTCAGTTCAACAGTGGCTTCTCCAACCGTTCGAACTGAAGTGAGCGTTCTTAACTGCAGGAGCTTCCCACCATGAGCGACTACCCTACTCCTCCATTCCCATCCCAACCGCAAAGCGTGCCAGGTTCGCAGCGCAAGATGGAGCCGTATCCAGACTGTGGTGAACAGACCTATACCGGCAACAACCGGCTTGAGGGTAAAGTCGCGTTGATCACGGGTGCAGACAGCGGCATCGGTCGGGCCGTGGCCATTGCGTATGCCCGTGAAGGCGCAGACGTTGCTGTTTCCTATCTGGATGAGCACGAAGATGCGCAAGAGACTGCGCGCTGGGTTGAAGCTGCTGGCCGTCAGTGCCTGCTGCTCCCCGGCGATTTGGCGCAGAAACAACACTGCTACGACATTGTCGACAAGACCGTGGCGCAGTTCGGTCGTATTGATATTCTGGTCAACAATGCCGCTTTCCAGATGGCACATGAGGGCCTGGACGAGATTGACGACGATGAGTGGGTGAAGACCTTCGATACCAACATCACCGCCATTTTCCGTATTTGCCAGCGTGCGCTGCCCTCGATGCCAAAAGGCGGCTCGATCATCAATACCAGCTCGGTCAACTCTGACGACCCGTCACCCAGCCTGTTGGCATATGCCGCCACCAAAGGTGCGATTGCCAATTTCACCGCAGGCCTCTCCCAACTGCTGGGCAAGAAAGGCATTCGGGTCAACAGCGTGGCACCCGGCCCGATCTGGACACCGCTGATTCCTGCCACCATGCCAGATGAAGCCGTCAGGAACTTCGGCGCGAGCTACCCGATGGGTCGTCCTGGCCAACCGGTTGAAGTCGCACCGATCTACGTCTTGCTGGGATCGGATGAAGCCAGCTACATCTCCGGTTCGCGCTACGCTGTGACCGGAGGCAAACCAATCCTCTAAGCGTGCTGATGAGGCTTGCTATTGCGAGCCTCAATGCTTTCTCATTCCTTCATCTCGTGCTGACTGCTATGCGCTTATGCGCTCGATTGGTGATCAGTAATTGATGAAGAAATTGGGTCAATGCGCACCGTCGACGCGTTTCTCGTCAGCCTGAGGCTTCAAAAGTGACTACGTGAGACCCACCTTCTTTGAGCTTCGACTCGCCTTCGGTATCTATCTTTCTGCTGTGATGGTTTGAGAATGTGAGCTCGCTCGACCTTCGCCGTCAGTGGGGACATCACGGTTAGCCGATTTCAGATCAGATATCCGAGAAAAGACTGGCGATAACACGGTGAACCATTCGCACATCAAATGCGTCCACCGCAAAAGAACAACGAGTCTACACCAAGATGGCAAGTGACCCCGTACTGGCCGTGCTCGGCTATCTCAAAGACCACCACCTGGTACTCACCACTGCCGAGTCCTGTACAGCAGGCTGCATGGTCGCTTTGCTGGCGGCCTTCCCAGGTACGGGCGAGGTACTGGAAAGCGGCTATGTCGTGTATTCGCCCTCCGCCAAGAAGCGGCTGCTAGGTGTGAGTACGGAAACCATCGAGCGGTACGGGCTGACCAGCGAGCCAGTTGCCTGGGAAATGGCGTTAGGGGCATTGAAAGACAGCGATGCCAACGTCGTTATTGCAACAACCGGTGTAGCCGGGCCTGGCCCAGCATCCGGGGTTTTACCCGGCACGCTGTGCTTCGCGTGGGCGTTCGCCGGCGACCCGATTGCCGTGTTTACCTGTACCCAGCTTTTTTTTGGTGAGCGAGCGCAGGTCATGCACGACGGTGCCGTCTATGGGCTCACCCGCCTGATCCATTATCACAAGCGCTGGCTACGTGGGGAGCGCGCCTGAGGGCTAAAACTGTGACGGATGATGAACTGGTGTCCAGACAGCACCCTGTTCAGGAAGACATGGCCATGCAACAGCGCGTTTGGCGCTTCGAACGCGTGGGTTGGTACGTGCTGGTGGTCGTTGTCTTACTTGGGTTGGCCGGCGTCTTCGGCAATGGCCCGCTCAGCAATGCCCAGGTTACAAGCGCGGATGGCCGTTTGCATGTCGAGTATCAACGCCTCAGCCGTAGCGGCACGACTGATTCCTTGCGCATCACGGTTCGCGGTAGCGCCCGAGACCCCATCATGGTGCTACTCGATGGTTCACTACTGCGCGAAGCCAGTATCGAAACACTGCAACCCCAACCACAAGCCTCGCTCTCACAGGGCAAGGCCATTCTGCTGCAACTGGGTACTAGCGAGGATGGTAGTGCCACGCTCTACCTCACCGTGCGCAGCGAGTATGTGGGCACCCTTGAAGGTATGGTGCGTGCAGGCCCATCCAGTGCTGTCCACTTCACCACCTTCCTATTTCCTTGAGGAGCGATTGATGGATTCGATCCTCCGCGCAGCCGGCATGTACATCGCATTGATGCTGTTGTTTCGCGTCGCCGGCAGACGCTCACTGGCCGACCTGACCACCTTTGACTTCGTCCTGTTACTGATCATCGGCGAAGCGACCCAGCAGGCTTTGCTGGGCGATGACTTTTCCTTCACCAATGCCATGTTGGTCATTGCGACGCTGATAGTGCTGGATGTCGGACTGTCGCTCGCAAAACTTAATTCCAAGCCCTTGGCGCGACTGCTGGACGGCCACGCAACGCTGGTCGTCGAGAATGGCCGTTTTCTCCACCATCGCATGCGTCGAGCTCGGCTAACGGAAGACGACATCCTCGAATCGGCGCGAGACAGTCAAGGTCTCGAAAAAGTAGAGCAGATCAAATTTGCCATCGTCGAGCGCAATGGAAAGATCTCGATCATTCCCGACGAGTGACGACGCTCTTATGCCTGTGCTGATTCAAGTGACGAGGATGGCATGATGAGGTTCGATAACGGGGACGGACACACAACCGCGCCGGGTAATGAGCCACTCTCGCATCCGGGGGGTATCGAAGATTTGCTCCTCTTCCATCATCACCAGAACGAGCGTTTGGGACATGCGATAGCTCCCGCACTGCGAGCAATGGCGCTCCTCCCAACCGGTACCACATTCAACGGACTCAGCATGCCCGGCGCAAATCAGACAAGTCATGAAGCCTCCTTTTGCTCTTGTTAGTGGAGGGTTGAAGTCAGGCGACTGGCGCCTGTGACGCTATTGAGATTTCGATGGCCATTTGAAATTCCCTTTATTGTGAATCCTTAAAAGCTCACGAGCTGGAAATTGAGACGAACTCTGTATTCGACGGCTATGTCCGAACAGGACAACCTATCTCGGAGGCGTCGCGTGGAAATTACATCGCTCGATGGATGGCAACACGGGGAGCCTCAGCGGGATGACGGCGGTTGGTTGTTGCTGGAGGAATACGGAGCGCTCGGCGATGGGCGCTCTGTAGCCTTGATTGGCCTGGATGGATCTATCGACTGGTGGTGTGTACCCCACATGGATTCCCCTCCGCTGTTCGACCGATTACTCGCGCCCCATTCAGGTGGATTCTTTTCCATTACGCCATGCGAAAACTGCCGCGCAGAACGCCGTTACCTTCCGGACAGTAATGTACTGGAGACACTGTTCGTCACGCCCAGTGGCCGGGCCCGGCTGACCGAGTCCCTCAACAGCGGGACAGCGGGCCGTTTGCCATGGGCCGAACTCGCCAGACGCATAGAGGGGATCGAAGGGCAAGTCGATTTCAAGATCGCCATCGACTTTGGCACCCAAGCCGACACCGTCAGTCCCTACCTCGCACCGAACGACAACGGCTGTGTCTTCCATGCCGGGCACATTCTCGGCATGTTCATCCACGACACCCAGGTGCGTATTGATCGCAAGGATGATATGGGCGTCAGGGCATTCATCAGCGTTGGCCAGGGACTGCGAACCGTACTGGCTATCGTCGCGGGCCGGGATGAGCCGTTGGTGCTTCCCCCGCTCGAACTCATCGACGAACGTATCGATGGCTCCCACCGTGAGTGGCAGCAATGGTCGAAAGGCCTGATCTACGACGGCCCGTTCAAATCGCTGGTTGTCCGCAATGCGCTGGCATTGAAGATTCTGCTGTCCTCACCGAGCGGCGCGATCATGGCGGCGGGCACCTCGTCGCTGCCTGAGCGGATAGGCGGGAACAAGAACTTCGATTACCGCTTCGCCTGGATCCGGGATGCCGGCTATACCATTGAAGCCTTCCTCGCTATCGGCGCGCAGCCTGAGGCCAAGGCAGCCTTCACCTGGCTGCTGAATCGGCTAGGTGAACATGGCCCACGTGTGTTTTATACACTCGACGGTGCAATCGGAGAGTGCACCCGCCCGGTAGACCTGCCGGGTTACAAAAACTCGCCACCGGTGGTGGGTAACGACGCTCGCGACCAGCTCCAGCATGGAGTATTCGGCGACATATTCGAGACCGCCCGCTGCTTTATCGACAGCGGCAATATCCTCGATGCGACAAGCGCGATGATCCTCTCTGGGCTGGCCGATCAATGCGCCGACAGCTGGAGGCAGGCCGACGCCGGTATCTGGGAGCTGCACGAACAGCGTCATTACACGCTGTCCAAGATCAGTTGCTGGCAGGCGCTGAGCCGGGCCATCGAATTGGCCGATGGCGGCCACCTACCGACTACATGCCGGGAGCGCTGGCAACGAGAGCGGCAGCGTATTACGGCATGGATCGAGGAACATTGCTGGAGTGAAAAGCGCCAGGCTTACGTATTCTACGCAGGCAGTGACCGTCTCGATGCGTCGATCGCACTTGCAGTGCGCTTTGGCTACCCCTCACGGCAGCGCCTGAGCAGCACACTCGAAGCCGTGGAGTCGGAGCTCGGTACTGGCCCTTTCCACTACCGCTATAGCCAAGCCAGTGAAGAAGAAGGCTGCTTCCTGGCCAGTACCTTCTGGCTCATCGAAGCCTGGGCGCTGCTGGGGCAATGCGAGCGCGCCCAGTCGGCGTTTCACGGTGCGGTGAACGGCCTGGATCATGGCATCGGCATCTACTCCGAAATGATTGATCCCGCTACCGGTCACTTTCTCGGCAACTTGCCACAGGGCTTGACCCACCTTGCGGCGCTACGCGCTGCCCTGGCACTTGGCGGCGAAGGGCCAAAAAGGTGATTGGGGCGCGCACCAGCCATCACAAGCGTTGAACCCCATGGGTCAACTACGACTCAACTCACAAGAATTCACTATTTTCCCGACCGCGATGAGGTGAGCGTATGAATGCAATTGACCTGTTGATTCGAGATCACAAGGTGGTGAAGAAGCTACTGGAAGAGCTTTCATCAACCACGGAACGTGCCGTCAAGAAGCGCGCTGAATTGCTTCACCGGATTGAGCAGGAACTGCAAATCCATACTGCCTTAGAGGAAGAAATCCTCTATCCGGCGATAAAACAGGCCGGTGGCAAGGAGGAGGCGAAGATGTATTACGAAGCCAAGGAAGAGCACCGTACTGTCGACTCACTAGTGCTCCCTGATCTGCTTCATACGGAAACCGGCACACTCGAATTTGCCGGACGAGTGAAGGTGATGAAAGAGCTGCTTGAACATCATATCGAGGAGGAGGAAGCCGAGCTGTTCCCTACTGCGAAGAAGCTTCTAGACAAAGACGAACTTGAACAGTTAGGCCTCACGATGGAGGCGCAGAGAAAATTGCTCAAGGGCGAGCAGCGGGCAGCTTGATTTCAGAGCGCTTCGCCGGACTCGGTTCAACCGGTCTGGCAAGCGCGTATTAGCTTAATGATTGGGACTGCCTCTGATGGAGAACTGGATCGAATTGCTGGAATGGCCTGCCATGGCGGTTACTGTGCTGGCAGCCTGGTGTATCGGATCGCGCCGTCCCGGACGGCGCAAGGTGGGGTTCTGTTTTTTCATTGCCAGCAACATACTGTGGTCAGTCTGGGGCTGGCACGCAGAAGCTTGGGCGTTAATCGTGCTGCAGGTAGTGCTGTGCCTCATGAACCTCAGGGGCTGGAGAAAGAACAAAAGCAATTCTGAGAAAGCACACCGCGGAGGTGATTCACGGCCAGGACACTGGAAGAACTCAGACGGGGAAAAGTCGTTGTTCTCAAATTCGCATGGGCAAATCAACCCCTAATTTTTGGTATTGAGTTCCATGCCTCCGGCCGCCTCCCCGCAACAGTTCCATGCCAGGTTGCGCCCCATAGCCAGACCCAGCATTTGAGGCTGTAGCCCCTTCATGATTTTCTAGCGTTGCTGAAGCATTCCAGCCACTTTTTCAACCAGCAGGCGGATGTCAAAAGGCTTCGTTATGACTGCAGTGGTCGGCGTGAGAAATCCACCCTTCAGCACAGATGCTTCAGCGAAACCGGTGACGTACAGAACACGCAAATCAGGAATCAATTCACGAGCAGCATCAGCCACCTGGCGACCATTCAGCGCGCCTGGCAGACCGACGTCGGTGACCAGCAAATCATAGATACGACCCGTCCGTAGGACGTTCAAGGCGCCGGTTCCGCTTTCGGTTTCTTCGACGTCGTATCCAGCATCTAGCAGCGCTTCAACCATGGACATTCGCACAATTGGCTCATCGTCAACGACCAGCACTCTGCCCCCACCCTCGCTTGGAGTCTCGCGGTTTCTTGAGTGGTCTCCCTCATCGACCTCCAACTGTCCCTCGAAGCGAGGAAGCATGAGGCGAATCGTGGTGCCCACACCTTCTTTGGAATGAACATCCACCTGCCCTCCAGATTGGCGCACGAATCCATGCACCATGGAAAGTCCGAGTCCGGTGCCCTGCCCTAATGGCTTCGTGGTGAAGAAAGGGTCGAAGATGCGCTTGATATCACTCTGAGATATGCCTGTTCCCGTGTCTGCCACCGCAATCACAATGTATTCACCAGCGGTAAGGTCAGCTCGGAGCGCTGCTTCGGCTTCGAGCTCTATGATTTCCGTGCTGATAGAAATTGCCCCGATACCATTGGGCATGGCATCCCGAGAATTTATCGCCAGGTTCAACAGCGAACTTTCCAACTGCGCCGGGTCAATCCGAGCCAATCCAATTTCAGGCTCTAGCTGTGTGATGACCGTAATCGCTGGCCCAACTGAGCGACTGATCAGATCCCTCAGGTCTTCGATCAAAACATTGATGTCTGTAGGACGGGGATCCAATGTTTGTCTTCTCGAAAACGCCAGCAGTCGCTGGGTGAGCGAGGCGGCGCGTTTGGCGCTGACCTGGATGCCATTGAGCAGTAGCTCGCTGGAATCCGAATTGCCTTGCCTCAATCGACGGGAAAGCAGATCCGCACTCCCTAGAATGGCAGCCAATATATTGTTGAAATCATGCGCAATGCCGCCGGTGAGTGCCCGAGCGCCTCCATTTTCTGCGCTTGGCGCAACGCTTCGTTGGCCTGTGAAAGCTCTTCGGTGCGTTGGGCTACCCTATCTTCAAGTGTCGCCTTCGCCTGTTGCACCTGGCGATACAGTTGAGCGTTGTCGATGGCTACCGCCGCCTGCGCCGCTAACGCTACCATCAGCTGTTCATGTCGCTCAGTAAAACGGCCTGGCTCGGGGTGGCCAAAGAACAACCCACCGAGTACATCCCCGCTTCTGGATACCACCGAGATAGCCAGATAGCTGCGCACAGGAAGATGCCCTTTGGGCATGCCGCGATGGGGTTCAAACTGGCCATAACGAGGGTCGGCCAGGATGTCCGCAGAACGAACAACGCCCTCGTTGCGAAAAGTAGGTGCAAACACGGGGGTGGCGCGGGGATGGCCCAATGTCTCAAATGCCGAGCGATCCGCGCCCGACAGTGTATAGAGCTTTAGATGAGCGCCGGTCGCATCAACTTCGTTGGCAAAGTAGGAACCGAATGCCGCACCAGTCAGGGCCATTCCGGAATCGGTCAGATTCTGGACGATGCGTTCGAGATTGAGATCACTAGCGAATACGGCGTTGATGTCCCGAAGGATGCCGAGCGTCCGGCTTTCCTCCCTCAAAGCCTGTTCAGTCTCGACTCGATTGGTAACGTCGAAGCCTTCACAGAAAATTCCGGTCACGCCCCCACTGTCGTCAAAGATAGGCTCGTAGACGAAATCAAGAAAGCGTGTGGCTTTGCCTTCCGGGCTCCAGGAAAGCGAAATCGGCTGACCTGTTGCGACGAAACGTTCACCGGTTGAATAGACCGTGTCGAGCCAGGAGAAATATCCTTGACCCTGCAAATCAGGAAAGACTTCCCGTATCGAGTGATTCAGATAACCTCGGTCACCGAAACTTCGTCGAAAGGCTTCGTTGACAAACTCGAACACGTGCTCGGGGCCTCGGAGAATGGTAATGAAGCCCGGTGCCTGATCGAACATTCGTCGATCACGACCTAATGTGATATGCGATGGAACGGGCTCCATTGCCGAAGGGTGCACCTCCTGTCCTTGCACGAGGATTCCACTCACCTCCCCGGCTGCACCTCTCATAGGACTCAGGCTAAACGCCCAAGGTTTCTCGCGATCGAGCCTAACTGGAAATTCCGAATCGGATAGGAGCAGTAAGGCACCTTTTTCCACTACGGCATCAAGCTGCGACGCTACGCGCCCCCAAACCGCCGTCCACACCGCATGAGCGGGCTGGCCAAGCGCCTCAGGATGACGATGGCCCATGGCTGGAATCCACGCATCGTTATAGAGCACCGCACGATCAGGCGACCACAGAAGCGCTGATGGCAGATCTGAGGTAAGCAGAAATGCAAAAGCATGCTGCAGTGCATCCGACCACTGAGCTCTATCGCCAATGGCAGTTGAGCGCCAATCGATGAGGCCCCACGGTTCGGACAAATCACCTCGCGTTGCGAGGCTTGTGCTTATAGTTGATTGATGATCGCCGGCGCTCATGGTTGCCCAAACCTTCAGATGGAGTACTTAAATTTAAACCATGATCAGGCGTTGAGCCTGGCTGTCAGACAGTTTGCGCTCCAAACACCTGGCGGCTGAAGAGAGGTGAAGAAGGCGGGATCCAGCCACCGTACGGGCAACAGCTACTGTCTATCCAAATTTCAGATGTGGCGCAGCTTGCACTACGCAAATGTAAAAAAAATTTCCCAGCGTCAGTGTGGTCAGAAAAATGTGACCCCTTTTGGACACCAATCATGAAATTCGCCCAGTTCTGCCAATGGCTTGCAAATCACTCTGGCAAGCCGAGTACATTCCTGATCGCGGTGGTACTGATCGCCATGTGGGCGGCTTCAGGCCCCTGGTTTCATTACAACGATACCTGGCAATTGATCATCAATACGTCTACCACGATCATCACCTTTCTGATGGTTTTCCTAATCCAGAACACTCAAAACCGTGACAATGACATCATCCATGTAAAGCTGGATGAGCTCATCCGGGCCACAAAGTCAGCAGAGCGCTCAGTGCTTGATTTGGAGGCACTGGACAACCGGCAAATACACGAGCTCAGGAAGGAGTACCGTGCGATGGGAAGTGCATGCGAAAGCCGCCCTGCTGACCCTACCGAACCATCAACAGATGAGGCCCTGGGCGACACCCTGCAGCGCTAGATACGTCTCAGTACCCGCCCTCCTGCTATTTGAATCGGTTGCTGTTTTCGGTGTGGAAGCGCTTGGTCTATCGCGACGATGAGTTCTTCAAGAGACCAGGGTTTGAAAAGATAGATAACGGGAGGTGTTACCTCTGAAGCATTCAGTTGATAGCCGGAGGTGAGGATGGCAGGCAACCCGGGCCATTTTTCATGAGCCATGGAGATGAACTCCATGCCTTTAATGCTGCCAGGAACCCCATGGTCTACAACCATCAAGGCGCACTCACCTTTCAAACGCATGAGGTGCATCAAGGCATCTTCGGCATTGCCAAAAGCGTCGCAGCCTGCTCCCAGCTCCACGAGGATATCCACCAAAAGTGTTCGTAAGGTTTCATCGTCCTCTACCACAACGACCGTCATCCCTGACAGCGACAGCCCCTCGACATCCAGTTTCATCAGCCTCTCCAGTCATAGCGGAAGAATTGAGTGTTCCACTCATGGTTGACTACGTCGATGGCGGCATATGGCCATGCAACATTCAAACCTCGCTGCCTACCGGCAACTGACCCTGGCCCTCTCTCATAAAGATCTCCAAGGTCTTTGGCCCTATCCCTTCGAATGACAGGAGCCAACGGCTAAAACCTTCATTGCTGAGGTCGCCAGCTTGCAGCGCCTCAAGCTGAGCTCCCCACTCGTTTTCCAATATGCTAGCTATCACATGCAGACGCCGGGCAGTCGACTGATCGTAACGGGCGTAACCTCCCTGGCCGAGCAAACGGACGAGTGTCGAATGCGAGCAGCGAGCGAGCCTACCCGGTGTATCCGCAGCTTGTTGGTCGACCAGTACTCGATAAGTCTGCACTGCGACGCTTGAGCGAATCCGCTTTCCCATCAGGAAACTGGCGAGCAACCACCTGAACAACCCTTCGGCGCTCGTGATATCAATGCCGAGATCACGAGCTGTGACAGTGTTCACCCCTTGGTTCGACGTGGGTCAGCTGAGCGGGGGTAAGTGCGCTCCTCTTCAATCGTGCCATCTGCTTTGTGAATCTTCACAGAGGCCGTTTTACCATCCAAGAAATCCGACAGCATGCTTACCAGTTCATGTTTCGTCGCAGCTCGTTTGGATGCACGGTCGGCACCGGCTTTCTTCAACTCCCATCCATCTGACGTCGGGCTGAGGTGGTAATTGTCCATAGTGTCATCCCTTCTTTATATCGATTGGCCATCGGCCTGAATGTCTTCTTCCGCTTCAACTGCGCCCGCATCATTCAGAGGCGGCGAACTAGGCTTTTCCGGATCATTGATGAAGGGGATGTCGCTTGGCCCCTTCTCTTCGGTTCCCTCGGTCTTAGTCTGCATAACTGATTCTCCAAAACTGATCCATTGCATAGCGCTACGCGCCACTAGCCCCTTCCGAGAACTTCTTGAAATCAATAGGCGGAGGTACGAATTCCGGCCCCTGCCCCGCTAGCCTCCACCTGACCTCGGAAACGCCATAGCGCTCGGCCAAAGGACGGCTCACCAGCTTGATATTGTGCTGACCAAACCTTGGGATGATGCCGACACCGGCATCGCAGCTCGCCCAATGCCACGCGGCGGCGTTGTCCATCTTCTCCAGACGGATGATAAACGTGCGTTGCTCACCGTGGAGTTCGTATTCAATTACATACAATTGCTGTCCAGCCATGAGAGTCCCTCCTTCTGCCTATCCGCTATTGATGCAATGTATTAGCAAAAATTCAGTCTCGAAGCCAAGCGGTGAGGCAGAGAAGGCGCTACTGAGAGGGGCGGGATGCGACGGAATATAGCCCCGGACATCACTGCTATGGACGATCTCGGGGTCCACAGACTTGAATGTTTATCGGCTACTGCCAAAGTCGGTGAGTTTCCGCAGCCCGAGCTAAAGGGCAATCCCGCACACGATGCTTTGAAATCCGCCCCACATGGATGTCCGGCAGTCACATGACATGATCGGGATTGAGGAACTGTGGCGATTTTCTTGTCAGCTGCTTTTCGATCAAAGACTGGCAGTTACCGTTTAGCTACCGGTGCTGATGGTGGCCAGACCGCTAAGAGTCGGAGCTACGGATGGTGCAAGGTGCTCCCGCTGCTTCCTTCTGTCCTAAAGCGAAAGCTCGCAGATCCCTTTAACCCATGCCAAACGCGCTCTAAGTACTCAGGGTGAATGCCAAATACCCGGCTGGATTTCGCCATGAACACTTCCTCTTCCGCCCTGTTGCTTACCTGTCTGGTGTCGCTTGGCTCCACCGCTCAGGACTCGCCGGAGCGTTCAGATCTCGGCCTGGTGCAACGGCAGATCACCGCCATCGAGCAGTTGGTCGACCGTGCAAACAGCGTTTCTGTCGATGCCGTAGGGGCCCGCTATCGCTTCGATTATTCAAGGTTCGCTGCGGACCTTGAACGTGTGCGTCAAGGCATCCACACATACCTATCGCCCTGCCGCGCGCAGCCAGCTGACATGGCTGAGCTGACCGGTGATTATCGCACTGAAGCGTCCCTCGCGAGGCCATCCGATGAGCATGACTGACGCCCAACTCAGCGCGTTCTCTGCCGTGGCCGGGTTTACTCCCCAGCTCAGCTCGGTGCTGTGGCGCTCATCAGTGCTGGTGCTCGCATTGCTCTGGTGCACTTGGGCCCTGTGGACCGGCTACCGCGGCTGGGCGGCCGGCAACCTCAATTTCGGTGCGCTCGGCGGCAGCACGCTGCGTCTGGCCCTCGCCCTGATCGTGTTGATGTTTTTCATGCTGTCGTAAGCAGGAGACTTTGCCATGAATCTCTCCCGTCGTTGCCATCGCTCGCTCGTTCTGTTGCGGGAATCCTATTCTCAAGTCCTGTTCGGGGGCCTGGTGCTGCTGAGCTCGACGCTAGCCTGGGCTGACCTGCCGACCATGGAGGCGCCTTCCCGCGGCGAAGGCTCTGGACTGATCGACACCATCAAGAACTACGCCTACGACGGCGGCATCCTGCTCGGCCTGCTGATCGCCACCCTCGCCTTCCTCGGTGTGGCCTGGCATTCGCTCACCGTCTACGCCGACGTGCAGAACCAGCGCAAGACCTGGAAGGACCTTGGCGTCGTGGTCGGCGTCGGCGCGCTGCTGGTGGTGGTGATCCTGTGGTTCCTCACCAAAGCCGCGACGATCCTGTGAGGTCACCATGTCCGAAGCCCCTGCCACCCTACCTGACGGTACGCTGACCTTCCTGCCGGAACGCCTAAACCGTGATCCGGCCGTTCTTCGCGGGCTCACCAACGACGAGATGTGGGTCGCGCTAGTGGTCGGTGCCGGGCTAGGTGTGATCCTCGGTGCACCGCTGGCGGTGGCCACCGCTTCCATCGCCACCCTCCCCACCTGCATGTTCATCTGCATGGCGCTGGTGTTGCTAGGCGGAGGCAAGTTACTCCGCCGAGCCAAGCGCGCCCGCCCCGAAACCTGGCTTTACCGGCATCTGCAATGGCACCTGGCAGTGTATTGGAGCATTGGTACCCACCAGCTGATCCTGCATTCGGGCCCCTGGACCGTGCGCCGCACGCGTCGACATGCGAGGGTCACGCCATGAGCCGCTTTCGCAACAAGGTGGATGCGCAGCAGGCGCATATCTTCAGCCTTCGACTGGCCGTTTCGATCCTGGCGCTTCTGTGCTGCGGGCTTTGGTACGGCTGGCAGTCCTCGCCTTCCGAGCTGACCATTCACGTGCCGCCCGATCTGCGCTCCGGCAGTACGCGCAAGTGGTGGGATGTACCCCCGGAAAACATCTACGCCTTCGCGCTGTACATCTTCGGCCAGCTCAACCGCTGGCCCACCGACGGCGAGGTTGACTACCACCGCGCCATCTTTGCCCTGCAGCCCTACCTGACGCCGGCGTGCAAGACCTTTTTCGACGGCGACTTCGAGTACCGCAAGGCTGCCGGCGAACTGCGCGGCCGGGTGCGCGGCGTGTATGAGGTGCTGGGCCGCGGCTACAGCGACGACCCCGACCTGCGGGTGAAGCAGCTGGATAAGCACAGCTGGCTGGTGAAGCTTGACCTCAACGCCGACGAGTACTACGCCGCTGAGCCGGTGAAACGCGTGGTGGTTCGCTATCCGCTGCGCGTGGTGCGCTTTGACGTCGACCCCGAGCACAACAAGTGGGGCCTCGCCCTGGACTGCTACGAAGGCACACCGCAGAAGCTGGCGCTGCCGGGAGGTGCGTGATGACGCGTTTCTTGATCCTGATGCTGGTGGTGGCCGCCGGATGGTGTTCAGTCGCTGGGGCCGTCGAGGTCAAATACTGGGATCGCTTGCCGCTGGCCGTACCGCTTACGGTGGGCCAGGAACGCATCCTGCTGCTGGATGAGGATGTTCGCGTGGGATTGCCCGGCGCGATCGCCGGCAAGCTAAGGGTGCAATCCGTCGGCGGCACGGTGTACTTGCGTGCCGCAGAACCCCTTCCCCCTACCCGGCTGCAGCTGCAGTCGGTGAAGTCAGGCGACATCATCCTGATCGACATCGAGGCCCTTGAGGGCAGCGAGACGCTGGAGCCGGTCAAGATCGTGGCCCAGGCTCCGGTACCGGAGGTGGAAGCTGCGAAGCAGGCGACACCTGCAGCGACGCCAGTACCGGTGGTGCTCACCCGCTATGCGGCGCAGAACCTCTATGCGCCCCTGCGTACCGTGGCCCCACTGCCCGGTGTGCGACGAGTGCCGCTGAGCGGCTCTGTGGCACTCAGCTCGTTGCTGCCCACCGAACGGGTTTCGATCAAGGCACTCGCGGCCTGGCGGCTGGGCGACTACTGGGTGACCGCAGTGAAGATCGTGAATCGCGGTCCGGGCAAGGTGGCGCTGGACCCGCGTCACCTGCAGGCCACGCTGTACGCCGCAACCTTCCAGCACGCGGACCTCGGTCTCACCGGTACGCCTGAAGACACCACCGTGGCCTACCTCGTCACCCGCGGCGGCGACCTGAAGCATGCGCTGCTGTTGCCCCCGCCAAAACCGGAGGCTGCCGATCATGAAAGCTAACAGCCTGCTCAAGTGGCTGGTGCCTGCGGTCCTGCTGGCCATCGTGCTGATCATCATCAAGTCCTGGGTGACCGCCCCGGATGGCCAGCCAACTCACGATCCGGAGAATGCCACGCTCAGTGCGGAACAGGCCAAAGCCTTGGGCATCGCCGGCGACACCCCGCGCGACACCGTGGCCACGCTGATCGGCCAGGTAAAAGCGATGCGCAGCGAAATGCTGACGTTGAAGAAAGGCAACGATGCGCTGCAGACCGAGAACAACCGGCTGCGCACGCGCGAAGGCAACATCGACACGCGCATCCAGAGCACGCTGAGCAGCGTCACCCAACAAGTCACCGAGCAGCGCCAGCAGGCCAACGATGCTCGGCAGAAGGCTGAGCAGCAACACCGCGAGACCCAGGGGCTGCTCTCCAGGCTCAAGGACCAGCTCACTGGCAAGCCAGCCGCAAAGTCAGATGTACCTGCGGGCTTCGGTCTTGAACAGGGCGACGAGCAGCAGTTTGCAGGGGCTCAAGCACCGCCAGATGCGGTGCAGTGGATCGAACCGTCGGATGCACGCGTCGGGCAAGAGGATACCGGCAAAGCTGATGGTCCGCTGTCGTCGTTGACCTCAAAGCTTAAGGACCTGCACGCCCTGGACAACAACGCCATCGACCGTGGCCAGGACCGCTTGCGTGCCGTCGCCAAAGGCGAGCGTGATCTGGAGAACGCTCAGGACCGTACCGAAGGCGCCAGGCCCGTCTACACCATCCCCGAGAATTCGACGCTGATGGGCTCGATCGCCATGACCGCGCTGATTGGCCGGGTGCCGGTGGACGGCACAGTGAACGATCCCTATCCGTTCAAGGTGCTGGTGGGGCCAGACAACCTAACTGCCAACGGCATCGACCTGCCGGACGTGGTCGGCGCGGTCATGAGCGGCACTGCCGCCGGTGACTGGACGTTGTCCTGCGTGCGCGGCCAAGTCGAGTCGATCACCTTCGTCTTCAGCGACGGTACTGTCCGCACGGTGCCGCAGCCGCAGAAGGTTGTCAGCCGCAATCGCAGCAGCACTCAGACCTCGGACACCGAGAAGATCCGCGGCGGCCTGGGCTACATCTCCGACCCGTACGGCATTCCCTGCATTTCCGGCGAGCGCCGCTCCAACGCGCAGCAATACCTGGGCAGCCAGAGCCTGATCACCGCAGCCGGCGCCGGCTTCGCTGCAGCCTTGGGCAGCGAGCAGACCAACACCTCGTTCATCAATTCGGCCAGCGGCAGTCTGAGCCTGTCCCAGGACAGCGGTAACAGCGCGCTGAACTCGGTGATCAGCGGTGGCATTGGCGACATCCGTGCGTGGATCAACAAGCTCTACGGCGAAGCCTTCGCCGCCATCTACGTGCCCCCTGGGGCCAAGGTGGCTCTACACCTGGACCACGAAATCAGCATCGACTACGAACCCAAAGGCCGGAGAGTGAACCATGAAAGCCCATCCGTCTCGGTACTGGATCTGGATTAGCCTGCTGCTCGGCCTGCACCTGGCCGGCTGCTCCACCAGCAAGGAAGAAATGCTGCCCCACGGCGATCACACCATGCTGGATATCTGGAACGGCGGTGGCTCGGTTGGTACTCAGCAGCAGCTGCTGGAGGCGCGTGGCGAACTGCGTCGCCCGGTGCTGGATCCCGAGCGCCTGATCAACGACCAGAGCGCCTACACGCGCACGGCGGCCAACGAAATCCGTGCACAGTTCCCGCGCCTGCCTAACCCAGACCTGGTCATGTACGTCTACCCGCACCTGGCCGGTACCCAAGAGACGCCTGTGCCTGGCTACTCGACCGTGTTCCCGCTGTACGAGAAGGTCCAATACGCGCTGCCCGGCGAGCGCCTGGACGATCTGTGATGGCCGATGACGCGAGTCGCGACCCGCCGCGCTGGCAGCCCTGGCGCGCAGCGCGGCGTCGGCGCGCCACTCTGGCCGATGAGGCCGCTCAGTACGCGCACAACCCCAGCTTTGCCGACCATTTGCCCTGGGTCGAATACCTCGAGGATGAGCAGTGTTTTCTGCTCGACGACAACCGTTCCGTGGGCGCCGTGTTCGAGTTGCAGCCGATCGGCACCGAGGGCCGTGAGCCCGATTGGCTAATGGCGGCACGCGACGCCCTGGAAGATGCACTGCAGGACAGCTTCGACGAGCTCGATCAGGCACCTTGGGTGGTGCAGTTCTTCTGTCAGGACAACATTGATTTTGCCCCATTCCTTGAACGCCTGGAGTGCTACATCGCGCCGCGCGCGCGAGGTACGCCGTTCACCGAGGCCTTCCTCGCCTCAATGCACCGCCATCTTGAAGCCGTCGGCAAACCGGGCGGGTTGTTCGACGACCACGTGGTGTCTCACCTGCCGTGGCGCGGCAGCAATCGGCGTATTCGCCTAGTGGTCTACCGCTGGCTCGGAGAGCAGGCTGACGATGATGGGCAAAGCTCGGTTCAGCTGTTGAACCGCACCTGCGATCGCCTGGTGGCCTCGCTGCAGGCCTGCGGGGTCAGCCCTCGACGCCTAGCCGGGCGTGATTTCTACGCCTGGTTGCTGCCCTGGTTCAACCCCGCCCCTGCCCTCACCGACGAAACGCCTGCCGCGTTCTATCGACGTGTGCCCTACACGGAGACGGAGGGCGGCGAGGAGCTGCCGCTGCCGTTCGACCACGATTTCGCCGAGCGGCTGTTCTTTCAGGAGCCGTGCTCCGATAGCGAGCAAGGTCTGTGGTACTTCGATCAGCAGCCGCACACCGTGATGGTGGTCGACAAGCTGCGCAGGCCACCGCATATCGGCCAGTTGACCGGCGAAACGCGCAAGGGCGAAGCCTTAAACGCCCTGTTCGACCAGTTGCCCGAGCAGGCGGTGATGAGCCTGACCTTGGTGATAACGCCCCAGGATGTGCTCGAGGAGCAGCTCAATCGCCTGGCGCGCAAAGCCATCGGCGAGAACCTCGCCTCGACCCAAACCCGCCAGGACGTGGAAGAGGCCCGCGCGCTGATTGGTCGCCAGCACAAGCTGTACCGCGGCACGTTGGCGCTGTACCTGCGCGGTGCCGATGAACAGCAGTTGCGCCAGCGCTCGGTCCAGGCTGCCAACGTCCTGCTCGGCGCCGGCCTGCAGCCGGTGCGCGAGGGCGATGAAGTGGCCGCGTGCAACAGCTATCTGCGCTGGTTGCCGATGGTCTACAACCCGGCGCGGGACGCACGGAATTGGTACACCCGACTGCTGTTTGCCCAGCACGTCGCCAACCTACTGCCGCTCTGGGGACGCAGCATCGGTACCGGCAACCCGGGCATCACCTTTTTCAACCGTGGCGGTGCGCCGCTTTCGTTCGATCCGCTGTCACGCTTCGACCGCTCGATGAATGGCCACCTGCTGTTGTTCGGCCCGACCGGCGCCGGCAAGTCGGCCACCCTGGTCTCGATCCTGATGCAGGTCATGGCCGTGTACCGGCCGCGGCTGTTCATCGTCGAGGCGGGCAACTCCTTTGGTCTACAGGGTGACTATTTCGCCACCCTCGGGCTGTCCGTCAACAAGGTTCAGCTCAAACCAGGCAGTGATGTGAGCCTGGCGCCGTTCGCCCATGCCCGACGCCTGATCGAACATCCGGACCAGGTCGCCAGTCTGTCGACTGAAGACCTGGATGAGGCCGCGCCGGACAATGACGAGCAGCGCGATGTGTTGGGCGAACTGGAGATCACCGCGAGGCTGATGATCACCGGCGGCGAAGCTAAGGAAGAGGCGCGCCTGACCCGGGCAGACCGCAGTCTGATCCGCGAGTGCATCCTCGATGCCGCCCGGCACTGCGCGGCGACTGAGCAGCAGGTGCTGACCCGGCATGTTCGCGATGCCCTGCGTAAGGTCGCCAGCGACACTCACCTTCCGGACAAACGCCGCGAGCGCGCGCAGGAGATGGCCGAGTCGATCGACCTGTTCTGCCAGGGTTTCGAAGGTGCCTTGTTCGACCGGCCCGGCACCCCTTGGCCGGAGAGCGACGTGACGATCGTCGACCTCGCCACGTACGCCCGTGAGGGCTACGAGGCGCAGATGTCGATCAGCTACATCAGCCTGATGAACACGGTGAACAACATCGCCGAGCGCGATCAGTACCTGGGGCGACCGATCATCATGGTTACCGACGAAGGCCACATCATCACCAAGAACCCGCTGCTGGCACCCTTCGTGGTCAAGGGAACGAAGATGTGGCGTAAGCTCGGCGCCTGGTTCTGGCTGGCAACGCAGAACATGGCCGACTTGCCCGATGCGGCGCAGACCATGCTCAACATGATCGAGTGGTGGATCTGCTTGAATATGCCGCCAGCAGAAATCGAGGAGATCGCCCGCTTCAAGAAACTCACCCCGGCGCAGAAAGCACTGCTGCTCTCCGCGAGCAAAGCCTCGGGCAAATACACCGAGGGCGTGGTCCTGTCGAAGAATCTGGAGACTCTGTTCCGCGCGGTCCCACCGAGCCTGTACCTCGCGTTGGCCATGACCGAACCCGAGGAAAAAGCCCAGCGCTGGCGATTGATGGAAGAGCACCAGCAGTCCGAGCTGGAAGCCGCCCTGCAGATCGCGGCGGAGATTGATCGCCTGCGCGGCATCTCGTGAACGATACCGTCAGGGCTATCCGAGCCCTTCTGCTTAGAAAAAATCGGAAAGAGCACATATGTACTCCTTCAGCATTTTGCTCATCTCGCGCCTCTAAATCGAGCGCCCGACGAAACCGATCACCCCGGACTCGGTTTGTCCGCCCTCCTCCAGCACCGGATCAGGGATGCTGAAACTTGGCGCACGGATGCACACCGCTGCAACCTGACGAGCGTTGCCCATGAACCTCACCGCCTTCACCCGAAGCCAAGCGCCGAAACCCAGAACCGCTCGCCGTGGCCGTGCCTTCACTGCGGCAGCTCTGATGCTCGCCGCCGAGCAGTGTCTGGCATTGACCACGCCAACCCTCATAGCCTCCGTCACTTCGCTGCAGTGTCTGGAATATCGGGTCGTAGGAATCTGCTACTGGCTGCTGTGCACACCGTTCGGCTGCACGGTGCGGACCTCACCGAAGATCCGTCACTTCATTCCCGAGCTGGTGGTATCGAGCTATGCCGACACCGGCGCCAATCCCTGGAGCGAAATGTCGGCGCTGTCGGCGCCCACGCCGGCCTCGCAAGGGGGTGGCAACCTGATCACGCCTTCGCCGCAGCGCGATAACCTGCCCAGGTTCAAGAATGTCGACGGCATTGGCCATCCCGGCGGGGCTGCCCTCACCGCTTTGGCGCATACGTTCGGCTATGCCTGCCCAAGTGGGGCGCTGCCGTTTGCGCCCTACTACCTCAGCACGTTAGATCCGCTGGCTTGGCGCCAGGCCGTTCCCGAATCCGTCTATCCGCAGGCGCTGGTCCCGGGTATGCGTGAAATCGGCAACCAGGCTCTCGGGGAGATGTGGGGCAGCGTGTATCCGCGCCACGGTTTTCTGGTGCAGCCCGATGATTTCAAAGCGGCGGCCGTGATGGCCCAGCGCGCCAGCGACTTCATCACCCGCGTCGGCCAGCCGCACGTTTATTGGCCGCTGCAGCCGATGCCGGCTCCCGGCTATTGGCCGCCGCAGCCGGTGATGGAGAACAACGTCAACAATCACCGCTGGCAGTTGCTGGTCCCGGTGATCCAGAACACCTGCGCCATCTTCCCCAGCCCAACGGTCCAGAGCACCGACGGCGCTTACGCCTGGTCGCTGTGGCGGCCCTACCGCTGCTGCCAGCGCATGGGCCAGACCTTCCTGTTCAGCATCGACTTTGATGGAGGCCAATGATGAACAACCTCGCGCTCGGATTGGTGTGCTTCCTCGTGTGTGCCACGGGCCATGCCGCCGAGAACGGTTACCACCTTGGTGACCAGGCGCCAGTGCTGGATGACCGCGTGATGTACACCATCGGCGGCGGTTCGGCGGCGGGAGCGCCCTCCTCGCTCTACCGACCCAATGGCCTCGGCGTGGGCATGTCGTGGCGCGCCAACATGATGTGCGGAAACATGAACCTCTCGAACACCCTGCAGAACCAACTCAATGGCGCCACCCAAGGCTTCCAGCAGATCATGGGCAACGTCATCCAGAACGCCACACAGGCGGTCATGTCGCTGCCGGCAATGATCATCCAGCGCGCCAACCCCGGGCTGTATGAGCTGCTGAGCAATGGCGTGCTGCAGGGGCGCATCGACTTCGATCGTTCCAAGCTCACCTGCCAGGCGATGGCGGCGAAAATGGCCGACAATGTCGACCAAGCCGGCTGGGGCGCGCTGGCCCAGAATCAGGAAATGCAGCACAACCTCGAGCAGTCCGGCGGCGATGCGGTAATGGCGGTGAAGGATACCGAGTCGAACAACGGCAACAACGGCGTCAGCTGGGTCGGTGGGCAGAAGGCCGGCGGTAACGGACAGCAACCCATCCGGGTGACGTCTGACGTGGTCAAGGCCGGCTACAACCTGCTGCACAACCGATCCGTCGAAGACACCTCCGCCCTCGGATCGGCTTGCCAGAATGGCGCTATCTGCCAAGCCTGGTCGAGCCCCGAGGAGGCCTCGGAATGGGCGACACAGGTGCTCGGTGAAACCGAGGTGGAAACCTGCGATGACTGCGAGACGCTGCGCGTCACCGCCGGTACGGGCCTGTCGCCGCTAATACAGGAAACCTACGCAGAAAACCTGGAGGGACTTCAACGGATGGTCTCGGGCGCCGACCAGCCCACCCCAGAGAACCTCGGCAAGGTCTCCAGTCCCTTGCTGCAGGTCTCCCGCGGCGTCATCGAGGGGCTGCGCGATGACCCTGACCAGAACTTGCTGGCCCGGCGCCTCGCCAGTGAGACCGCGCTGTCCAGCGTGATCTACAAGGCGATGCTGCTGCAGCGCACGCTGTTCGCCGGCAGCCATGAGCCGAACGTGGCATCGGCGCAGCCCGCCACGACTGCCCTCAACAGCAACGTCGAAACGCTGGAACGGGAGATTCGCCTGCTACAAACCGAGCTGCAAGTACGCCAGTCGCTGGCCACCAACACCGCCAGCCTGGTCCTCGATCGTCACGCCGGCGGCGCCGACGCCTCGCGCAGCATTGATCAGCGCGATCCGGAGCCGGACCGACTGCGTCGGGCTGACCAGGAGAGGAGCACGCCATGATCACGTCATCTATGAGATCACTGATCGTCCACGTGCTGCTGATCCTCGGCACCATGCTGATCATGTTGCTGATTGCCTTGATGGCAATCCAACTCCTCGCCGCCCAGCTGGATTGGCTCGCACCAACGCGGGCAACTGCCACCTACTTCGCGTGGTGGCGCGCCCTGCTGTACACCCTGATCTTCACCGGCTGGGCCGCAGCGTTGCGCAGGCGGCATGCGCCTGTGGACCAGCAACGGCTAAAGCGTCTGGGATTGATCGGCTTCAGCTCGATCATCCTTGTCGAGCTGTGTCGCGTGTGAGGTGCAGCCATGAACATGAGCACCAACAGCTACCTCGAGTACTACCTGTCGCTGCTGGCCTGGATCATCAACAACGGGATCTGGAACACGCTGGCGGACACCGGGCTGTTCGCCGCCCCCTTCGGTGCAATCATCCTGCAGGAGTGGCTGTCGGCCCGCCAACAGGGTGCCGACGAGGGCAACAAGGGCCTGCTGTCGATCCCTCGCGTCGAGAACCGGTTGTGGATGAGCTACGTGGTCATTCTGTTCGGCTGCATGCCGTTCTTCCCGCTGAACCTGTCCTCCTTGACTTTCGACGATGCCGCGAGCCAGCGCTGTGGAGTGTCAATGGCCAGGCCCGCCGACACGGCCTGGGGCACGACTTTCAACACCATCGGCGAGAAGTCAGCGAACGTGCCGGTGTGGTGGTTTCTCGTGCATGCCATGAGCAAAGGCATCACTGCCGCCGCGACTGCGTCGATTCCCTGCGCGCCCGACATCCGCGCGATGCGCATGGAGATCGACAGCTCGCGCATAAATGACCAAGTGCTTCTGCAGGAAGTCGCCGACTTCACCAGGGACTGCTACGGCTTTTCGCGCTCGCGGCTGTTCACCAATCGCCCCGAGCTGGACGAGTCGCAAAGCTACGATGCGTCCTGGATAGGCTCGACCTACCTGCTCAATACACCGGGTTATTACGATACTGACCGCTCGCGAATGCCCAGAGTCGATTGGCCGTACGACGAAATCCGCGACACCTCGCTGCCGCAGCTCGACAACGGCGCTGGCTACCCCACCTGCAAACAATGGTGGAGCGACGGCACGATCGGACTGCGCGATCGCTTGGTGGCCGAGGTCGATCCATCACTGCTATCGCAACTACGGGGCTGGCTGACGGGGCGCACCTCTACGGAGGTCGAAGACGCCACCTTGCGCGAGCTGGTGAGCCCACGGCAGCAGTCATTGAGCATGGCGCCTGGGCAGGTGTTCCAGGACTACGGCAGCAGCGCCCGCGGCGGTTCGCTGACGCAAGGGCTGAACGACCTGGCCACCAACACCGGCCTGGCCCTAGGCTCGTTCAGTAATTTCCCGGCAATGAATGCGCTACGCGCAGCATTGCCGATGGTCCAGGCCTTCTTGATCATGGGCACGATTATCAGCCTGCCGCTGGTACTGCTGATCAGCACGTACCAGCTCAAAGCGCTAATGACGATCACGTTCGCGCTGTTCACGCTGCACATGCTCACCTTCTGGTGGGAGCTCGCGCGCTGGATCGACTCGAGCATGCTCGAAACGCTGTACAACCAGGTATCGGTCACAGACCAGGCGCTGTTGTCGTTGCCGACAGCAGGCTTCATGGACGGAACGGTCACCGCGCAGGTGATCGAGTACGTCATGGGCGCAATGTTTGTTTTGCTACCGATGATCTTTATCGGTGCAATGAGTTGGGCGGGATACAACGTGGGAAGTGCTATCCAGACCCTTCTTACTCGTGGAACAGAGGCCGCTCAGACACAAGCAGGAAGAGGCTCATCACAGCTAATGACAGGTGTCCAGAAACTCAAATAAGACTCTACTTGAGCGCCCCGTACTCGTCATACAGCTCTGGATACTTGTGTTGATGTTGAGGGTGACTGACCTGATGCACACCAGGTTCCTCATCATCGGACGCCGTAATGGGCAGTGCCGCCATAGCCCAGAGAGCGACCATTCCGATCGCCAGGAAAAGTGCAACTGACGCAACCGCAAGGACGAGGAGCAACTTGATAACCTGCAAGCCAAATCGCCGATACTTGCAAGGTACTGAAACCAATATGCGAGAGTGCAGCACTTTCGTTTCGAGTCGTTGCATCATTCGACCAGCATCAACCGCAGTGCGAATGAGAAACCTGCCGAGACCGGTCCGGCCGGAACTGGCAGAAGCTGGAGTCGACATTTGATTACCTCCCTTACCCATCACCGCGCTTGCGGCCAAACCACTACCGTTAATTTGGATCCAAGCTTTAGCTTACTCCTCTGTCGCTGAATTCCATGACCGTTGATCACTTGGACAACCCGGATTATCGCCGGTGGTGCTCATTGGATAGGGAACATTGCCTCCACTGAAAAGCGCCATTGACTCAATATCGGTTCGCTTGGTAAACCACTTGTGCAATCGCTGGTTTTTCTGGCATCCCAGGTAGCCATAACCTTTGAGGCTACGTCACGCATGTGATGGTTACCCCGAAATGCGATTCGCGTTCGGCAGCTCGTATGGTCACCGCTCCCCGGTGATGAACGCTTTCTAATCCCCGGGTTCACTGAACCTGCCTCTTCGTTGCACCTTACTCACATCCATTCCAGTGCTGGGAACTCTCCCACGCGGGTGGCGTTCATCCGCACCCTCTGGAGGATCTCATCATGCTGCGTTTCACAGGCACTGAACTTCACGCCGTGTTGGCCGAGGCCGGTATCAATGGTTGCAGACTGATACTGGTCAAGGACCACGGTGTTTACCTCATGTCCGAGATCGGCGAAAGCAAACCGGACGGTGGCGGCCGCAAACGCGTGGCCTATGCCACTGGCTGCAACCCCAGCGTCGACGACTTCGACACCTGGTGGAATCGGCCCGCGAAGAATTCGGCGGCGATGATTTTGCCGAGTACTTCGACATCGATGATCCTGTCCTCGCCAGCCTTCGCGGCACTGCAGGATCGTTGGTGGTAGAGGCCACCTTCACTCACCTGTACCTGGCCGCCGAGGTTGATCCGGCAGGCAAGTCTTGAACGCAGAAGCGAGCTATACGCGTACCCAGAGCGGCACCTTAACCGGGCCTCTCTGGGCGCCTCTCGCATCCATCTTCAGTCGCTTGAAGATCGCCGTTTGTCAGGAGTCCAAGGACGGAAGTCTTCGCTGGAACTCCCTGGATAGAGCCCTCCATATGAGGTGTAGATCGGAGATTGACCTCACGTCCAAGCGCGGTTTAATACATGGACGCACCCAGCTCAATGCCTTGTTCAGATTGAGCAGGTCCACGCACGAACCTCACATGAGGTGCCGCGGGATCAGCTACGCGGAGGTCCCAATGTCCAGGATGAAGCGCTTTTCCGATGCGGTGGTGCTGAGCCCAGGCGTTTGGCAGCAGTTCATTGACCCTGTCACAGGCGAGGAACCGATTGGACAGTCAGGCCTGCGCTTGGCAGACCTGCTCAACAGCGTGCTGACTTCGGCACCGCGTGCTTCACACTGCCCCAATGAACTGCAACTCGACCGCTTGCGGCACAACGGCACTTCAGTACCTGCTCACCTGCCGCAGCTTCAGCTGGATCGCATCACGCCACACAGGGGCCCGGCTTTTCTGCTCATCCGGCTACCCGGCGAGATCGTAGTCGATATCGCCGCCCTCTGACCTTGTCAGCACCGCTACTGCCTCACTTGCCCCACCGGGAACCCTTCCCGGCTGGGAAGCGTTCCCCCTACACGCCCGGAGAACGCCATGTCCGATATCTATCTGGATGTCACCAACAAGATCGTCAGCGCCTTGAGCCAAGGCGTGATCCCCTGGATCAAACCCTGGACCACCACCGGTTCAAAAGCTGAATCTCCTTTTCCCATCAACGCCATCACCCGACGACCCTACACCGGCATCAACATTCCACTGCTGTGGGCCGAGGCGCGCCTGCGAGGTTTCACCCAGGATCGCTGGCTGACCATCAACCAGGCACGCAAAGCGGGTGGCCATGTACGCAAGGGCGAGCAATCCACCCTCGCGGTGCTGTACAAACCGATGAGCAAGGAGGCGCACGACGAGGACGGCCAGCTCGTTCGCGATGACCAGGGCAATATCAAGATGGTGCAGTTTGCCCTCTTGCGCACGCACTGCCTGTTCAACATCGAGCAGACCGAAGGCTTGCCTGACGAGGAGCCAGGCCCCACTGAGCACACCGAGCCACCCGCTTTTATTGACCATGCCCCGGCCGAACAGCTGCTGCTAGCCAGCGGCGCGCAAATCGAGCATTGCTATGGCGACAGCGCGTTCTATCAGCCGCTGCGCGATCGCATCCAGTTGCCCACCAAGGCTCAATTCGAGGACGTCGGCAGCTACTACGCGACGGCCCTGCATGAGCTGACTCACTGGTCGGGTCATCGATCGCGCTTGAATCGCGATGGCATCACCGGCGGGCATGCGTTCGGTTCCGCAGCCTATGCTTTCGAGGAGTTGGTCGCGGAAATGGGTGCAGCGTTTCTCTGCGCACTGACCGCCACCCAGGGAGAATTGCGCCACGAGGAGTACCTGGCCCCCTGGCTGAAGATCCTCAAGGAAGACAAGCGTGCGATTTTCCGCGCCAGTGGCCAGGCCCGTGAGGCCTCGGAGTTCCTGCTGGCACTGCAGGCCGACCGCACCACAGAAGCGCCGGAGCGACTCACTGCGTGATTTCCCTCAAATCGAGGAGGAGGCGGGTTCGCACCCGCCGTCCTCTCACACCACCGTGCGTACGGTTCCGTACACGGCGGTTCAGATCATGCGGCTAAGTCGGTTGATCGTATCCAGTATCGAGACCAGTCCGAGTCTATCCCACAGCTTCTTCGGTAGCGCCTGATTCACATGAGACGCCCCCGAATTCCACCACGGGCCTCGGCCATTAAAGGCCGATTTACAGGCACGTTCTTCGCTCAGGCCCAGGCGCATCAGGTTGCGCGCCCTCGTTGAGGGCCGTTTCCATTGACGCCAGATGACGCAGCGAAGTTTATGCCTGACCCAACCATCCAATTTCTCAAGTGGGCGTTTGCTCTGGCTGAGCTTGAAATAGCCAGCCCAGCCTCGCAGGACAGGGTTGATTCGCTCAATGACGGTCGCCACTTTGCGGGCCCTTACACTGCGCAGCAATATTCTGAGTCGTTCGCGTAAGCGCCCCAGGCTCATCGTTGCCACGCGCAGCCTTGGTTGCTGGTGCCTGCTCATCCCGTAGCCCAAATAGTCACACTTCCAAGCCTCTGCCACTTGGCTCTTCTTCCGTCACCGTCAATTTCAAACGATGGCACAGGAAGCGCTCGGTGCTGGCCAACACCCGCTCGCCTGCCCGAGGACTGCGAACATAGATGCTCGCATCATCGGCGTAGCGTACGAAGCGATGACCCAGTCGCTCCAACTCGCGGTCGAGTTCATCCAGGAGGATGTTCGACAGCAACGGCGAGAGCGGGCCGCCTTGCGGCGTCCCCTCCTGCCGCGGACTGACGATACCGCCCGACATGACACCGGCTTCGAGATAGCGACGGATCAGCCTGAGCACGCCCTTGTCTCCGATACGGCGCTCGATACAAGCCATGAGGATGTCGTGGTTGACCCGATCGAAGAACTTCTCCAGGTCGAGTTCCACGCACCAGCGATACCCCGACGCCACATGGGAGCGGGCCATTTCAACGGCTTGGTGAGCGCTTTTGCCCGGACGAAAACCGTAGCTGTAGTCCGAAAACAGCGGATCGAAGAGTAGCGTGAGTTGTTGCTGTAATGCTTGCTGGATCAGGCGATCCACGACGGTGGGGATTCCCAGTTGCCGTGTGCCGCCCTGCGGCTTGGGAATTTCAACCGCTCGCACTGCTTGGGGATGGTATTCACCGGCCAGCAACCTGGCCTTGAGGGTTGGCCAATACTGTTTCACGTAGCCCGCCAAGTCAGCGACCGTCATGCCATCGGCACCCGGAGCCCCCTTGTTGCTGACCACGCGTTGATACGCACGCCTGAGGTTGGCCGGTGCAAGCACCCGCTCCATCAGCGTGTCCGGCTCCGCGTTCGTCCACGTCGCTGACGCCGCCGGCACCTTTGCACTGTCAGGCATCACCCTCGGCTTCTGGCCGGGATTCGGAGTGACAGATTCCGTTGTAGGAAATTTCTGCATTACGGCTACCAACGAGACAGTGACGCCTACTAGCGGCATAACCTGTTCGGCCCTTGGTGGCGCGGTTATCCGCCACTTACTACGGCTTCGGCTGACTTCTGCACGTTCATCCCGTCGCCTCTCGACGCTCGGTAGCACATCGGCAAACGTGCAGATCTCCCAGGGTAATTCGCGCGACCTTCCTGCTTATGCCTGTCGGATTTACGTCACAGCGCCCCGTGCAAGTATTGGGCTTTGACGATTTGGGCCGCCTCACCCCGCTGTGCCGCCTCTATCCGCTTCCTGTTCGTCAGGCCAGCAGTTTGCCTCGGGCTTCCTTCAGATTCGCGGTCACCCACGACACCCTTGCCTCCGGCTAACACTTCCCCTTGCCGGGTGTGTAGAGGACTTTCACCTCCAAGTCACCCGCTTTGGCCACCACAACCAAGCGGGTTGCGCTACGCGCAACGCGCCATGCCTGGCGCACCCAGCAAAAAGGCCCCAATTCGGGGCCTTTGTTTTTCTGCAGGGTCAGCATCGACCGCTTATGCGGAGTCGATTACTCCAGCCAGCTCTCGACGGCGTCCGAGCCGTGTTCCTGCTTCCACTGTTTGAGGATCTTGTGGTTGCCACCCTTGGTTTCCACGACCTCGCCACTGTGCGGGTTCTTGTAGCGCTTGACCTCGCGCGGCTTGCGCTGAGCACCGCTCGACACGCTTGCGGCACTCACGCTCACACCCTTGGACGGATCCAGAATGCTGATCACCTGGCGCAGGCTCATGCCGTACTCTTCCAGCAAGGCCTTGAGCTTCTGTTCAAACTCGATTTCCTGCTTCAGGCCGGAATCGTTTTTCATCGCATCCAGCTGTTGAAGTTGCGCGGCCAGTTGCGCTTCCAGTGCTTTGAATTCGGCAAGTTTGGACATGAGAAATCGTTCCTAGGTATGAGACACGTGAATGAATACTAACTGAGACACACTCAACATCCGAGTATTAATTCCCAATCTAAGGGTCATTTCATGCTCATTAATTGCAAAACTCAGTGACAGATCAATCAGACAAGTTCTGACGGAGGTGCGCCACCACCTCGCGAGGCACGGCGCTGCTACCAATCTTGAACAAGCTGTCGCGCTGGCTGCGCGGCAACTTTTTCGCACAGCGTTTGGCGGCAGACCGAATGGCAGCATCTGTGCCATGAATCCGGTCCGCCAGCAGTACGATCAATACCGCATCACTCAGCGTCATCAGCGCCCCAGATCAGAAACATGATGCCGGGCAGTCTACCCCCACTCGAAAGGGTCGGCTATGCCGATCGACCGGTTAACCCGACGCGCCAGACTTCGGATTATCGCACTCGCGAAAAAGGTCAAGGCGGTAAAGGGTAATGGTGTCAATGGAAGGGGGCGCAAGGGTAAGAGGCTTATCCGAAAAGGCAAAAGGACCTTTTGAACGCAAGGCAGGTACTGCGATGAGACGCTGGTGGTTCAAACCGCAAAAAGGCCTTCCCGAAGAGACCTCTCCCGCCGCCGTGGGCTTTCATCAACCACTGTCGGCGGAATCACTGCTCGCTGTCAGCCACCGGAAAAGGCTGCTCGAGCGCATCTGGCAATACACGGCCCTCTCCCCGCTACAGTTCGAACAACTCTACCTCGAACCGATACGTCGCTTTGCCACTTATGTACAGCAACTACCGGCCAGTGAGAGCCATCACCATGCCTATCCAGGTGGCATGCTCGACCACGGCTTGGAGCTGGTGGCGTGCAGCCTGAAGTTACGCCAGTCCTACTTACTCCCCAGTGGTGCCGCTCCGGAAGATCAGGCCGCGCAGGCTGACGCCTGGAGTGCCGCCATTGCCTACGGCGCCCTGCTCCATGATGTTGGAAAAATCGCCGTCGATCTTCATGTGGAGTACCAGAACGGTGAACCCTGGCACCCTTGGCACGGCCCCCTGAATCAGCCTTATCGCTTCCGCTACCACCCCGACCGGGATTACCAGCTACACGGTGCCGCCGCTGGGCTGCTGTATATGCAGATCCTGAGTCCTGGCCTACTCGACTGGCTCAGCAGCTACCCTGTCTTGTGGGGGCATTTGCTGTCCTTGCTAGCCGACCACTACGAGCTCGCCGGCACGCTCGGAGAGTTGGTCCTGCAAGCCGACCGGGTATCCACGGCACAGAACATCGGTGCCAACCCGACAAAGGCACTGCAAGCACCCAAGCACTCGCTGCAGCATCACCTGTTGACGGGGTTGCGCCACCTGATCAAGAACGAATTCAAGCTCAACCAGCCCGGCGCGGCCGGCTGGCTCACCGCCGACCATCTGTGGTTGGTCAGCAAAACCGCGACCGACAGGCTGCGTGCCTACCTGTTGGCTCAATCGGTGGACGGTATTCCCTCCTCCAACATCGCCATGTTCGATGAACTGCAATCACACGGATTAGTGGACGCGACACCTGGGGGCAAAGCGGTATGGAGTGCCAACGTAACAGACGATGACTGGCAACATCGCTTTACCTTTCTCCGCCTGCAACCGAGCCTGATTTGGGCCGATGAACCCCGGCCAGACTGCTTTAAAGGAACGGTTGAGCCGATGATGGAGCATTCCCTGCCGACCGGTGAAACCTGCGAGTCGGCTTTGGACCTACCGCAACCAACTCCGGAAGGAAAACAGCCCGTACCCGAGCACCCGAACCAGGATTTTGACTATCTCGACGATTTGATCGACATGTTGCAAGAACCGAGCGAGGTTGAAACTGGACCAAGCGCGGAAAGCCTGTACTCCACCGCTGCGCCACCACAAGATGGCGCGGGGCTTGCCTTTCTCGAATGGCTGCGCGAAGGAATTCATAGTCATCGCTTAATGGTCAACGACAGCAAGGCAAAGGTCCACACCGTGGACGGCACCTTTTTCCTGGTCACGCCGGGCATTTTCCAGCGCTACGCTGCGGAGCATCCAGAGCTAGCAGCGGAAGATCCTGAAAGCGAAGCCTGGCGACGAATCCAACGTCAATTTGAAAAGCTGAATGCTCATCTCAGAAAGCCCAATAGCCAGAACATTTGGACTTGTACTGTACGAGGCCCGCGGAAAACCACATCCCTTAACGGCTACATCCTGCGTGACGCCAATCTCGTTGGTCTGCTGCCCCCCCCAAACAACCCCTTCCTAAATTTGCAAACTTGACGATTGACAGCGTGGCTAGGGCTGGACCTACTCTATGACGACGGATTCCAAAGGATTGCCACGCTTCAGCCGCTTGGATACGCTAAGGCTGATCCTTCAGTTGTCTCGGCTTGACCGGGGTTATTAGGCACCGCCGCATTGCCCTGAACTGTCATTTTAGCTCCGGTGCGGGAGTAACCTTCCAATTGAATCATGTTCAACAAATGCTTGTCCGTAATGCTGGAAAACTTTTTGAGCCATGCGCCGATCCAGCGAATCATTGGCAGTAGTCAAGATTAGGTTCATGGACGGTATCGAGGCGGACACCAGCCGGAAGATATCCAAGATTGCCACTCGATTTAGGTCATCCAAATGCGCAATTGGCTCATCGAGGAAGAAGCTTCCTCCGGTATTCCGAGCTCGGGCTAGTAGGGTGACAATGCCAGATCCTGGCGCTGCCTCCGGCTAAGCTTCCCTTCTGCGTCCAATGCAGGCTTATGGCCCTCGGCGAAGACAGTTCCATTTCAATGCATCTTCGCCTTCCGAAACGCCCAAGCCTTTGTACACTTCGCCGGCATGCATTCTGGAAAACAGCTCAGCTGCAGGACTGAGCAGGGGCTTCAGGCTAGAGGCGGTGAAGTCCTTCACATGGAAGGCTTGCTGCTCAATCGCCAGGTCTGCATCAGCAATGTAGCATGTGCCGATTCTCAGCCTGCTGGTCAACTCAACCAGTTCCTGCTCAAGCTTTTTCAGCTTCGCCGAGTCTGTATCGTATCCGTCCGGCCAACACATCTTCCTGACGCAACCGCCGAAGGCCATGGTGTCCACCTAATTAAGTGGACACCATTTCTGGCCCATCAAGCGGATTTTCCATGCACCCTCAGCGCCGTACCTACAGCAAATCTTTCAAAGCCCAGGTCATCCAGGAGTGCTCCGAGCCCGGTACCTCCATCGCAAACATCGCCTTGGGCTACAGCCTCAATGCCAACCTCGTCCACAAATGGATTCGGCTGCACAATCAAAAAGCCGTGGCTCTTCAGCCTGCGTTCATCCCGCTGCATCCGCAGATGCTCGACGCTGGAACGCATGCTCAGCCCCCCAGTATTAGCCTGGAAATCCAGCACCCGCGCACGCCCATCAAGATGACTTGGCCAGTGGACAGCGCAACCGCCTGCGCAAGCTTCCTTCGAGAGCTGTTGCGATGATCCGCATCGACGCCATCTGGCTCGCCACCGAGCCGATGGACATGCGCGCCGGTACCGACACTGCCATGGCCCGCGTGATTTCAGTGTTCGGTGCGGCGCAGCCGCACTGCGCTTATCTGTTCGCCAACCGCCGCGCCACCCGCATGAAAGTGCTGGTGCACGACGGGTTGGGCATCTGGTTGGCGGCACGTCGGCTCTCCCAAGGTAAATTCGCCTGGCCTGGCACGCGTCACGGTTCACAAATGGAGCTGAGCGCCGAACAGCTACACGCCTTGATACTGGGCTTGCCATGGGGAAGAGTTGGCCCCGGAAACGCCATTTCCATCCTCTAAGCCGAACCTTGCCCCATCCGGCAGGGCAATTGTCCGATCAGCCTGTCGTCCTGTTTACGCTGATCTGGCAAGATCGGCGGCATGACTTCGATCCCCGACCTCGACCAACTGAACCCCGAACAACTGCGCGCTCTGGCGGCGCAGTTGCCGCAACGCATCTCGGCGCTCGACGAGCAAGTCGAGACGATGGGCAAGACCGTTCAGGTCATGGACAAGAAGATCCATCACGACAAAACGCTGATCGAAAAACTCAGCCACGAGATCGACCAGCTCAAGCGCTTCAAGTTCGCCAAGCGCAGCGAGCAAATGAGCCCGGAACAGGCCAGTTTGCTCGACGATATGATCGACACTGATATTGCTGCCATTGAAGCGGAGCTGGAGTCGCTGCAAGTTACTCCGGTACCTACCTAGGAAAAGCAGAAACCCAAGCGTCGCGCCTTGCCGCCAGAGTTTCCCCGCACGCTGATCCATCACGAGCCGGACAACAGGGAGTGTGCCTGCGGCTGCACGCTCAAACGCATCGGTGAAGATGTCAGCGAGAAGCTCGATTACACACCTGGCGTGTTCACCGTGGAGCGCCATATCCGTGGCAAGTGGGTCTGCAACAGTTGCGAAACACTGATCCAGGCTCCGGTGCCGGCGCAGGTGATCGATAAGGGCATCCCGACTGCGGGCTTGTTGGCCCACGTCATGATTGCGAATTTTGCTGACCACCTACCGCTGTACCGTCAGGAAGCCATGTTTGGCCGCGCCGGCCTGGCTATCCCGCGTTCGACCCTCGCCCAATGGGTTGGCACCTGCGGTGTGCAGTTGCAGCCACTGGTCGATGCGCTGCGCGAAGTGGTGCTTGAACAGCCGGTCGTTCATGTTGATGAAACGCCGGTGCAAATGCTCATGCCGGGCACCAAGAAAACCCATCGTTCCTACGTTTGGGCTTACGCCACCAGCCCGTTTTGCGAAACCTCGGCTGTTGTTTACGACTTCAGCCTCAGCCGGGGCGACGAGCATGCGCGTAACTTCCTGCAAGACTGGAAGGGCAAGCTGATCTGCGATGATTTCGGCGGTTACAAGGCCAGCTTCGAACTCGGCGTGACTGAAATCGGCTGCATGGCCCATGCCTGACGCAAGTTCTTCGAACTGCATGCGACGCACAAGAGCACGCTGGCTGAACAAGCCTTGCGTTACATGCAGGCGTTGTGCGAGATCGAGGGGGAAATCAAGGATCTGGAATCGGACATACGCCGCCGAATACGGCAAGAAAGGGCGATACCAGTGATGGATGCATTGCATGCCTGGATGGTTGCCCAGCGCGATATCGTGCACAACGGTTCGGCTATTGGCAAAGCCCTGGATTACAGCTTGAAACGCTGGACTGCGTTGTCGCGCTACCTGGATGACGGGGCTGTACCCATTGACAATAATTGGTGTGAGAACCAGATACGGCCGTGGGCACTGGGGCGCAAGAACTGGCTCTTCGCAGGGGCAAACGCGCCGCTGCGATCATGAGTTTGATCCAGTCGGCCCGGAACAATGGGCATGAGTCGTATGCCTACCTGAAGGATGTGCTGACGCGCTTGCCTACGCAGCGGGCGAGTGAGATTGCAACGCTGCTGCCGCATAGGTGGCGTCCGGCTTAGTCGTGCAAGACGGTTTGCCAGTACGCTTACTCTGTATCAACACTTACCATAGCTTTGCATTGATTAATGCATGCTAGTGTATGTCGTAACATCAATTACTCACTAAGGCACGCTAGCAAGTCGTGGACTAAACCTGAGCAGTTAGCTCGTGCGATTCCTTATGAGTTCGCACCGCCGAGAGCCCAAACATTCATCACATCAAATGCTCGATCACGAAGCAGCTCCGCGGCGTGGCTACAGGCGTGCTCGAGCGTCATAGGCCCGGCGGTGATAGAGAACGCCGCGTAGATACCAATCTCGCGCAGGAGCTGGTAGCCCTCACCAAGGGTACCGGCAATAGCGATCGTCGGTACTCCCGCCGCTTTTGCAACAGCTGCAACGCCTGCAGGGGTTTTGCCGTAGAAGGTTTGCTGATCCAATTTACCCTCCCCGGTGATTACGAGGTCGGCCCCCTTCACCGCGTCAGCCAGGCCGGCCAGCTCGGCGATTAGTTGAACACCCGGGCGGAAGCTTGCGTCAAGAAATGCTTTCGCTGCGAATCCGATTCCACCCGCAGCGCCGGCTCCTGGTGAATTGCGCACGTCCTTGCCCAGTAAGTTTGCAGCGATGTCGGCATAAACGCCCAGCGCCGAATCCAGTTCCCGGACCTGGGAAGGCGTTGCACCCTTCTGAGGGCCGAAGACATGCGAGGCGCCTCTCTCGCCGGTGAGCGGGTTGTCAACGTCACATGCCACTTCGAATCGGACGTCCTGCAGCCGTGAGTCCAGACCTGACAGATCGATGCGGGCCAGCTGCTGAAGGGCCAAACCGCCAGGCTGCAACTCGGTACCGGCATCGCACAAGAACTTGGCCCCAAGAGCATGAAGCATCCCTACCCCACCATCGTTGGTAGCACTTCCCCCAAAACCCATGATTATCCGGTGAGCCCCGGCCCGAAGTGCCGCTTGAACGAGTTGGCCAGTGCCATAAGTGGAGGTCCGCGTTGCGTCGCGCTGGCCGACAGGCACCAGGTGGAGGCCGCTGGCTTCAGCCATCTCGATCACCGCGGTGCGGATATCTGGAAGCCAACCCCAGCTAGCCGTGACCTCCGTACCAAGGGGTCCGTTGACCTGGGTGGATCGCAGTTCGCCTCCGGCTGCGGCGAGAACAGCTGCGACAGTACCCTCCCCGCCATCAGCCATTGGAACGGTCACAATCTCAGCGTTGGGGACGGCCTTTCGTACCCCTTCCGCCAGGGCCGCCGCAACGGCCTCAGCTGAAAGGCTTTCTTTGAAGGAATCGGGGGCAATGACGACTTTCATCTTTGGGAATCCTTGATCAATCGGTCAGGTTTTTTTGTGTTTTCCCGATAATAAGCCTGTTCCATGGCAGGTTCTATAGTCGAGATGACAAAAAGGGGCTGCCGTTTGTTCAGGCCGACAAAGGAAGCGGGGCTAGAGGCGCGAGGTGAATATCCTGCAACCCAGGAGTACCGGGTCGCAGGTCACGGATTAATCGGTCTGGAGTTCAAATCCAGGGGTAACAAAAAGGGATGCAAACAAGGTCTTTTCAGGATGGAGCGTGTAGGTTTCCTCAAACGAGCCGCTCTTCGCCAAGGCCAACGCGATAGCACACTCCGAGTCGCTGTGCGCATTACCCTTGCTACCGAAATCGCTCTGCCAGTTTGCAAGGCCTGCAGAACCGCAGAACGCACTGCCCGAATTGCCAGCCTGACTGTAAGGCACCTTGAGCGAATCGAATCCCTTATAGGTCAGCGCATAGCTCTCAACCTTGGTCTTACGAGCGAAACTGCCGGCAGCGTCAGTCAGGATGGCTTGGCTAGCGGTTTTGTCGTAGGCGCCGACGATGAAGGCGGTCAACCCAGTTTTGAGTGTTTCCTGGACTGCATCCAGCTCAGGCAAAGCGGCGAACCGAGCTTCGCGCACGATACGGCCCACCTCGCTCCCATCGCTGCGGTGAGTGACCACAAAACTCATGGTCCCTTCACCGTCGTCGGAGCGCGTGATTGTTAGATCCAGGTCGACCTTGGTTCCGAACTGCCCCGAGGCTGCAATCAGGAATGATCCCGTCACCGGTGATCGAACGGCTATGTTGGCACCCCACGAGTACTTGGGCTTAACAACTTCCCCATGCGGCCCCATCTCATCACCAGGCTGAACCTCATCAGGTACATCGGAGACCAAGATCATTTCTGACCCTTGGTGCGACAGGTACTGGTTGCCCTGGTCCACACCCAACAGCTGGATATGGATCTTGCCGCTTTTACTATCCCCACTATGGCTGAGCTTTAACTCATCAGCATGGATGTATGCGCCAGCAGTGCCGCGGCCGATGGTTGATCCAACCTGGTATTTTGCCCAATCAGCCAGGCCGCCTTCTGTGGCCCCATCCAGGGAAGCACCGAACAGCCCGTAAAGCCCTCGCAGTAATTGCTCAGCTCCATTGGTTCCAGAATGCCGGCCGCCAACTGATGCTTCTCCAGCAGGTGCCGGAAGTTCATGATCGTCGTGTCTTCGGGGATCGGAGCGCTGAGCGTCAGACGAGCGAACTGGCGCATCGACGTGATCTCGTACAGCGCCTCTTCCATGGCGGGATCGCTCAAAGAGAACCAATTCTGCAGCAGGTGAATGCGCAGCATGGTTTCCAGAGGATAAGGCTTGCGGCCACCGCCAGCCTTTGGGTAGTGAGGCTCGATCAACGCCACCAGTCCACTCCACGGAACCACCTGTTTCATCTCGGCCAGGAAACGCTCGCGACGGGTTTGCTTGCGCTTGCCGGCGTACTCGAAATCGGAAAAGCTCATCTGACTCATGGGATGGCGGACTTGTAGAAGGCAGTTGGACGGAGGGCTATTTCAGCACAGGTCAGATGGACTGTGCTGACTTGATCGGAGAATCCTTAGATCAGTTCCCAAGTGCCGTTGTTCTGCTTGCAGAAGGTGTTCTGCTGCTGCTCAGGCTGGCCACTTGCGGACTTGAGGCTCACAGTCACCGGGCGGCAGGATGTTTCGGCCGCGATCTGCTGAGTCTGCAGAGACTGGATGGAGTCCAAGTCGAATGCCTGAGTCTCTTTGTTTGCTTTCACGTCCATATCGTCCAGGTTGGCAGCTGGAGCCGCGCGCTGGGCTACGGCTTGCTCTTTCGGCTGCACATAGGACTTGTGCACATAGCCCACTGTAACTCCTTTACGCCCAACCAAAACCCAGTCACCCGTGGAGCCGACCGCGGTGAACTCTGTGCTCGGAGCAAGACCGCCGACCTTGCCAGCCTTCAAATTCGGGGCGGATCGTACATTCACGCTCGACTTGGTCACGTAAGGTTCGTTGATCAAGCGCATCGACGGAACGGCCTGGATTGTAGGGGCACGCTTGACCTCGACGACTTTGGTCTGCGTGAACTCCTTGCCCTGCACAATTTCAGCAGTCGCCCCAGAATGGTCCGACGCCCAGGTGGTGGGTCGGTTGGGGGCTACAGGTTGGTTCAGGATTTCCTGGGTACGCAGCGCCAGGGCTTGCTGGTCCTTTTCATCGAGACTGGCGCCGATACGGTTGCCAAGGTAGCTGCCGAGGCTGCCGGCAATGATGATTGCCACAATCTTGCCGGTGCCCTTACCCATTGCCGCGCCAGCGACAGCTCCAGCGAGGCCGCCGATGATCGTACCGGCCTGCTGTTTGTTGATTCCCAGTTGAGCACACCCGGTCGTGCTAGCGATGGCGATAGCCAAGCAAGTGGCGACAAACTTCTTACGCACGTTGAAACTCCTTTTTACGAACAGTCACTCTGCTTTAAGCAGTGGCTTGGTGAGGTTGTAGAGCATTGCTTCAGCAGTCATCGCCCAATGAAAAACACCCGCAACCAGGGTCTGCCCGTGATCAATGCTGCGGAAGGCCTTCTTGTACCCTTCAGATTGCACAAGGGCATTGCCGGCCATTAGGGGGATAACCACGATTGCAGCGATGGAGAAGGTGCGCAGCAGCCACTGGCGGCCTCGAATCAGTCCCCGCCGCTCGCAGGCGGACAAGATCAGGCCAACCAGGTTGAGTGCTCCAAGAAAGAGCCCGCTCAACAGCGACCAGGGGACGAACCACATGTTTTTGAGCACATTCAGGCCTTGCTCACCGCGGATGTCGGTGTGCGCAACATCGGTGGCCATATTGCGGGCGATCTGCGGAAGGTACTTCTCGAATTGCTCGCGACTGGCAAGCACGTTCATCCCCTTCACGTAAATTGGCCCTAGCGCTTGGCTGGCCATGTACATGACCTCAGGAGACTGAGCGACCTGCGGCCGACTACGCAGGCCTGGCTTGATCGCCTGGGCGTATTCAGCAACTGTTGGCTCAAACCCGAGGTCCTCGCCAGGCTTGGGCAGCCGGATGGGTTTCCACTCACTATTGCCTATGCCAGTAGCCCGGAGTGCTTCAAGCTGGGCATACGCGCGGATGACATCCAGAGTGGTTGGTACCACTTCAGCTTGGAGGCGCTCGTAGAGCGCATCGCCGTTGCGGCGCGTGTAACCTTTGAAAACGGCCTCAGCAAATGCTGGGAAGTTCCCGTCGATCTTCTCTACGTAGGTCCCCTGCGCACTCATCAAAATCCCGAGGTTTGCAATGAATGCCTTGCCCTCGCCGTGCTCCCGGTAATCCTGATAGGGAAGCCCTGGGATTTGAACGGAATCGTAGAGCAGCCCCTTTTTAGTGACATAGGCGTAGAGGCTGGATACCCGGAGGGTGTGAGGGAATTTCTCAGCGATGAGATCCGGCGCCTCCCCCTGAACCCACCACGTTGCAGGAGCGGCGACCAATGTCATTACTACCACGCTGTGCCAGAGGTACTTCTCCCCTCCCCAACGGCGATGAGCCCAGATGCACACTCGCCAGCCAGTCAGGCAGACGGTCACTGACGCCAGGATCTGGCTGTATATTTCGAGATCCTGCATTTTCTTCAGCGGTATGTCCGCGCCGGCGACGTTTAGGAGCTCAGCGTTGAAGAGGAGGCCTGCTAGCAAACAGACAGCGTTGAGGCACGCGAGCAAAACTAGGAGCATCCAACGGTTCCTTGTCAGTGTTGGTGTGTAGAAACGGCACCTGCAGCTCCGAAAGCCAGAAGCTACGCATTATCCAAAAGCAGTGTGCCGAATCAGGTGAGAGCCGAGCTTTATTCCTGAACCTATCTGCCGATCTTCGGGTTTCAAGAGGTTCCTTCCCTGATATGGAAGCTCTCAGGCAGCCCGCGGCAATATCATAATGATTTCACGCCAGGGATGTGTCTGAATTGCGGCCTCTGAGCGTGACCGTCATCGCCAGTCCACACGCTGCTCTGGACGATTCAGCGCCAGGAGGGCGTCGACCTTGTCTAGCGGGATGAGAAATGGGATGCCTTCAAGGTGCACCAGGTGCGCCAGACCGCCTTTTTCGTTCGAACGCGACAAGTAGCCCTCCAGCTGGCTCCGAAAGAAACCCGGAGGATACCGGCTTCAGGGCGCGTGTCATCCCAAATTGGGCGTACAGAATTGGGTCGAGCTTTTTAGGGACTGCGGATGCACGGCCTAACCCTCCTTAGGCGGGCGGTTTAGGCAAGCTTGCATTGATGCTGGAGTTCGGAAGGTGAGTTCGCCGGACGCTTACGTAGTGACAAAATGCCACGATGGCTCTTTACTACATCGCCCGCCAGCCGATAGATGGAGGGTCAGGAATAGCTGTCTTTAAAGGAGTTCAAAATGCTTACAAAGGGCGCAATCGCGCTGGTACTGGGTTTGGCCGCAGGAAGCGTTTCAGCAGCAAGTTTCGACTGCTCAAAAGCGTCGGGCTTCGCAGAGACTGAGATTTGCCGAGATGGCTACCTATCCGGAGTGGATGGAGTTCTCGATCGTACATACAAGAAGGCCGTCGCAGTGTCCTCCAACCCAGAGGGGCTTCGTCAATCGCAAAGGCAGTGGCTTCAGATCCGAAATCAATGCCAAGACCAGAAGTGCCTGGATAAGGCCCTTGGAAGTCGGATTCAGGAACTGGAGCGTATCGCGAGTGACGAACGCGTATTGGCAATGCATGCCCGAGAAGAACGGGAAGCCGCACAACGTCGCGCCGCGGACGCCGAGCGCGAAAGGCAAGCAGCGGCCCTGGCGAATCAGCAGCGCCAGTCAGCGCAAATGGCACAACGCACTCCACCTCAAGCATCCACACTGCCGGCAGTCCGCCCGGGTAGCACTAAAGCTCAACAGGAATCGAATCCCGTAGCTACGTGGTTCATCAACGGTCCTGGTTGGAAATACACCCTGGTGCTGGGCCTACTGCTCTCCATCTGGGCTGTTGTACGCCACCATCGTGGGACTGCAACCATTTACAGTGACTATACCGACGCCTTGATCACTAACGTACTTCCTGCACTCGGGATCGTCACGGCCGCGGTGTGTAAATGGCTCGAAATGCCTGGCGTCGTATCCGTTTTCTCGGTGATAACAGGCTTCGTCCTCGCGATTACCTATGCGATCTATGCCACAGTGAAAAACAACAGAGGGGGCCTGAGCATTTTCCTTACGTTGATGGCAAAGCTAACCCTCATCACAGTCTTCTATGTCGTCATCGGGATGCTGATTGCCTCGCTGTTCAACGGTGGTGCTCGTCGCAAGGGCGAATCCCAAGCAAGGTTCGAATCGCGGATGCGTCGTCAGGGAAAGGCAACCATGGCGCTGATTACGGTGCTATCCGCAGCGTACACAGCTCTAACCGCATGGGTTTGTCGCAACCCAAAGTTCACCCCCGTGGGTGAGTGCCTCGAGTTCAATCGGGTGCCTGCGCTAACGTGAGCCCCCTGCGCCGTGCGCCGCCCAACGCACGCGCGCCATACCCATTAGGGTCAGCCATGCATCAAGGCGGGTGGGAGATTGCTAGGCCCATTCACCTTGATATGGCAGCATATACTCCGACCTGCCTGAAGTAGTTTGCAACAACTCTCCAGCGCAGGTGCCCCAGTTTCCCTGCATATTGCCAATTTCACAAGAGTGATCACTTTGATGCCCTGGGTAAAACGTTCGCTTGGAATCCTCAGCCTGGTGCTGGTTACGGCAATCGCTTTGTGCCTCCACTTCTACTTGCCGCGCCATGAGGTCGTTCATGTGACTGGCGTCGAGGTGAAGCGCATGGATGCGGATGGTGTGATCAGCGCTGAAAATCCGGCTGATGGTCCAACCCGAGATGTCTATTTCATCAACACTGTTTCAACCGACGCAAAACGTGAGGTAGCGGTCTATCGAAATGAAGATACCGGTTGGGGATTCCCCTGGTACTTCAAATTCGATAGCGCCGACCTGCAGGCTAAGGCCCAGGATTACTCGCGTGACGCTAACCAGCTCGCGGTCATCCGGTATTACGGCTGGCGCTTCCAGATTTTCTCGATGTTCCCAAACATCACTGACATCAAGGCCACAACCAGCAAATCCGAGCCTTTCCCAGTTTTCGTTACCCTATTCTTCGGCGGGCTGCTCATTCTAGTGCTTGCGATCACCCTCCTCGTCCGCCGAAAGCTTCGCGCCCGGCATAGGCCAATGGTCCCGAACCAGTAGGCTTTACCTTCGCCGTTATTCCCACGGACGTTAAGCTGTGTTGGGCACCGCCAGGACGCTGTCCTGGCTTCTCAACCGCCGGACCTGACTTCTCAAGGACGCAGTATGCAAATCACACAGGGCCAGCGCCTGCCGCTGTCCAGCATAGGTATTTCTGACCGCCTCACGGTTGTGGTCTCCATTCAGTCAAGCCACGTGATCGACGTAGCCTGTTTCGGGCTTGATCAGCAGTCGAAACTGTCCGATGACCGCTTCATGGTGTTCTTCAACCAAACCTCCGCACCTGGTGATGCCATCCGGCTGATTGGGCCAGGCCAGTTCGAGATCAACCTGGGCGCATTGCCGGCAACGATTGATCGATTGGTATTCACCGCAGCGATCGACGGCGCGGGTGCCATGAAAGACATCTCATCAAGTCGCTTTGTCGTCAGCGGACCAGGTGCACCAAACGCCGCAACCTGTGAATTCTCTGGCGGCACCTTCTCCGTTGAAAAGGCGATTATGGTTGCCGACATTTATCGCAAGGGTGGCGAGTGGCGTATGCTCGCCAACCTGCAGGGCTTCAAAGAAGGCTTGAGCGCGCTTGTGCGCCACTTCGGCGGAGAGGTGAGCGACGAACCCGCGGCCCCAGCACCAGCACCAGCTGCGCCGCCTCTTGTCCAGGGGACGTTCTCTCTCGAGAAGAAGGTCGCAGCCCAAGCGCCAGCATTGCTCAGCCTGGCAAAAAAAGCTCAGATCAGCCTGGAGAAAAACAACCTCACCAAGGTGAGAGCTAAGCTAGCCTTCGTGCTCGATGTGAGTGGTTCTATGAATGGCCAGTACAGCCGAGGCAGAGTGCAAGAAGCCATGAACCGGCTGATGCCACTCGCCGTTGCCTTCGACGATGACGGCGAGCTGGATGTTTTTGGGTTTGGGGCCAAACCAGTTCAGCTTTCGCCAGCCACTCTCTCGAACTACAGCGACTACATCGACACTGAGCAAGGTGGTTGGCGGAAGTGGGATGTGGGCCAGCGCGTAAACGACGAGCCCAAGGTGATGCGGCTGCTGATGGACTATTACAATCAAAGCGGAGACAAAACCCCGGTCTACATCATCTTCATCAGCGATGGTGGTGTGCACGAGAATCGCGCAATCACAAAATTGATGATCGAAGCGTCCTCCAAGAATTTCTTCTGGCAATTTGTCGGCCTGGGCGGAAACGGCTACGGCATCCTGGAGCGACTTGACGATCTGGCTGGCCGAGCTATCGACAACTGCAGCTTCTTTGCAATGGATGACCTCCATGATCTCACCGAAGACGGTCTGTACGACAAACTAATGGAGGAGTTCCCCGCATGGCTCAAAGGGGCCAAAGCTCTAGGAGTCATCAATTAGTAATTGTATGAAAGCTGCGGCACCACGGTGCCGCAGTTCATCTCAGCCCAGATAATCAAGGTCAAACGGTTGGATCTCCCGGAATCGCGCAGCTCGGTCCAAGTCGACCCGAGCACCCCAGCTATTCAGCGCGCCGACAGGATCTATGTGCTCAATGCGGCCAAAGTCCAAAAGGTCCCAGTCCTCCCGCCGCACGACTACAGACAAGATATACGGCTCCTCTAGGCGACCGGTCGACGGGTCATTACGCTGAACATACCCTGACACCAGGCAGCGATTGATTGCCGGCAGCAGCGCGAATATCTCGCCAACGACCCTGAACAAAGAGCCGTAACACAATCCCACAAAGTCCCTTCGCACCTGGGCATCACTTCGTGTCTTGAAGGTGAGTTTTCCATTGCCTTTTGCCTCGGCAGTACGCCGCGGGGTATCACCCTCGTCAGGTAGATCCACATCCAAAGCTATCCCGGCTGCATCGTAGGTGAACTGATAGGCAACATTCGTTTCCTTGGGCCAGGCTATGCCGCTCAGCACGTAATCAAGCGCTTTCTCCATGTGAGCACTGAATCCCTTCCCAGCCAGGCGGAAGGTCTTCTCAGCTTCCGAGCGCTCATTGTCATACGCGTCACGGGCTGCCTCCCACTCCGCTAGATCCTGCTGATACAGCTGCTCGTTGGTGAGGCGGTCAGCCTCAACTTTGCCAGACCTGAACAGCCTATCAATGAGGCCAGGCTCAACTGAAGCAGGTGCAGTCGGAATCGGCATCGAAAAAGGCGGTGGTAATGCCGGCAGACTCCCGGGCCGCGGTGTGCCGACATGGACACTCAGGCAATCAGCGAGATCTTGATTCAACTTTTCAGCGGCCTTGGTAAGCAGCGCCTCAATTTCTGCAGACTGCTCACTCTTCACGCGCCTCACCACTGAAGCAGGTGGCGGGCAACCAGTGTCATCGACAATAGACAGTGTCCCATCATCCTGCACGCTGATCCTGATTGGTCCTGAATAGTCTGATGAAGCGGTCGAGTTGGCCGCCGGTGATTGGCGGCCGCCGTCTAACCGCTGACGATAAGACAACCCTGTACCCGGCAGTCCGGCATTGAGGAAAGTGCCGTTGCGTCCCAAGGTCATACTCAAACCCCTTGGACCAACTGAGGCGGACAGACCGCTAGGTGAGATGTTCAGCCTAACTCCAGGCACTATTGTTATCCGACGATTAAAGCGAAACCCCATAGCCCAATACCCTTTGAGTAAGCGTGCCGACTTATCCAAAGATGATAAGGCCACATGCCCAAAAAAAGCAAAGGTGTATTCTCCACTCCGACCAGCGAAATTAGAGGCGATTACTGATCACTTTTCGTGTGCTGAGTCTTTTCAGCGGGGCTGTGATCATTGTAACCATTCTGCCGCTCAGGCAGGACGCATGAAAAAAAAGATAACCGTTAATATGATCACGAGCATTGCTGAGAAAAAATGCACGGGCCTCATACCCTCACCTGGCCCGAGATGTAAACCGCTGAACGATACATCAGCCAAGTATTTACTCGGAACTGGCCCATCATTGTCGGCATACAACTGGGCGATACGCTTATGCTCATCATTACCCATTTTAGATCACGTAGTGCCTGGTCTTGATCGGGTGTCATTACGTATGGTCGGCTGTTTTTACCAAGCGCGTCTACACGGAGCCTGCGGCACCTTCGCAGACATTTACGGTACTCGGCGCACACTTGCTTGAGATCCTCGCGATACGATGGCATAACAATCCTTCAATTTCATTAGCCCGTGGGAGAAACACTAATCTCCTGGCCTTCGAGTATGACGGAGTCAATATAAGAAGTCCTTATATATCAGTCGCATATTTGCCGAATTAGATCTTCAAGAGCTTTACACACGCGCATAAAATTCAATCCATGCGAGTTAGATAAATGCAGGGGAGTTCCAGATTTTTTAGTCAGGGCCTGCCAGATCTGCGCCTGGATAGGGCCCTGACTAAAAGGATGGGGCGTGCTCAAGCCGTCCAGTTGCGACTAGGCGCCAGGAAGCTCGATGAACTTGTCACCACTCCATTGGAAGCGTTGAGGGTATGGCTGCGTCGGGCAGCAACGCGGATCGTCATCCCCCTGAACCAGGGCGTCAATGAAGATAGTGCGGCTGCCGACATCACGCGCCTCCCGAACGGCGCCACTGATCGCAGCATCGCCACCTTGAGCTTGCCAACCCTCTGGCGCATGGTAGAACGCAGAGAGCGTCTGATACGCCGTCTGTGAGCCGCCTGAGCCTTCGATGGTATAGAGCACTGCGGCATCCAACTCACCGTCACCATTCAGATCCACCTGAATGATTTGGCGACCTTCTGGGTACTCTACACCGCCGTCGGTATCGAGCCCCGCAATGTAGGCATTGATGGCGCCAGTCAGTTCAGGGAACGAATGTGCTGCAGCAGTTGGTTGAGCCATCACGACTGGGGGTGGGGTCGCAACTGGGTTATTCAATTGCGGCTCGGCCGGACCTGCTGCCATGGTATCAACGTCGGCATTAGGCACTGGCTCGACAGAGCTGGGGCTACCTTTGCTGTTCAAGGCATCGGCAATCATTTGGTAACTCCGAAGTGCCTGATCGTCTGGCTTCAGTCCTGCCTTCTTAGCACGAACAGAAAACTCCATTTGTATTTCGCTCAACGCACGGCCCATGTCCTCCGGGTTTAAGGTCATTACATACCCTTTTGGGGACACAGGTTGCGAATCACCGAAGAAAACTCGCGCGAAAATATTAGGTCTCAAGTCCTCAAGCGCGTCCACGCCGTCTTCTACAAACTCGTCAGCGATATCTTGATACAGCGACCATCCCTCCTCTCCAAAGAGCTTAGTGATGTTCTCCTTCGCGGCGTCGCTTTTGAACGGGGTTAGCTCAAGAACCTTCTGGTTAAAGTCAATCGTTTGACTGCGGCAGCTATATGTGTCGTTGCCAAAACAATTCTGCCTCAACTCATTGAGTGCCATAGACAGACGTGCGTCATTTACTGCCTGGCCACAGCCAGCCAGCATCGTGACCACAGCACTGGAAATCAAGATTCTCTTAAACACTTAAAACTCCGCAATCCATGCGCATCATGTGTGCGCGCAAAGCTACGTGGTCAGACCGAACCACCTGATCGAGTAGGAGGCGGGTTCA